>NZ_JBSGSG010000012.1:0-173222 GCF_053606765.1 Streptomyces sp. NPDC055189
GTCCCGCGCGAATCGCGCGGGACACCCGGCACCGTCATGTCTGCTTACGTCTGCTTCAGGCTCCCGGCGATCTCCCGCAGCGCTTCCGTCGCACGGATCAGCAGGCCGGGCCCGAAGGTGATCCGGGTGGCGCCCCGTTCGCCGAGGTCCCGCAGGGCGGCCGGTCCTTCCGGCTTCGCGGCGATGTTGAGCGGACCTTCGATGCCCGCCCGCAGCCGTGGAAGGACCTCCGGCGGCGCGAGGATCGGATAGACGCAGTCCGCGCCCGCCTCGACGTACAGGCGGGCCCGCTCGATCGCCCGCGCCGGATCTCCGTCGCCCCGGACGAACGTGTCCACGCGGGCGTTGACGAACAGCCGGTCGCCCGCCACGGCACGTACCTCCGCGAGCCGGTTCGCCTGCTCGCGTGGATCCGTCAGGGCCCCGCCCGACGAGTCCTCCAGGTTGCAGCCGACCGCGCCCGTCTCCAGGAGCCGCTCCACCAGCTCCTTGGGCGGCAGGCCGTAGCCGTCCTCGATGTCCGCGGACACCGGAACGGCCCCGCCGACCGACCGTACGATCCGGGCCACCGCCGCGAACATCTCGTCCGGCGGCACCTCACCGTCCGCGTACCCGAGCGACGCAGCGACCCCCGCGCTCGGCGTCGCGAGGGCCGGGAACCCGGCGTCCACGAAGACCCGCGCACTGGCCGCGTCCCACGGCCCCGGAAGGACCAGCGGGTCACCGGGCGCGCGCCCGTGGTGCAGGGAGCGGAAGCCGTCGACGAGGCTCACGGCGCGTACCCTCCCGGCTCGGTGCGGCGGCTGACCATCACCCGGTTCCAGCTGTTGATGACGGTGATCACCCCGATGAGATGGGCGAGTTCGGCCTCGCCGAAGTGCTTGGCCGCGCTCTCGTACACCTCGTCGGGCACGAACCCTCCCCCAGAGCCGAAAGCCTGGGAGGTGCCCCCAGTCAGGACGGTGACCGCCTCGGTCAGCGCGAGAGCGGCCCGCTCGCGCTCGCTGAAGACCGGGCCCGCCTCCGCCCAGGCGTTGAGCAGCGCGATCCGCTTGGCCGTCTCGCCGTTCTTCAAGGCGATGTCCACATGCATGTCGAGACAGAACGCGCACGCGTTGATCTGCGAGGCCCGGATCATCACGAGCTCGGCGAGCACGGGGTCGCCGAGCCCTCTTTTCGCCGTCGCGCCCAGCGCGGCGAGCGCGGTCCCGAAACCCTTGTCGAGGTGGGAGGTGCGGGCGCTCACTTGTGGTCTCCGGCCTTGTAGTGGCCGGGCACCTGGCGGGTGGAGACGCCGAAGCGGTTCCAGGCGTTGATCACCGTGATCGCGGCGATCAGCTGCGTCAGTTCCTGCTCCTCGAAGAGGGCCGCGGCCTTCTCGTACACGGCGTCCGGCACGAAGCCGTCCGTCAGGACGGTGATCGCCTCGGTCAGCTCGATCGCGGCGACTTCCCTGGCCGTGTAGAAGTGCTGCGACTCCTCCCACGCGCTGAGCTGGATGATCCGCTCCACGCTCTCGCCCGCCGCGAGGGCGTCCTTGCTGTGCATGTCGACGCAGAGCGCGCAGTGGTTGATCTGCGAGGCCCGGATCTTGACGAGTTCGAGGATCACCGGGTCGACGCCCTTACGGGCGGCCGCGTCGAGCCGGACCATCGCCTTGAAGACGTCGGGCGCGAGCTGGTGCCAGTCGAGGCGGGGGGTGTGCTCGTGGAGGTATTCGGGTGCGGGGGTGTTCTCGTTCGTCGTCATGCCATCGACCGTACGACTGGAGTAGCCCACAGGTATGGTCCATTCCCATGGAAGAATCGTGGGCCACTTTGGGCGTCGACCTCCACCTGGACACGGCCGGTGAGGCGACGCACTCAGGCGTACGCAAGGGCCTGACGGACGCCCTGCGCGAGGCGGTGCGCGGCGGCAGACTGCCCCCCGGCACCCGCCTCCCCTCGTCCCGCACCCTCGCCGTCGACCTGGGCATAGCCCGCAACACCGTCGCCGACGCGTACGGGGACCTCGTCGCCGAGGGCTGGCTCACCGCGCGCCAGGGCTCGGGCACCCGCGTAGCCGAACGCGCTGTGTCGCGCCCCGCCGGACCCGCACCGCGCCGCAGGGCCGCGGGCGGTCCCACGTACGACCTGAAGCCGGGCACCCCCGACCTGGCCTCCTTCCCGCGCGCCGCCTGGCTCAAGGCCGCCCGCCGGGCCATGACCGCCGCCCCGAACGACGCGTTCGGCTACGGCGACCCGCGAGGCCGCATCGAGCTGCGTACCGCCCTCGCCGACTACCTCGCCCGCGCGCGGGGCGTGCACACGGACCCGGACCGGATCGTCGTCTGCGCCGGGTTCGCGCAGGGCCTGATGCTGCTTGCCGGTGTGCTGCGGGCGCGGGGCCTGCGCGAGATGGCGGTCGAGTCGTACGGCCTGGACGTGCACTGGAATCTGCTGAAGCGGGCGGGGCTGCGGACGAGGCCGCTTCCGTTCGACGAACTCGGCACGTCGACGGTGGAGCTGGGTGGGGGTTCCGGTGCGGGCTCCAGCGCGGGCTCCGGTGCGCCGAAGGTGGCGCTGCTGACGCCCGCGCATCAGTTCCCGATGGGGGTTCCGCTGCACCCCGACCGGCGTGCGGCCGCGGTCGACTGGGCGCGGCGCGCGGACGGGCTGATCCTGGAGGACGACTACGACGGGGAGTTCCGCTACGACAGGCAGCCGGTGGGCGCGCTCCAGGGCCTGGACCCCGACCGCGTGGTCTACCTCGGCACGGCGAGCAAGTCCCTGGCCCCGGGGCTTCGGCTCGGCTGGATGGTCCTGCCCGCGCCGATCGCCGCAGAGGTCGTCGAGGCGAAGGGGGGCGCGGAATGGGCCTGCGGGGCGCTGGACCAGCTGACGCTGGCGGAGTTCATGACGTCGGGCGCGTACGACCGGCATGTGCGGGGCGCGCGTCTGCGTTACCGCCGCCGGCGGGACCAACTGGTCGCGGCGCTGGCGGCACGGGCGCCGGAGGTGCGGGCTTCCGGTATCGCGGCGGGTCTGCACGCGGTGCTGGAACTGCCGCCGGGCACGGAGCGCTCGGTGGTCCAGGCAGCCAGCTGGCAACGCCTCGGGGTCCAGGGCCTCGCGAGCTTCCGCCACCCCGCGGCAGCGGGCCTCCCCGATAGGGACGCCCTGGTGGTGGGGTACGGGACGCCGCCGGATCATGCGTGGGCGGGGGCGTTGGAGGCGCTTTGCAGGGTGTTGCCCTGAGGCTTGGTTATCTCAGCCCGGCCGGCGTTTGAGGCCATCTTGTACGGGGTCTGGGGCGGAGCCCCGGTTTCGGGAAGGGGCGGGCTTGGGGAATGCCCCGCAGGGACAGCCCTACCGAGCCCCTCCCACCGCCCCGCCCTCCGCAGGAGCCGGCGCTTCACCGAACCGCGCCAACGCCAACGCCCCCACCACAGCAACCACGAACCCCAGAACCGCGAGCCACTCCAACCCCTCCCGAGTCCGATCTCCCAGCCAGACGACCCCCACCACCGCAGGCCCAAGCGTCTCCCCGACCACCATCCCCGCGGTAGCGGTGGTGACGGACCCCCGCTGCAAGGCGGACGTAAGCAACAGAAACGCCGCACCCCCGCCCACCACCAAGGCATAAGAAGCCGGGTTACGAACCAACGCCCCCGGCGAGACCTCGTCGATGAGCCGCACCGCCACCTCCACCACCCCGAACCCGAACCCCGCCCCGAGCCCCAGAGCCAGCGCCCGCCCCCGCCCGGACAACCGCCCCGCCACAGCCCCGAGGGCCAGCACCCCCACCGCCACGCCCAACATCACCCACCGCAGAGTCGTCGACCCGACACCTTCCCCCTCGTCCCCCGAAGCGAGCCCCAGCATCGCGAGCCCCGCGCACACCACCCCCACGGCTCCCCACTCCACCCCGCTCAACCGCACCCGCAGCAGCCGCGAGGCCACCACCGCCGTAACGGCGAGGCTCGCGGCGAGCGCCGCCCCGACCGCGTAGATCGGGATGGAGCGCAACGCCACGATCTGCAGCAGGAATCCGAGCCCGTCGAGCCCGAGCCCGACGACGTACCGCCACTGCCGCACCGCGCGCAGCAGCAGCGCGGGGTCGACGCCGGAGCCCGTGCCCGGCGCGGTGGCGCGCGCGGCGATCGCCTGGAAGACGGAGGCCGTACCGAAGCAGACCGCTGAACCGAGTGCGCAAATCATCCCAAGAGACACGAAGTGACTGTAGAGGAGAGGGTTTCCGCGGAGCCGGTTGGCGCGGCGCGCGAACACTTACCTACGCTGATAACTGATCGATGATCACGTACACGACAACGGGGGAGCGCCAGAACAATGGCAGTGGAGCAAGAACAGCAGCCAGAGACCGACCAGAAGCCGCCGCGCCGAAGGCTGCGGTCCAGCACGGTCGTTCTCGGCGGAATGGGCGTCCTCGCGGCGGCCCTGACCTCGTGCGGCTCGGAACCGGACAAGCGATGCGTGGACCGCGACAGCTACGACTCCCTCACCGGCTACAAGATCGTCGCCGACAAGAACTGCAACAGCGGCTCGTCCTCCTCGTCCGGCAAGGGACGTAAGACGAGCGGCAGTTCCTACGGGACCGGCACGGGAACCGGTACCGGCAAGTCCGGCCGCGTGGACGCCGACTGGTACTACGACGCCGACATCGACGGCCGTCGCGCCGACTACGGCACCTTCAGTCGCAGCGAGGCAGTCGACCGCGACGGCTTCGGCTGCTCGGGCAGCGGCGGCGGCTGAGCCGGAAGCGAGAGGACCCGAGGCCCGAGACCATGGAACGCCGCACCCTCACCCCCCGCCCCGGCTGGCAGCAGACCGTCGAGGACCAGGGGCTCATCTACCCCCTCACCCGCTACCCCGACGACTCCCTGCGCCCCTACTGGGACGAGTCCGCCTGCTACGTCTTCTCGCTGCCCGAGGTGGAAGCCCTCGAAGAGGTCGTCGAGGAACTCCACGCGATGTGCCTCGCGGCAGCCGAGCACATCGTCGAGCACGACCGCCTCGCCGACCTCGGCATCACGGACCCCCGAGTGGCCGAAGCGGTCACCGAGGCCTGGCGCCGCCGCGCCGAACTGCCCTCCCTCTACGGGCGGTTCGACCTCCACTATGACGGCAGGAGCGGCGGCCCGGCCAAGATGCTGGAGTACAACGCCGACACCCCCACGTCCCTGGTCGAGGCCGCGAGCCCGCAGTGGTTCTGGATGGAGGAGTGCTTCCCCGGCGCCGACCAGTGGAACTCCCTCCACGAACGTCTCGTCGACGCCTGGAAGAAGCAGGCACCGCTGCTTCCGCCCGGCGGTCCGCTGTACTTCGCGCACTCGGCGGGCGACGAACTCGGCGAGGATCTGATGACGGTCGCCTACCTGCGCGAGACCGCGCAGCAGGCCGGGCTCGCCACCGAGGCGATCTCCATGGAGGACATCGGCTGGGACCGGCTCTCGCGGCGCTTCGTCGACAAGAAGCTGGGCTTCATCCGCGGCTGCTTCAAGCTCTACCCGTGGGAGTGGCTGACCACCGACCGATTCGCCCCGCACGTCCTGGAGACCCTCGACAACGGCGGCGGCACCGGTTCCACTCTCTGGATCGAGCCCGCCTGGAAGATGCTCCTCTCCAACAAGGCGCTACTCGCCGTCCTTTGGGAGCTCTACCCCGGCCACCCGAACCTCCTCCCCGCCTACCTGGACGGCCCGCGGGAGCTCGCCACCGGGCGTGGCTACGTCGCCAAGCCGCTCCTCGGCCGCGAGGGCGCCGGAGTCACGATCCATCCGCCGGGCACCGAGACGCTCGTACGCGAGGAGCCCTGCTGCTACCAGGAGTTGGCGCCGCTGCCCGATTTCGACGGCAACCGCGTGGTGCTCGGAGCGTGGGTCGTCGAGAACGAGGCGGCGGGGCTCGGCATCCGGGAGTCGTCGGGCCTGATCACGGACGAGTACGCGAGGTTCCTGCCGCACGTGATCCTCTGATGCTCGGCTGGGGGCATGGCCCAAATGCCCCTAGTACGCTGCCGTTTGATCGAGACGACGCACTCGGAGGCGGAGCGAAGATGTCCGACAGCAGGATCAACACCACGCAGCCTCACACGGCCCGGATCTGGAACTACTGGCTCGGCGGCAAGGACAACTACGCCGTCGACCAGGCCGCCGGGGACCAGATCCGCGCGCTGCACCCCGGTATCGGCGATTACGCGCTCGCCGACCGGCAGTTCCTCGGGCGCGCGGTGAGCCACCTCGTGACCGAGTGCGGCATCCGGCAGTTCCTCGACATCGGCACCGGACTTCCGACCGCCGACAACACCCACGAGGTCGCCCAGCGGCTCGCGCCCGAGACCCGCGTCGTCTACGTGGACAACGATCCGCTGGTCCTCACCCACGCGCGCGCCCTGCTCACCAGCACCCCCGAGGGCAGGACCGACTACCTCGACGAGGATCTGCGCAATGTCGAGACGATCATCGAACACGCTTCCAAGACGCTGGACTTCGACCAGCCGGTGGCGCTGATGCTGCTCGGAGTCGTCATCTTCATCGACGACGACTCCGAGGCGTACGGCATCGTGCGCCGCCTGCTGGACGCGCTGCCCGCCGGCAGCCACCTCGTCCTCTCGCACACGATCACCAGCCCGGCGATGCCCGACGTGGACGAGGCGGTGGCGTTCTGGAACGAGAACGGCACGCCCAAGCTCACGCAGCGCACGCCCGAGCAGGTCACCGGCTTCTTCGAGGGCCTGGAGCTCCTGGAGCCCGGGGTGGTCTCGTGCAACCGCTGGCGTGCGGAGGACGCGGCGGACGTCGAGGACGTGGCCATGTTCGGCGGAGTCGGCGTCAAGCACTGAGGGCTCACAGCCGGTTGTGGGCTCACGGTCGGCCGAGGGCTCAGAGCCGTACGAGCATCTTGCCGGTGTTGGCGCCGCGCAGCACGCCGAGGAAGGCGCCGGGTGCCTGCTCGATTCCTTCGACGACGGTCTGCTCATTGGGCAGGGTGCCGTCGGCGAGCAGGCCCGCGGCCCTGCCGATCCACTCGGGGAACAGGTCGAAGTGGCTGCTGACGAGCATGCCGCGCAGGGTCGCCTCGTGGGTGGCGGCACGGAAGAGGTTGTTCGGTCCGGGGGCGGGCGCGGTGGCGTTGTAGCCGCTGATGGCGCCCACGAGGGCGATACGGCCGCCGGTGCGGATGGCGCCGATGGCGGCCTCCAGGTGGTCGCCGCCGACCGAGTCCAGGTAGACGTCGATGCCGTCGGGGGCCGCCTGGGCGAGCTGTTCGGGGATGCCGCCCCGGCGGTAGTCGATGGCGGCGTCGTAGCCGAACGTGTCGAGCAGCTTCTTCGTCTTCGCGGGGCCGCCCGCCGAGCCGATCACGCGGGACGCGCCGAGCTCGCGGGCCAGCTGCCCCGCGACACTGCCGACCGCGCCCGCGGCCGCCGAGATGAAGACGGTGTCGCCTTCACGGACCGGCGCGGTGCGGGTGAGGGCGGCGTACGCGGTCAGGCCGGTGGTGCCCAGAGGGCCGAGGTAGGCGGAGGCCGGGGCGAGCGTGGTGTCGATGACGGTTGCCGTGGCGGCGTCCAGTACGGCGTACTCGCGCCACCCGAGGAAGTGCGTGACGGTCGCGCCCACCGGCACGCTCTCGGCGCGGGACGCCACGACCTCGCCGACCGCGCTGCCTTCGAGGGCGGCGCCGAGCGCGAAGGGCGGGATGTAGGAGGGGACGTCGTTCATGCGGCCGCGCATGTACGGGTCCACGGACATCCAGGTGTTGCGGACCAGGATCTGCCCTTCGGCGGGCTCCGGCACGGGGGTGGTGGCCAACTCGAAGTCGACGGAGGTGGGTTCACCGGAGGGGCGGGCGGCGAGGCGGATCTCGCGGGAGGTGGTGGGGGTGGTGAGGGCGGCGGGGGTGGTGGGGGTGGTGGGGCTGGTGGGGCTGGTGGGGCTGGACATGGTGGGTTGTCCTTTCGGGGGGTGGGGCTGGTTCCGTATGACCCGGTGACCGAGTGATCGGGTGACCGAGTGACCGAGCTGTCCTGGTCACGGGAGCCACAGTGCCGGGGGGCGCGCACGAACCACTGACGGCTGACGCACGGCAGCGGCCAGCGGCCCTCCCACGCACAGCTGCTGGGGGAGGACACCGCCGTCCGCATTAACGTGGCGGCATGCGATTCGAGGTGCTGGGCCCGTTGACGGTGCGTACGGCGGACGGTGCGGTCGTCCCGGTTCCCGAGCCGAAGGTCCGTGCCCTGCTCGCGAATCTGCTGATCCACCAGGGGCGTCCGGTCCCCGCGGATGTCCTGGTCGACGGCCTGTGGGGCGAACGGCTTCCGGGCAACCCAGCCAACTCCCTGCAGACCAAGGTCTCCCAACTGCGCAGGGCCCTGGAGAAGGCTGAACCGGGCGCGCGTGAACTCGTTGCGTACGGCCCTGCCGGGTATCTGCTGCGGGCGCCCGCGGGGGTGGCGCCGGAGGAGCTGTCGGACGCGGCCCGGTTCGTGGCGCTGTCTTCACGCGCGTACGACGCGGACGAAGCCCCTGACCCGCGTACGAGGATCTCGCTCCTCTCGGAGGCGCTGACGCTTTGGCGCGGACCGGCGTACGCGGATTTCCGCGACGCGGAGTTCGCGCGGGCGGCGGTGGCCCGCCTGGAAGAACAGCGGCTCACGGCTCAGGAGGTACGGGCGGAACTGCGCCTGGACATTCCCGGACCGGAGGAACACGGCTCGTTGGCAGACGAGTTGGCGAACCTGGTGGCCGAGCAGCCGTTGCGGGAGAGGCTGCGGGGCGCGTACATGAGGGCGCTGTATCTGGCGGGGCGCCCGACGGAGGCGCTGGACGCCTACCGTGACCTGCGCGAGGGCCTGGCCGAAGACCTGGGCATCGACCCCGGCCCGGAACTCACGGCACTCCACGAGGCGATACTCCGCCAGTCCCCGAAGCTGGCCTCGCCGGGGGCGGTCCCGCGTGGGGCGGCCTCACCCGGGCCGGCCTCGCCGGAGACGGCGATATCGGGGGCGTCGCCCCGCCCCGACCCTGGCCCACGCTCCCGTACGAACCTGCCCGCCCCTGTCACCGCTCTCGTGGGCCGCGATGACGCGGTGGGCCGGGTCCGGGAGCTGGTCGGAGCGTCGCGCCTGGTCACCCTGACGGGCCCGGGCGGCGTCGGCAAGACCCGCCTCGCGCTGGAGGCGGCGGCCGGCCTCGCGGACGACTTCGAGGAGGGCATCTGGCTGGTGGAACTGGCCGGCACGAAATCCAACGTCGCCGAAACAGTGGCCGCGGCCCTGAGCATCCGCGACAACCCTTCCCTCCTCCACGACGAGTCTCCGGGGACGGGCCCCGCTTCCGACCCCGGCACGGGTCCCTCCCCTGCCCCCACCCTGGTGCGACTCCTCGCCCGCGCTCTCGCGCCCCGCCGCACCCTCCTCGTGCTCGACAACTGTGAGCACGTCCTGGAGCCCGTGGCCGCCCTGCTCTCGGAACTTCTGCGGCACGCGCCCGAGTTGCACGTGCTCGCCACCAGCCAGGAGCCCCTCGCCCTCTCCGGCGAGACGCTGGAAGCCGTCGCGCCGCTCGCGGAAGAGGAAGCCCTGAAGCTGTTCGCCGAGCGGGCCGCCGCCGCTGCCCCGGGCTTCGTACTGGATGCGGACAGCACCCCGGACGCGGCCCTCATATGCCGCCGCCTCGACGGCATCCCGCTCGCGATCGAACTGGCCGCCACCCGCGTACGCGCCCTCGGCGTGCACGCACTCGCCGAGCGGCTGCACGACCGGTTCCGGCTGCTCAACCAGGTGCGCAGGGACGCCCCCGCCCGGCAGCGCACCCTCCGCGCGATGATCGACTGGAGCTGGGAGCTGATGACCCCGGAGGAGCAGGGTGCGTTGAGCCAACTCGCCGTATTCAGTGGGGGCTTCAACCTGGATTCAGCCGAAGCCGTGTACGGAGACCCCCGGTCGCCGGGCAGCGCATCGCCGCACCCCGCCCAGGGCGAGGCGGACGCGGACGTAATCGACCTCGTCACCCGCCTCGTCGACCGCTCCCTCCTCGCCACCGCACCCGGATCCGATCGCACCGATGGCGTCCGTTACCGCCTGCTCGAATCCGTCGCCGCCTACAGCCTCGAACGGCTCGAAGCGGCGGGGGAGACGCGGGCCGTGCGCCGCCGTCACGCCCACCACTACGCCGGTCTCGCCGAACACGCCGCCCCGCACCTCCTCGGCCCCCACGGGCAGCAGTGGCTGCACCGCCTGGACACCGAGGCCCCCAACCTCCGCGCCGCCCTCGACTGGGCCGCGGCCGACGGCGACTCCGCCCTCACGCTGCTCCTGGCCAACCACTGCACCTGGTACTGGTTCCTGCGAGGCCGCCTCGGCGAAGCAAAACGCTCCCTCACCCTGGCCCTGAGCCTGCCACCGGCGACGGCGACGGCGACGGGAACGGAGAGGGCGACGGGAACGGAGACGGACAAGGCACGAGCCTCCGCCCGCACGGCCCACGCCGCCCTCGCGCTACTCACCGGCGACGACACTCCCTACGACACCCCGTACGACACTCCCTACGACGCCGATGGTGCCGACACCGCCGATGGTGCCGACACCGCCGATGGTGCCGACACCGCCGCCGACCCCCGGTCCCGCTGGCTCCTCGCCCACGCCCGCAGCGGATTCGACCGCACGGAGAACGAGGACCTCCGGGTCGACGCGCTCCTGGAGGAGTTCCGCGAGGCGGACGACCGCTGGGGCGTGGCCGCAACCCTCAGCACCCGTGCCACGCGCGCCCTCTACCGCGGCGACCTCGTGGCCCTGCGCCGCGACGCCGAGGCCAGCGCCGCGCTCTTCGACGCACTCGGCGACCGCTGGGGCCAGCTGCAGGCCTCCGAACAGCTGGGCGTGCTCGCCGAGATCGCCGCGGACTACGAAACCGCCGCCAGGCTCCACCGCGACGGCATGCGCGGCGCGGAGGAGCTCCAGCTGTGGACCGAGGTGTCCTTCCGCCTCGCACGCCTCGGCCGCATCGCCCTGCTCACCGGTGACGACGCCGCTGCCACCGACTTCCACGAGCGCGCCGCACGCCTAGCCGCACAGCACTCGCACGGGCCCGCCCAACAGTTCGCCGAGACGGGACTCGCCATCGGCGCCCGCCGCCTCGGCGACCTCGACACCGCCGAGAAGTACCTCCTGCCCTGGCTCGCCTGGAACCGCCGCCTCGGCGTCCGGTCCGGCACCGCCCTGATCCTGGCCCAGCTCGGCTACATCGCCGAACAGCGCGGTGACGCGGCACGCGCCGAGGAACTCCACCGGGAGGGCCTCGCCGTGGCCCGCGGCACCGGCGACGAGCGCGCGGTCGCCCTGGCCCTCGAAGGCCTGGCCGGCGCCCGCTCCCTCGCGCACGACCACACCCGCGCCGCCGAACTGCTCGGCACCGCCGCAGCCCTCCGCGAGGCCACCGGCAGCCCGCTGCCGCCCGCCGAACGCCACGACGTCGACCGAGCCGAGCAACGCTCCCGCACGGCCCTCGGCGAGGACGGCTACGGCGCCGCGTACACCCGCGGCCACGACACCCCCGCCCCGAACCCGGCGGAATTCGCCGCGAACTAAGCGAACTAAGCGAACCAAGCGAACCAAGCGAACCAAGCGAACCAAGCGAACTAAGCCAGCACAGACCGCAGTTGATCAAGCCCCCAGTCCAGGTCCTCCTTACTGATCACCAGCGGCGGAGCGATCCGGATCGTCGAGCCGTGGGTGTCCTTGACCAGCACACCGCGTGCCATCAGCTTCTCGGAGATCTCCCGGCCCGTGCCGTACGACGGCTCGATGTCGACGCCCGCCCACAGCCCGCGGCCCCGCACCTGCGTGACCGCGCCCGTGCCGGTGAGCAGCCCCAGCTCGGCGTGCAGATGCTCGCCGAGCTCGGTGGCCCGCTGCTGGAACTCGCCCGTGCTCAGCATGGCGACGACCTCGAGGGCCACCGCGCACGCCAGCGGATTGCCGCCGAACGTCGATCCGTGCTCACCCGGCTTGAAGACCCCGAGGACATCCGCGTCCGCCACCACCGCGGACACCGGCACGACGCCTCCGCCGAGCGCCTTGCCCAGGACGTACACGTCCGGCACCACGTCCTCGTGCTCGCACGCGAACGTCTTCCCCGTCCTGCCGAACCCGGACTGGATCTCGTCCGCCATGAAGAGGACGTTCCGCTCGCGGGTCAACTCCCTTACGCCCGCCAGATATCCGGCCGGCGGCACCAGAACCCCGGCCTCACCCTGGATCGGTTCCAGGAGCACGGCCACGGTGTTCTCCGTGACCGCGGCGCGCATCGCCGTCAGATCGCCGTACGGAACGATCTCGAAGCCCGGTGTGTACGGGCCGAAGTCCGCCCGCGCCTCGGCGTCCGTCGAGAAGCTGACGATGGTCGTGGTCCGCCCGTGGAAGTTGTCGCGCGCGACCACGATCTTCGCCCGCCCGTCGGGCACGCCCTTGACCTGGTACCCCCACTTCCTGGCGGTTTTGACGGCCGTCTCCACGGCCTCCGCCCCGGTGTTCATCGGCAGCACCATCTCCTTGCCGCACAGCTCCGCGAGCCGCGTACAGAACTCGGCGAAGCGGTCGTGGTGGAAGGCCCGCGAGGTGAGGGTCACCCGCTCCAACTGCGCCTTGGCCGCGTCGATCAGGCGGCGGTTGCCGTGCCCGAAATTCAGCGCGGAGTATCCGGCGAGCATGTCGAGGTAGCGGCGTCCCTCGACGTCCGTCATCCAGGCACCCTCCGCCGACGCGACCACGATGGGCAGGGGGTGGTAGTTGTGCGCGCTGTGCGCTTCGGCCGAGGTGATGAACTCTTCGGTAGTCGACACGGGGTCTCCGTTCGTCCTGCGGCGGGGGGCGGGTGTGGCGCCCATTTCTATCGTCGCTCGGATCGTGGACGAGGAAACCCGCCGACCCGGCGTGCCCGCTAGGCTCGTCTCGACAGCACGGCGACTGGTGTACGGGGAACGAACCCCGAGGAAGCCGTGCGAGGCAAAACCTTCGAGGTGCCGACCTTCCCCAAGGTCTCGACTCCGCTCGACCAGGGGAGACCCCATCGGCACCCCGGGCCCACGACCGGACACACCGCTCGCCCCGGAGGACGCCATGACCCACCCCTCTTCTCCCGCTTCCCCGAACCCCTCGGGCCTCTCTTCTCCCGCATCCCCGAATCCTTCGGACGCGCCAGACACCCTCAGCCACCCCGCGCTCACCGCCGAGGACCCCGAGCTGGCAGCGCTCGTCGCCGCCGAGGAGCAGCTCCAGGCCGACACCCTGCGCCTGATCCCCAGCGAGAACTACGTCTCCACCGCCGTCCTCGAAGCCTCCGGCACGGTCCTGCAGAACAAGTACAGCGAGGGCTACCCGGGCCGCCGCTACTACGAGGGCCAGCAGAACATCGACCCCGTCGAACGCCTCGCCGTAGCCCGGGCCAAGTCCGTCTTCGGCGTCGAGCACGCCAACGTGCAGCCTTACTCCGGCTCCCCGGCCAACCTCGCCGTCTACCTCGCTTTCGCCGAACCCGGTGACACCGTGATGGGCATGGCCCTCCCCATGGGCGGTCACCTCACCCACGGCTGGGGCGTCTCCGCCACGGGCAAGTGGTTCCGCGGCGTCCAGTACGGCGTCCGTCACGACACGGGCCGCATCGACTTCGACGAGGTGCGCGACCTCGCGCTCAAGGAACGCCCGAAGCTGATCTTCTGCGGTGGCACCGCCCTCCCTCGCACCATCGACTTCGCCGCCTTCGCCGAGATCGCCCACGAGGCAGGGGCCGTCCTGGTCGCCGACATCGCGCACATCGCAGGACTGATCGCGGGCGGCGCCCATCCCTCGCCGGTACCGCACGCCGACGTGATCTCCACGACCACCCACAAGACCCTGCGCGGCCCGCGCGGCGCGATGCTGATGTCCCGCGAGGAGCACGCCAAGGCCATCGACAAGGCGGTCTTCCCGGGCCTGCAGGGCGGCCCGCACAACCAGACCACCGCGGCCATTGCCGTCGCCCTGCACGAGGCCTCGCAGCCCTCCTTCCGTGACTACGCCCACGCGGTCGTCGCCAACTCCCGCGCCCTCGCCGAAGCCCTGCTCGCCCGCGGTTTCGACCTGGTCTCCGGCGGCACCGACAACCACCTGATCCTGATGGACCTCACCCCCAAGGACGTCCCCGGCAAGGTCGCCGCCAAGGCCCTCGACCGGGCCGGCATCGTCGTCAACTACAACACCGTGCCGTACGACCCGAGGAAGCCGTTCGACCCTTCCGGCGTCCGCATCGGCACCCCCTCGCTCACCTCCCGCGGCCTGGGAACGCAGCACATGCCGACCGTCGCCGAGTGGATCGACCGAGGCGTCGCCGCGGCCCGTGCCGGTGACGAGGACGCCCTGACGAAGATCCGCTCCGAGGTCGCCGACCTGATGACCGCCCACCCCGCTCCGGGCCTGCCGGGCCACTGACCCGCCGGTCCGGGCGACCGCCCCCGGCCGCCGCACCCCGGCCGCCGCGCCCGGACAGCCGTACCCCGGCCGGTCAGCTCGACGGCCGGGGGCGGCCAGGGCCCGCACAGGTCACAGGTCCCTCAACTCCTGCCGCGGCCCGTCCTCATGAGGCCGCCGCCCGCGCAGCGAGGCAAGGAACGGACGGCGCTCGGCGAGCGGCCCCCGCAGCAGCAGCACTCCCGCAGCCCCTGCCGCGGCGCCCGGTATCGCCCACCACCAGTCCGTGCCGCCGTCGCCCGGCGTGCCGTCGGTCCGACCGGAGGCCGCCTGCTCCGACCCGGCCGTCGGAGTGGACGCCGACGGCGGGGTCGAGCCCGCCCCGTCCGAGTCGGGAGCTATCGCCTGATTGCCGTCGTCCGAGGGGGCGCCCATGACTCCGAGCTTCTTGAACAGTGCCGTCAGACGAGCCGGATCCTTCGCCTTGTGCCAGGCGCCGGTCATCGACTCGACGTCCGTCGTCGTGTGGATCCACACGGTCTTGGCCTTCTCGCCGTCCTTGGAGCCGGAGACCACCGGATAGGCCCGGTCCACCCGCCACGGCATCACGTCGTGGACCATCCACGTCACGTTGATCTGACGGCTGTCGCCACTCATGGACAGGCCCGGTGGCTGCTCGCGCCGCCCCTCGCCCACCTCACCGAGACAGCGCTCCAGCTCGCCGTACTCCTTGTCGCTCACATAGAGCGCCGTGCTCTGCCCGCTCTCCGGCGAGACCACGAGGACGCTCGTCGGTCCGCCCGCCACCGCCCGCGGCGCTCCCATCACCACCAGCGCAAGCGCGGCCGCGAGCCCCGCCACCGACCCGCACATTCCCCTTGCCGTCCGCATCCGCATGTCCGAGCCCCCAGTCACTCTCCGGCGCGAGTCGTCCGCACCGCGTCACTTCTGGTACACCGCCCGGGCCGCTCAGGTTCCCGATCCGTCCGACCGAACCGCGATCGACTTCCCGATCTCCAGCGCCCGCTCCTTCGACGCGACGCCTTCGAGGCGCAGCGTGAGCTCCGGGCCGTGCGTCCACAGCAGCGTGGGCCCGGCCGTCCGCTCCGAGCGCGTCCACCGGTCGCCGTCGCTCTCCGCCATCCAGAACGTGAGCCTGTGCGACCGCGCGAACCACAGCCCCGTCTCCGGGCCGACCTGGACCCAGTCGGGCTGCTCAGGCACCGTCTTGCTGAATCCGAGGTCGAGGCTCGCCGCGAACTCGTCGAGCCGCACCGTCCGGCCCTCCTCGCGCCAGCACAGGGTGACCAGGACGCGTGCACCCGGCTCCCACGTCACCGCCACCGCGTCCGGCGTGCCGAGAACGTCCGGCACCGTCGGCACGAACCCCGCCCGGCGCCCGGCCTCGGACAGGCTGACCGTGCTGCCGCCGCACTCCGGCACACCGGCCTTGTCCGGCGGGGACGCCGAAGGGTCGTACCGCACCTCGACCCCGCCGAAGTCGAACCACTCGAAGACCGCGGCCCGCACCGGCGGGGTGAGCACCGCCGCCGTCAGGAGCCCGCACAGCGCCGCCACCAGGACCCGCCACCGGCCCCGCAGCCAGGACCGCAGACGGGAGAGCCGGCCCGGCGGCTCGGCCACCGGGACCGGCACCGACTCGGCGATGATCTGCGCGATGACCCGCTCGGCCATCGTGGCGCCGTCGGCCCCCGGTGGTTCGAGGGACCGGCCGAGCGCCCGCAGTTCGACGGGAAGCCGACGGGCGCTGTCGCGTCCGGCCTGCCCGGCACCGCTCTCGCCCCGTCCGTCGCCCAATCCGTCGCCACGCTCACTCATGCCCGTCACCTCCTCCCGGCCCCTGCGGCAGCAGCCGCTCCAGTTTCCGCAGGGCGCGGTTCAGCCGGGACTTGACCGTGCCCCGCGGCCAGCCCAGCGCCTCGGCGGTCTCCGCCTCGTCCATCTCCAGGAGATAGCGGCAGGTGACGACCATGCGGTGGTCCTCGCTCAGCCGGTCGAGGGCGGCAAGGAGAGCCGTCCTGCGCTCGTCCTCCAGTGCCGCCACCGCCGGGTCCGCCGATTCCGGTATCAGCGGGTCGGCCTCGGCGAGTGCGGCCTCGCGTCCGACCAGCGACCGCTGGCGGACCGCCGAACGCACTGTGTTCCTCGTCTCATTGGCGACGATCGACAACAGCCACGGCTTGAACGCCGAGCCGTCCTTGAACCGCCCCAAGGAGCAGTAAGCCTTGAAGAAGGCCTGCTGCACCACGTCTTCCGCGTCCGCTCCCGCCCCGAGTGCCACGGCCGCCCTGAGCGCGAGCCCGGTGAAAGCGCGCACCAACTCCGCGTACGCCTCCGCCTCCCCGGCGCGCACACGCGCGATCACCGCACCCTCGTCGACGACGCGGCCCCCCTCCAGGACCTCCCCCTGTGCCCTCACACTCTTGATACACCGGCCGGCCGGGATCGGTTCCGCATTCGCGACGACCGGATCGCCTGACCGGATCTAAGTGCCGGATCGAAGTGCCGGATCGAAGTGCCGGATCACAAGATCGCGGCACACCCGTCACACGACTGTTTCCGAGCAATGAGAGACACCTGAGAGAATGAGCCCTATGGCCATTGATCGTCCTCGCGTGCTCTCCGGAATCCAGCCCACCGCAGGCTCGTTCCACCTCGGCAACTACCTCGGCGCGGTCCGCCAGTGGGTGGCGCTGCAGGAGTCCCACGACGCGTTCTACATGGTGGTGGATCTCCACGCGATCACGATGCCGCAGGACCCGGCCGACCTGCGTGCCAACACCCGGCTCGCCGCCGCACAGCTCCTCGCCGCGGGCCTCGACCCCGAGCGCTGCACGCTCTTCGTCCAGAGCCACGTCCCCGAGCACGCCCAGCTCGCCTGGATCATGAACTGCTTCACGGGCTTCGGCGAGGCGTCGCGCATGACGCAGTTCAAGGACAAGGCGGCCAAGCAGGGTGCGGACCGCGCCTCCGTGGGCCTCTTCACGTACCCCATCCTCCAGGTCGCGGACATCCTGCTCTACCAGGCCAATCAGGTCCCGGTCGGCGAGGACCAGCGCCAGCACATCGAGCTGACCCGCGACCTCGCGGAGCGCTTCAACGGCCGCCTCGGCGAGACGTTCACCGTCCCGTCGGCGTACATCCTGAAGGAGACGGCGAAGATCTTCGATCTTCAGGACCCGTCGATCAAGATGAGCAAGTCGGCCTCCACCCCCAAGGGCCTGATCAACCTCCTCGACGACCCCAAGGCCACCGCCAAGAAGGTCAAGAGCGCGGTGACCGACACCGACACCGTCGTGCGCTACGACACGGCGGAGAAGCCGGGTGTCAGCAACCTCCTCTCGATCTACTCCACGCTCACCGGCACCGGTATCCCGGAACTGGAGCAGAAGTACGCCGGCAAGGGCTACGGTGCGCTGAAGACGGACCTCGCCGAGGTCATGGTCGACTTCGTGACTCCCTTCCGGGACCGCACCCAGGCCTACCTGGACGACCCGGAGACGCTCGACTCGATCCTGGCCAAGGGCGCCGAGAAGGCGCGCGCCGTCGCCGCGGAGACCCTCGCCCGGGCGTACGACAAGGTGGGCCTCCTGCCCGCCAAGCACTGAGCCACGCAGCCACCTGCGACAAGCCGAATACAGCAGCGCCCTCTGCCCGCCATCCGACCGACAGGAGTACGACGTGGGGACCGTAACGATCGGTGTGTCGATCGCGGTTCCGGAGCCTCACGGCAGCCTGCTCCAGGAGCGGCGCGCGGGCTTCGGGGATCCCGCGGCGCACGGCATCCCCACCCACGTCACGCTGCTGCCGCCGACCGAGGTGGACGCCACGGCGCTGCCCGCGGTCGAGGCGCACCTGGGGGCCGTCGCTGCCTCCGGGCGCCCCTTCCCGATGCGGCTCTCCGGAACGGGCACGTTCCGTCCGCTGTCGCCCGTCGTCTTCGTCCAGGTGATGGCGGGCGGCTCGGCCTGCAGCTGGCTGCAGGAGCGGGTGCGGGACGCCTCCGGGCCCATGGCGCGCGAGCTGCAGTTCCCGTACCACCCGCACGTCACGGTGGCGCACGGCATCTCCGAAGAAGCCATGGACCGGGCATACGCGGAGCTTTCGGACTACACGGCCGAGTGGCCGTGCACCGGCTTCGCGCTGTACGAGCAGGGCGCCGACGGAGTGTGGCGCAAGCTGCGCGAGTTCGCCTTCGGTGGCGGCGGCCCGGTGGTCCCGCCCCAGGCCACGGCCCCGGCCGCGCACAGCACGCTGCCCGCCCGCTGATCCGGGCCGGGGGCTTCACCGCGGCAAGGTCACACCGGAAGCCGCCGGAACACCGCCCGCGGCGCGTGCCGCAGCGCCGACATGACCACCCGTAGCGCGCCGGGCACCCACACCGTCTCCGAGCGCCGCCGCAGGCCCGTCTCGATGGCCTCGGCGACCGCCTCCGGAGTGGTCGCCATCGGGGCCTCCTCCAGGCCCGCGGTCATCTTGGAGCGTACGAAGCCGGGGCGGACCACCATCACGTGCACCCCGGTGCCGTGCAGCGCGTCGCCCAGGCCCTGGGCGAAGGCGTCGAGGCCCGCCTTGCTGGACCCGTAGATGAAGTTCGTGCGCCGTGCGCGCTCGCCCGCGACCGACGAGAGCACCACCAGGGCGCCGTGCCCTTGGGCCTGGAGCGACCGCGCGCACACCAGGCCCGCCGATACCGCGCCGGTGTAGTTCGTCTGCGCGACCCGCACCGCCGACAGCGGCTCGTCCTCGTCGCGTGCCTGGTCACCGAGGATGCCGAAGGCCAGCAGCACCATGTCGATGTCGCCCTCGGCGAAGATCTTGCCGAGCGTGGCCTCGTGGGACTCGGAGTCGAGCGCGTCGAAGGCGACGGTGCGGACGTCCGCACCCAGCTCGCGCAGGCCCGCGGCGGCCTTCTCCAGGCCCGGCGAAGGGCGCCCTGCCAGCCACACCGTGCGGGTGCGCCGCGCGACCAGACGGCGGGCGGTGGCGAGGCCGATCTCGGAGGTGCCGCCGAGTACGAGCAGGGACTGGGGGGTGCCGAAGGCGTCCTTCATGGGACCAACTCCTGGAGGTGCTAGAGGGCGAGGCGGCGCGAGAGGTCCGAGCGGAAAAGGCCGTGCGGGTCGAGGTCCGCCCGCAGTGCGCGGAAATCGTCGAGCCGCGGATACATCGCGGCGAGCATCTCGGGCCGCAGGCGGGAGTCCTTGGCCAGGTAGACGCGGCCGTCGGACGCGGCGACCTCCTCGTCGAGTTCGTCGAGGAAGGCGCCAAGGCCCGGCAGGTTCGCCGGGATGTCCAGGGCGAGGGTCCAGCCGGGCATCGGGAAGGAGAGCCAGCCCGGATCGCCCTCTCCGAAGCGCTTCAGTACGGCGAGGAAGGAAGGGCAGCCGCGGTCCGAGATGCGCCGCACGATGCGCCGCAGGGACTCCTCCTTGCCGTACCCGACGACGAATTGGTACTGCACGAAGCCGCCCCGGCCGTACACGCGGTTCCAGTGCGGGACGCCGTCGAGGGGGTGGAAGAACGTCGACATCTTCTGGAGTTCGCCCACCCTCAGGCGGGGTGCCTTGCGGTACCAGAGCTCATTGAAGAGGCCCACCGACTTCCGGCCGAGCAGCCCTTCGGGCAGGAAGCGCGGGGCGGACGGCAGCCGGCCGGGGCGGAACGTAAGCGGGGCTCTACGCGCGCGTGGCGGAAGGGCGTCCAGGGGAGCGTGGTCGCCGCGCGTGAGCACCGCGCGGCCCATCGACGCACCGCGCGCGAGGAGGTCGATCCAGGCGACCGAGTAGCGGTAGCGGTGATCGGTGGCGGTGAGGCGGGCCATCAGGTCGTCCAGGTCGGTGGCGCGCTCCGTGTCGACCGTCATCAACGAGGTCTCGACCGGCTGCAGTTGCAGCGTCGCCGCCAGGATCACGCCGGTCAGGCCCATGCCGCCCGCCGTCGCGTCGAACAGGGCGCTGCCGCGCTCGACCGCCTGCACCGCGCCGTCGGCGGTGAGCAGTTCCACGGCCATGACGTGGCGCGAGAACGACCCGGAGCCGTGGTGGTTCTTGCCGTGGATGTCCGTGCCGATCGCGCCGCCGACGGTCACATAGCGGGTCCCCGGCGTGACGGGCACGAACCAGCCGAGCGGGAGCAGGACTTCCATCAGGTGGTGCAGGGAGACCCCGGCGTCGCACAGGACGGTGCCCGCGTCCGCGTCGATGGCGTGGATGCGGTCCATGCCGGTCATGTCGAGGACCGCGCCGCCCGCGTTCTGTGCGGCGTCCCCGTAGGCCCGTCCCAGGCCCCTGGCGATGCCGCCACGCTCCCCGCAGGCCTGGAGGGCGGCCACGGCCTCCTCGGGCGAACGGGGGCGGATCAGACGGGCGGTGGAGGGCGCGGTGCGACCCCACCCCGACACGGACACGGTCTCGGGTGTCGCCATGGACGCGGCCTCGGGCGTCGCCGCGATCACGGCCTCGGGCGTCGTCGCGGTCGCGGAGTCGGCGGGCGGAGCGGAGTCGGCAGGCATAGGCGTGACCGTATCGCCCCGGCAAGGGCAGTTTGCCCATATACATCCAGGTCCTCACCGAAATGGGTGATTGATGGAGTGTCGTCCTATATTGACGTAAATATTGAGAGGTTACCTAGAAGAGTCGGGAGGTCAGCTTTTCGAAGTCCCCGGAGAGGGAGGCCACATGCACGACATGGACCACCGGCTGCTGTCGGCCCTGCGTGACTGCGGGTCCGACGCGCGCGTGGCCGCCGCCGCACGGGCCCTGTCGCAGGCCGGCGAGCACGCCGCCCTCTGGCTCTTCGCGGGGCTCGCGGGCGCCGCTGTCGACCGCGAGCGGCGCGGCACGTGGCTGCGCGCCACGGCGCTGACCGCCGCCGCACACCTGGCGAGCATGGGCGTCAAGCGCGTCGTGCGGCGCCCGCGCCCCGGCGGCGACACGGGCGTGGAGCCCCTCGTCAGGACCGCGGGACGGCACTCCTTCCCCAGTTCGCATGCCACTTCGGCCGCCGCGGCCACCGTCGCGTACGGCGCGCTGAGCCCCGCCGGAGCCCGTATCGTCCCGCCGCTCGCCGCCGCCATGTGCGTCTCGCGGATGGTCGTCGGCGTGCACTACCCGAGTGACGTGGCGGCGGGCGCGGCCCTCGGCGCCGTCACCGCGCGCGTGGGCTCTTCCTGGATGAACGGGGGTCGCAGGAATGGCTGACCGAATGGCTGACCGCACCGCCCTGCTCGAACGCCCCCAGCCGCCCCAGCCGTCAGGGCCGAGCTCGCTGGCCCTGCCGCTGGGCCTCCTGAAGACCGCGCGCCCCCGCCAGTGGGTGAAGAACGTTCTGGTCGTCGCGGCCCCCGCCGCCGCGGGCGAGCTCTTCTCGCGCCAGTCGCTGATCCAACTCCTCCTTGTGTTCGCGCTGTTCACGGCCGCCGCGTCCGCCGTCTACCTGATCAACGACGCGCGCGACGCCGACGCCGACCGCGCCCACCCCACAAAGTGCCGCAGACCGGTCGCCGCCGGACAGGTGCCGGTGACGGTCGCGTACGCGGTCGGCGGGCTGCTCGCCGTGCTCGCGCCGCTGGCCGCCGCGGCGTTCTGCACGCCCCTGACGGCCGGCCTTCTCGCCGCCTACGTAGTGATGCAACTGGCCTACTGCGTCAGCCTCAAGCACGTCCTGGTCGTCGATCTCGCCGTCGTCACCACCGGCTTCCTGATGCGGGCGATGATCGGGGGAGTGGCCCTCGGCATTCCGCTCTCGCGCTGGTTCTTGATCACCACGGGCTTCGGCGCGCTCTTCATGGTCTCCGCCAAGCGCTACTCCGAAGCCGTCCAGATGTCCGGGAGCTCCGAGAAACCGGGCGCCACGCGCGCGTTGCTCACCGAATACACCACCGGCTACCTCCGCTTCGTCTGGCAGCTGGCCGCCGGAGTCGCCGTCCTCGCGTACTGCCTGTGGGCCATGGAGAGCGGCGGCACCTCCAACGGCAGCTCGCTGCCCTGGCGGCAGCTGTCGATGGCCGCCTTCGTGCTCGCGGTCCTGCGGTACGCCGTATTCGCCGACCGGGGCACGGCCGGCGAGCCCGAGGACGTCGTCCTGCGCGACCGGGCGCTCGCCGTCATCGGCCTCGTGTGGATCGCGATGTACGGCCTCGCGGTCGCCGACTGGTGAGCGCGCTCAGCGAGCGGCTGCGGGCCATGGGCCCCGAACTGCTCGGCTTCGCGGCCGCCGGGATCTGCGCGTACGCAGTCGACCTCGGCCTCTTCATCTGGCTGCGCGGCCCCGCCGGTCTCGACCCGCTGACCGCGAAGGCTCTCTCCTTCGTCGCCGGCTGCACGGTCGCCTACGCGGGCAACGCGCTCGGAACCTACCGGCGACGCGAGAGCGACGCGGTCTCGCGCCTTCGTCAGTACGGGATCTTCTTCGCCGTCAACATCGCCGGCGCCGTGGTGCAGCTGCTCTGCATCGCGGTGTCTCACTATGGCCTTGGCCTCACCTCACAGCGCGCCGACACTGTCTCCGGTGCGGGAGTCGGCATGGCACTCGCCACAGTTCTGCGTTTCTGGGGTACCCGGACCTTGGTCTTCCGTACAGCGGGCAGGGAGGCATCATGGACTGGCTGAAAAAGCTCCCCGGCATCGGACCTCAGGTGGAGCGTCTGATGCGCACGCACGCGTGGAGCGCGTACGAGCGACTCGACACCGTGCACTGGACCCGCCTCGCGGCCGCGATGACCTTCATCAGCTTCCTCGCGCTGTTCCCGCTGATCACCGTCGCCGCGGCGGTCGCCGCCGCGACGCTCTCCAAGAGCCAGCAGAACAAGCTCGAGGACACCATCTCCAAGCAGGTCCCCGGCATCTCCGACCAGCTGAACCTGGACGCCCTGGTCGCCAACGCCGGCACCATCGGCCTCGTCGCGGGCGCCCTGCTGCTCTTCACCGGCATCGGCTGGGTCGGCTCCATGCGGGAGTGCCTGCGGGCCGTCTGGGAGCTGGAGGACATCGAAGAGAACCCCGTCATGCGCAAGATCAAGGACGCCGGGGTGCTCTTCGGGCTCGGTGGCGCGGGCCTCGCGTCCGTCGCCGCGTCCACCCTCGCCTCGACCGCGGTGGGCTGGAGCGCCGATCTCCTCGGGGTCTCCGAAAACGGCTGGGGCGGAGTGCTCCTTCAGGCGGTGGCGTTCGCCATCGCCGTCTTCGCGGACTTCCTGCTGCTGCTCTACGTCCTGACGCTGCTGCCGGACGTCCAGCCGCCCCGCCGCCACCTGATCACCGCGGGGCTGATTGGCGCGGCCGGGTTCGAGCTGCTCAAGCTGTTGCTCGGCGGCTACATGAAGGGCGTCGCGGCGAAGAGCATGTACGGCGCCTTCGGAGTGCCCGTCGCGCTGCTCCTGTGGATCAACTTCACGGCAAAGCTTCTGCTGTTCTGCGCCGCCTGGACGGCGACGCGGAAGCAGGGACGTACAGAAGAAGAGCAGCAGGAGCAGCAGCAGGAGGAGGGACAGCGGGAAGCGGGCGACGCCGTCAGCGGCGGCTCTTCCGCCGCACCAGGTCCGGCAGCGGCATCCGACGGCTGATCACGAACCACCCGGCGGCGATGAGCGCGAGGACGCCGCCCACGACGCCGAGCGCGATGCCGACGCCACTGCCCGACGCCGTGTCGGAGGCGTGCGCCACCTTCTTCGCCGAGTCCGCCTGGCTCTTGCCCGCTCCGGGAGCGCCCTTGCCGCTGCCCGTGGCGGCACTCTTCGGAGCGACCAGTTCGCCCACCGGATCGACCTTGCCCGAGGCCGCGAAGCCCCAGTCCAGGAGGCGCTCGGTCTCCTTGTAGACCGCGTGCTGCTCCCCGGAGTCGGGGTTCATGACGGTCACGAGGAGCACCTTGCCGTTGCGCTCGGCGACACCGGTGAAGGTGTTGCCCGCGTTCGTGGTGCTGCCGTTCTTGACGCCCGCGATGCCCTTGTAGGCGTCGAGGCCGATGTCACCCGTAAGGAGTCGGTTGGTGTTCTTGATCGCGAAGGTTCCGCGCTTCTTCTTGCCCTTGTCCTTGCCCTTCGTGACCTTCTTGGTCTCGCCGGGGAACTGGGCGGTGGCCGTCGAGCAGTACTCGCGGAAGTCCTTCTTCTGCAGCCCGGAGCGGGCGAAAAGCGTCAGGTCGTACGCGGAGGAGACCTGCCCCTTCTCGTCGTAGCCGTCCGGGCTGACCACGTGCGTGTCCAGGGCCTGCAGCTCCTCGGCGTGCGACTGCATGTCCTTGACGGTCTGCGGGACACCGCCGTTCATCGCCGACAGGACGTGCACGGCGTCATTGCCCGACTGCAGGAAGACACCGAGCCACAGGTCGTGGACCGTGTACGTCTCGTTCTCCTTGACGCCGACCATGCTGCTGCCCGCGCCGATGCCCGCCAGGTCGGAGAGCTCGACGTTGTGCTCCTGCGACTTGGGGAACTTCGGCAGGACCGTGTCCGCGAAGAGCATTTTCAGGGTGCTCGCCGGGGCCAGCCGCCAGTGCGAGTTGTGCGAGGCGAGCACCTCGCCCGTCTCGGCGTCGGAGACCATCCAGGAGCGCGCGGACAGCTTCTTGGGGAGCACGGGCGCATCCGCCTTGAGACTCACCTGGGTGCCGGGCTTCCCGAGCTTGGCGCCGCCCACGGTCGACATCGACGCGGGCGGCTTGGGCTTGTCCTCACCCCCCGGCTTGTCGTCCGCCCATGCGGGAGCTGTGGTCGACATGGTGAGCAATGCGGCGGAAGTGACCAACAAGGCGGTCTTTTTTACGGCAGGCACGGACGAGAACGTACAGGGCGCCGCTGTGGAAGTCGCCGCCGAGGTGGGCTGCGCCACAGCCTCGCCGCCCTGCTCCGCACCCCGGCGGCGCCGCGGAACGGAGGCTCGCGATACTGAACGCATGAAGCTCAGCCGCCCGGTCTCCTGGTTCCTGCTCGCCTTCGGTGTGTGGAGCTGGTTCATCTGGATCACTTTCGTCAAGAACCTGTGGAAGGACGGCAGTGGGCTCGCCTTCGATGACGCAGGCGACCCGACCGCGTACTTCTGGGTGCACCTGACGCTCGCCGTCGCCTCCTTTGTCTTGGGGACGGTGGTAGGGGCCATCGGGTTGCGCGGAGTTCGTGCTCTGCGCCGTACGTCATAACTGATCGGTCACTTCGAGGGGCGCGCTCCGTGGTCATCCTGTTCGTGTTGGCCGGTATCGCCGCGCTCGCGGCCCTTGCCGGAATGCAGTGGTACGCGTGGCGCCGCCTGGTGCGGGACACCACGGCCCGGTCCGGGTTCGCCCGGCGCGCGGGGGCGGTGGTCTTCGTCGCGGGGCCGCTGCTGATGTTCGCGGCGGTCGCCAGTGAGCGGGCCGGGGCGCCGTTCTGGTTGCAGAAGGTCCTCGCCTGGCCGGGCTTCATGTGGATGGCCCTGTCGATCTACCTCGTGCTCGCGCTGCTTGTCGGGGAGCTCGTACGGCCCTTCTTCTTGCGGCGCCGCTCGGAAGCGGGCTCTACGGAGAAGGCGGCCTCTACGGAGAAGGCGGCCTCTACGGAGGGCGCCGGTTCCGCGGATGCCCTCTCCGTAGAGGCCGGCGCCCCTTCAGCAGAGACCGAAAAGGCCCCCGCTGCTGCCCCTGCCCCCGCCCCCGCAGCACCGCGGCCGGAGCGGGCCACCCCCTCGCGCCGCCTCTTCGTCTCCCGGATCATCGGCGGGAGTGCCGCGGCCGTCGCCGTCGGAACGGTCGGCTACGGAACGTACGGAGTCCTGCGCGGCCCGCGGGTCAAGCGCGTCACCGTGCCGCTGGCCAAGCTGCCGCGCGGGGCGCACGGGTTCCGGATCGCCGTGGTCAGCGACATCCACCTGGGGCCGGTTCTCGGACGCGGCTTCACCCAGCGCGTGGTCGACACGATCAACGGCACCCAGCCCGACCTCATCGCGGTCGTCGGCGACCTGGTGGACGGCAGCGTCGAGGACCTCGGTCCCGCCGCCGCGCCGCTCGCACAGCTGCGCGCGCGGCACGGAACGTACTTCGTGACCGGCAACCACGAGTACTTCTCGGGAGCCGCGCAGTGGGTCGAGCACGTACGCGATCTCGGCCTGCGCCCCCTGGAGAACGCCCGCACCGAACTGCCCGGCTTCGACCTCGCCGGTGTGGACGACGTGGCGGGCGAGAGCGAGGGGCACGGGCCCGACTTCGGGAAGGCGCTCGGCGACCGGGACCGCTCGCGGGCCTCCGTCCTCCTTGCCCATCAGCCGGTCGTCATCCATGACGCCGTCAAGCACGGCGTCGACCTCCAGCTCTCCGGGCACACCCACGGCGGGCAGCTGTGGCCAGGCAATTTCATCGCCGATCTGGCCAACCCGACGCTCGCCGGACTCGAGCGGTACGGCGACACGCAGCTGTATGTCACGCGGGGCGCCGGTGCGTGGGGGCCGCCTGTGAGAGTTGGGGCGCCGTCCGACGTCACGGTCGTCGAACTGGCCTCGCGGCAGGCATGATCGCGCATTATTTCGATGTAATACGAAACTGGCTGGATACGGTCGGGCCACAGGGTGACGGTGTGACACCGAGCGCTTCCTCTGCGCAGCATTAAGTGTCGGAGATGTGAGCAGTTCTTGGCGCTTTGGTGTGCCCGAGGGGGAACGTTGTTGCGACGTCAGGCTTTCCGGCTGCCACCGCATCCGGCATCCGTCTCGCTCGCCCGGCTCCGTGTGCACGACCACCTGGCCGCCTGGGGACACAAGGAGGAGAGCGCGACCCTCGACGACGCGGTACTCCTGGTGTCGGAGCTGGTGACGAACGCCGTCTGCCACGGGCGCGTCCAGGAAAGGGAGTTCGAGGTGGCGATCACGGTGCTGTCCGACGGCGACTGCTTCATAGAGGTCTCCGACGAGAGCCCGGCCACCCCTCAACTGCGCGAAGTGGGCCCCCTTGAGGAGAGCGGCCGCGGCCTGCGCCTGCTCGACAACATCGCCGAGGCGTGGGGGGTCTGGCAGCGGGGGCGGCACGGGAAGACGGTGTGGGCGCTGGTTCGGTCCTAGGACCGGGGTCTTCGCCCTTTCCCGCCGGCCCGCCGGACTACCCCGCAGGCAAGGTAACCGTCACCGTCAGCCCCGCCCCCGGCGCCGTCTCCACCCCCACCTCGCCGCCGTGCGCCGCCACCACCCCCTGCACGATCGCCATCCCGAGACCGCTGCCCGCACTCCCGCCCGCGCGGAAGAACCGGTCGAACACACGCGCCGCATCGTCTTCCGCGAGGCCGGGGCCCCGGTCGGCGACCCGCAGCCGCACCACCCCGTCCTGCCGCTCCACGTCCAGGGTGACCTGCGCGTCGGCGGGGGTGTGGACGCGTACGTTCCCCAGGAGATTGCCGAGTACCTGACGCAGCCCGGACTCGTCGGCGCGGACCAGCACCGCACCTTCCGCGCAGACCGTGAGCGGACGCTCCGGCTCCTGCGCCCGCAGATCGTCGGCGGCATCCCGTACGAGGCGGCTCAAGTCGACGTTCTTGAGGCGCAGCTCCGGCTGCTGGTCCAGGCGGGCCAGGGTGAGCAGTTCGTCGACGAGGCGGCCCATCCGGTCGGTCTCGGCGATGACGCGGCTCCACGCGCGCGTGCGTTCCGCCGGATCGCGCAGC
This sequence comes from Streptomyces sp. NPDC055189, assembly GCF_053606765.1. NCBI lineage: Bacteria > Bacillati > Actinomycetota > Actinomycetes > Kitasatosporales > Streptomycetaceae > Streptomyces > Streptomyces sp. NPDC055189. The sequence goes on from NZ_JBSGSG010000012.1 coordinate 28,091, forward strand.
ATCCCCTTGTCGTACAGCTGGAGGTAGCCGCGGATCGCCGACAAGGGCGTACGCAGTTCGTGCGAGGCATCGGCGACGAAGCGGCGCAGCTGCGCCGAGCTGCGCTCGCGGGTCTCGAAGGCGGACTCGACTTGATGGAGCATGGAGTTGAGGGCGACGCGCAACTGCTCGGTCTCCATGGCCGGGGCGCGGCTCGACGGAACGCGCCTGGTCAGGTCCCCGTCGGCGATGGCCGACGCGGTCTCGACCATGTCCTCGAGGGGACGCAGGCGGTGGTGCGCGGAGATCATCGTCAGGACGGCGAGCAGCGCCAACAGGACCACTCCGAAGGCGGCGTCCAGCTTGAGCGCCTTGTTGATGCCCGACTCCACGTCCTCCGTGTCCGCGGCCATCAGGACCGTCGTACCGTCGGCGAGCTTCGCTCCCACCATGCGGTGGGCGTCGCCGTCCAGCGTGACGTCCTGCGGCTCGGACTCTCCGGAGACCGCGCGGGGGTCGTCCACGGCGGCGGCCAGGGCGCGCTGGCGCGGGGTCGGGGTGAGCGTGCCGATGGAGACGGGCTCGCCCTTCCCGTCGACCGCCACGAACAGCGTGTCCCCGCGCGGGAGCACGCTCGCCCGCTCCTTGCCGCCCGGCGAGAGCTTGTCGAGCGCGATGCCCAGCTCGCTGAGCCGCTCGACGTCCTTCATGGTGAGCCCGGTGCTCAGCAGCGAACTGCGGGACTGCATCAGCTCGGCGTCCACGTTGTCGAGCAGATAGTGGCGCATGCCCATGACACTGACGCCCGTCGCCACGATCACACCGAGGGCGAGCAGCGCCACGTTCACCCAGGTCAGCTTGGCCCGCAGCGAGCTCATGCCGCGACGCGCACGCCTCACGCGAGGCCGTATCCGACACCCCGCCGGGTCGTGATCACCGGAGGGCCAAGGGCGTTCAGCTTGCGCCGCAGATAGCTGATGTAGGTCTCCACGACGGTCGACTCGGCCGGGTGTTCGTACTGCCACACATGGCGCAGGAGCTGCTCCTTGGGCACTACACGTCCGCCGTTGCGGACCAGGAAGCGCAGCAGGGCGTACTCGGTGGGCGTGAGCTGCGCCGAGCGCCCCGCCCGGCGCACCACGTAGGTCGTCTCGTCGAGCTCCAGGTCGCCGTGGCGCAGCGGCGGGCGCTGGGGGAGTACGTCGACGGCCCTGGTACGGCGCAGGACCGCGCCGATGCGGGCGATGACCTCGTCGATGTTGAACGGCTTGGTGATGTAGTCGTCGCCGAAGCCGAGCGCGCCCACGACCTCCGCGGGCGCGTCCCTGGCGGTCAGGAAGAGCAGGGCCGTCTCGGGATGCCGGGCACGCAGCTCCCTGGCCAGGGCGCGGCCGTCGCCGTCCGGCAGCATCACGTCGAGGAGCGCCACATCGGGCCGGGTGCGCCCGGCGAGCGCGAGGGCGTCGCGCACGGTGCCCGCCACCATGACGTCGAAGCGGTGGTAGCGCAGGGCGATGGCGAGCACGTCGGCGATGCTCGGCTCGTCCTCGACGACCAGGACGGTGGCCGCGGCGCCCGGAGCGGTGGCCGCCGAGCCCGGGACGGTGGCCGCCGCGCCCGGTCCCCGCGGTACTCCGACATCTGTTCCCTGCTGGCCTTCGGCGTGGCTCATACCCCCAGTATCGGCGCGCTCGTTGTACGAAGTCTCGGTCCGTGCCTTGGAGTTACTTGAGAATCATGGGCGTGTCGCGCCGCCGGAGCGCGGCGTTGCCGATGCTGAGGCTCCTGAACGCATGGACCCGGGGGACCTGACGACCCTGACGACTCGGAGGAGGAGTGGATCGTGGCGGCATTGGCGCGGTGGTGCTTTAGGCACCGTCTGGTGGTCCTTGTGCTGTGGCTGGGAGCCCTGTTCGGTCTGGGGGCCGCCGGGACCTCGGCGGGTACCGACTACTCGAATGTGTTCTCCCTGCCGGACACGGATTCCAAGCGCGCGTACGACCTGATGACGAAGGCCTTCCCGGAGAGCTCCGGAGACACCGACACGGTCGTATGGCGCGTCGACGAGGGCGCTTCGGCCCGTGACGAGGACGTACGTTCGCGTATCGGCCCCGCGCTCGACGAGATCGCCGGCATGAGGGGCGTCGGCGAGGTCGTGAGCCCGTACGCGTCCAAGGAGGCGGGCGCGGCGCAGATCAGCGAGAACGGGCGTATCGCCTACGCCAGGGTGACCTTCGCCGAGGAGGCGAACTCGGTCCCCAAGGACCTCGTCCAGGACGTCGTGGACACGGCCCAGCGCGCCGAACGCTCGGGCCTCCAGGTCGAACTGGGCGGCCAGGCGATCACCCGCATCCAGGAGCCGCCCACCGGCATCGCCGAGATGGTCGGCATCGCCGCCGCTGCCGTCGTCCTCTTCCTGGCCTTCGGCTCGCTCTTCGCGATGCTCCTGCCGATCGTCATCGCCGTCTTCGGAGTGGGCCTCGGCATGCTGTCCACGATGCTGCTCAGCCACGTCACGGACATCCCCGAAGTGGCCCCGCTGCTCGGCTCGCTCATCGGTCTGGGCGTCGGCATCGACTACGCGCTCTTCATCGTCACCCGGCACCGGCGCGGCATCCTGCGCGGCATGGAGCCCGAGGCCTCCGCGGTGCAGGCTCTGAACACCTCGGGCCGCGCGGTGCTCTTCGCGGGCGGCACGGTGTGCATCGCGCTCGCCGGGATGCTGGTGATGAACATGCGCTTCCTGGACGGTGTGGTCATCGCGGCCTCCCTGACGGTGGTCCTGAGCGTCCTGGCGGCCGTCACCCTGCTGCCCTCGCTCCTCGGTCTCCTGGGCCCCAGGGTGCTCAGCCGCAGGCAGCGGCGCCGCCTCGCCGTGACGGGGCCGGAGCCCGCCGAGGCGAGCGGCCTCGCGGCGCGCTGGTCCTCGTACGTCCAGAAGCGACCGCGTTCGATAGCGGCACTCGCCCTCGTCGTGATGGCCTTCCTGGCCCTGCCGCTGCTCTCCCTGCGGCTCGGCGCGACCGATCAGGGCAACCACCAGGAGTCGACGACGACCCGGCAGGCGTACGACATGCTGGCCGACGGATTCGGTCCGGGATTCAACGGCCCGCTCCAAGTAGTGGCCGAAGAAGCCGACACCGGGGGCCTGGTGGCGACCATCCGCGAGACGGAGGGCGTCGCCACGGTGGCGGCGGCGCCGCCCGCGGACGGCATCTCGGTCATCAACGTCGTCCCGACCACGTCCCCGCAGTCGGAGGAGACGGACCAGCTCATCGACCGTCTACGGGGAGAGGTGATTCCGGAAGCGGGTGTCGAGGCCCACGTAGGCGGCGTCACCGCCGTCTTCAAGGACTTCGCCGCGGTGACGGGCGACCGACTGCCCTACTTCGTAGGCGCGATCATCGCGCTGGGATTCCTCCTGCTCCTGATCGCGTTCCGCTCCCTCGTGGTGCCGCTGACGGCGGCCCTGATGAACCTCATCGCGGCGGCGGCGTCCTTCGGCGTCCTGGTGGCGGTCTTCCAGTGGGGCTGGGGCACAGAGCTCCTGGGCGTCGGCAAGGAGGGCCCCATCACCGCCTTCCTGCCCGTCATCATGCTGTCGCTGCTCTTCGGGCTCTCGATGGACTACCAGGTGTTCCTGGTGAGCCGCATGCACGAGGAATGGGTGCACACCAAGGACAACGCCCGCGCGGTGAGGGTGGGCCTCGCCGAAACAAGCAGGGTCATCAACTGCGCGGCCCTCATCATGATCTGCGTCTTCTCCGCGTTCGTCCTGAGCGGCGACATGGAGGGCGCGATGGCGGGCATCGGCCTCGCGGCGGCGGTCGCCCTGGACGCGTTCATCCTGCGCACGGCCCTTGTCCCGGCCGCCATGCATCTGCTCGGCCGCTCCAACTGGTGGCTGCCGGCGGGCCTGGAGAAGCGCCTGCCGCACTTGGCGGTGGAGCCGAGGGAGGAGCTGGTGGAGGCTCGGGAGGAGCCGGTTCGGCCGGTTGAGGTGACTCCCGTGCCCCACGCGCGCGTGGAGGAGCTCCAGGGCGAAAGCGGCGCCTCCGTAGTGCACGGTTTCATCCGCACGGCGGAGGGCGAACCGGTGGAGGGCGCGGTCCTGACCCTCCTCTCCAAGGGAGGCAGCCGACTGGACCGCGTCACTTCCCTCGCGGACGGTTCGTACATCGTCGCGGCCCCGTCGGCGGGCGCGTACCTCCTTGCCGCGACGGCTCCCGGTTACGCGTCCCGCGCGCGGCACGTCATGGTCGCGGACGAACCGCTGGTGTACGACGTGGAGCTGGCGCAGGGCGAGATGGACGCGGTGAACTAACCGGCGGGTCCGAGTCAGACGGCCCGGATCAGACGGCTCGGACCCTCGGCAGCCCCGTAACGGACATCACCAGGGAGTAGAGCGAGGTCGTCGCCGCGATGAAGAGCCGGTTGTTCTTCGGCCCGCCGAAGGCGATGTTGGCGACGGCCTCGGGGACGGTGATGCGCCCGATGAGGGTGCCGTCGGGGTGATAGCAGTGCACCCCGTCTCCGAAGGCGGCCGCCCACAGCCGGCCGCCGTCATCGAAGCGGATGTTGTCGAAGCCGTCCTTCGACTCGGCGAAGACGGTTCCGTCCGACAGGGTCGTCCCGTCATCGCTCACGTCAAAGGCGCGGATCCGGGCGGCACGTGAGTCGGACACGTACAACTGCCGCTCGTCGGGCGAGAAGACGAGCCCGTTCGGCCCTTCGAAGCCGTCGGCGACGATCCGCACGTCACCGGTGACGGGATCGATGCGATAGACGTGGCAGCCACCGATCTCGGCGGGCGCCCGGAACCCTTCGTAGTCGCTGGTAATGCCGAAGTCAGGGTCGGAGAACCACACCGACCCGTCCGAACGGACCACGGCGTCGTTAGGGCTGTTGAACCGCTTGCCCTCGAAGCGGTCGGCGATGACGGTGACGCTGCCGTCGTGCTCGGTGCGGGTGACGCGCCGGTTGCCCTGCTCGCAGCAGATCAGACGGCCCTCGCGGTCGAGGGTGTTGCCGTTGACGTACCCGGCGTTCGAACGGAAGACGCCCACGCCGCCGGTCGCCTCGTCCCAGCGAAGCAGCCGGTCGTTGGGGATGTCGCTCCAGATGAGCTGGCGCCAGGCGGGAACGTAGAGCGGCCCTTCGGCCCACCGGCAGTCGTCGTAGAGGACCTCAAGTTTGGCGTCGCCGCTCGCGCACCGGTCCGTGCGGAAGCGGTCGTCCAGGATCTCGTACGACGTCGGGACTTTCTGGGAAGGCATGACGACCCCTGTCTGACGGAATGAGCAAACGAGTAACTGACTGAATCACATTCGACAGTACGAGGATATTGCAGTACGAGATATGGTTAACGTCAAGAGTGACCGGATGGCCGGATGGCCGGACGGCCCGGTGACCGGACGGCCGGGTGGAGGACGGGAGCACAACCGATGGACGACACGGACCGAGAGCTGCTTGCGCTGCTGCAACAGGACGCCACCCAGTCGTACGCGACCCTGGGCAAGGCGGTGGGCCTGTCGGCGGGCGCGACTCACGAGCGGGTACGCAAACTGCGCGAGCGCGGAGTGATCCGCCGCACGACGATCGACGTGGACCCGGCGACCGTGGGCCAAGGCGTGCTGGCCTTCGTCATGGTCGACTCGACGGCGTGGATGGGGGACCGATCAGCGGACTTCGCGGCGATCCCCGAGATCCAGGAGGCGCACGTCATCGCGGGCGCGGCAAGCGTCCTGGTGAAGGTCCGCACGGGGACGACGGAGCAACTCCAGGACGTGCTGCGGCGGCTGTACGAGATCGGCGGGGTGAGCGGGACTCAGGCGACGGTCTCGCTGGAGACGTTCTTCGAGAGGCCGGTGTCACCGGGGGTGGGCTGAGGGCCGCCGGGGCTCGCTCCGAAGCGGCGCACTCCCGGGACCGCCGCCGTCCCCGCACACGCGACACCGACCACGACCGCCGCGATCCACAGCGGGACCGCCGTGCCCCACGTGCCCGCCGCCAGCGGCGCGAGAACGTACGCCAGGGGCATCGCGGCCAGTGAGAGCAGCCAGTCGTACGAGGTGGCACGGGCCAGTACGCCGGACGGTATCGCCGACTGCACCGAGGTCTCCCAGACGGGGCTGAGGAAGCCGAGGCCCGCCTGCGCGAGTCCGTACGCGGCGATCACGGCCGGTGCGGGCGCCTCGGCCGCGAGCAGGGCGAGGGGCAGGGCGTACGTAGCGAGCCCGAGGTTGGCTACGAGGATCGGACGCTTCGGTCTCGCGCGCCCCGCGAGCAGCGATCCGGCAAGCAGCCCGACGGCGCCTGCTTGGAGGATGGCAATCCAGGTGCCTTCGCCGCCCAGTTCCTCGACGGCGAGGAGGGGCCCGAGCGTCATGAGGACGGCGGCGGCGCCGTTCCAGGCGGAGTGCGCGACCAGGCTGGTCCAGTACCAGTCGCGACTGCGCACCTCGTGCCACCCCTCGACGAGGTCTTTGCGCAGGGAGCGGCGTGCGGCGGATTCCGCGGGGACGTGCCCCGTGCGGACCGCCGCGAGAAGACACGCGCTGACGGCGAAGGAAGCGGCGTCGAGGACGAAGGCCCAGCCGGGCCCCGCGACCCAGATCAGCAGCCCGGCGAGGGCGGGGCCGCCGACGCGGGCACCGCTGTTGACCACACCGAGGGCGGCGTTGGCCGCGTGCCGGTCCTTCGTGGCGACCGTGCCCGCGACGAGCGGCGACAGGGTGGGCATGGCGAATGCGGACGCGGCCCCGCCGACCGCTTCGGCGAGGGCGATGTGCCACAGATGGGGATCACCGCCGAGCAGCTGTACGCCCACGAACAGCTGGGTCACGCACCGCACCAGATCGGCGGAGAGGGCCACGGTACGGGCATTGAACCGATCGCCCACGACCCCGCCCAGTGGCAGCAACAACAGCTTCGTACCTATCGCGCAGCCGAGTACGAGCGCGAGCGCGGAGGTGGAGCCGGTGGCGCGGAGCACGGCGAGGGCGAGGGCCGCGGGGATGACGGCGTCACCGATGACGGACAGGGAGCGGCCGAGAAAGAAGAGCCGGAAGGAGCGGTTGCGCAGCAAGGGGTGCGTCAGCATGGGGTGATGGTATTTCGGCACCGAACTATTCGGCAACGAAATATCAGGTACCGAAGCGTTCCGAAGTAGGCTGCGTGCATGGCGAAGAGGCGCGAGACCGAGGGTGAGAAGGCGAACGAGAGCGAGACTGAGCCGCCCCGCGACTGGACGGACGGTCACGTGGAGCGCTGGCTCCCGGTGCTCCCCGCTCTGGACCCGGACGTCGAGGGCGCGGTCACCCGCATGAAGAAGCTCACCGTGCACCTGCGCCGGGTCCGCGAACAGTCCCTGGTCGACTTCGACCTGGAACGCCACGAGTTCGACACCCTGCACAAACTGGCGGGCCGAGGCGGTCGCGCGACGCCCTCCGAACTGGCCGCCGACCTGGACCTGGCCCCCGCATCAGTAACCGGCCGCCTGGAAGGCCTGGAGCGCCGCGGCCTGCTCCTGCGCACGCCGTCAAAGGCGGACCGCCGCCGGGTGGACGTGGAGCTTACGGAGTCCGGCCGGTCGATCTGGCTGGGCGCGATGGACGTCCTGGGCCACGAGGAGTACCGCCTCCTCGGAGTGCTTCCCAAGGAGGAGCGCGCCCAGTTCTCGGACATGTTGCGTCGCATCATGGTGGTGGCGGAGGAGGGCGGTGGGGCGCAGTGGCGCTGAAGCGCGCCCCGATCAAGCCCCCCCCCGGCTAACTCCGAGCCAGCTCGGGCCGCTTGCGATAGTCGGTGAACCCCACGACGTTGCCCCACGGGTCGGCGACCTCGACGGTCCACCCGGTGGCCACGGAGGAGGCGGGGGCGAGCGGCTCGATCCCGGCGGCCTCAAGGGCCCGCCCGGCAGCCCGCGCGTCCCCGACCTCAAGCCACACCCGCGGCGCGGACCAGGCCACCGGCCGGTGCTCGACCCCGTCCTCCACCCGCAACAGAATCCCGGGCGTCTCCTTGCCCACCTTCAGGATCGCGAGCCCGATCTCGTCGATCCGATACGTCACGGGAAACCCGGCGCGCTCGTAGAAACTGACGGCTTCTTCGAGGTCCCCGACGGGGAAGAGGACGTTGTCGAACCCGAGCAGCTCGGTGGACTGCGCCTCGGCCGACGGCTCTCCGGCCGACTGGTCAACGGATTGACGAACGGGCTGCTCAACGGACAGGCCGACCGACTGGTTGTCTGACATTCCGTCAGAGTAAGTCGGTCGGCCCGAATCCAACCGTGCCGTCGCTGTTTGGCCGCCACATGGACGCCGGTGTCACCCGCTGGGGTGCGCCCGGGCCGTGTCAGGGGTTCGGGACTTCGCCGGGGAGGGGTTCCCGCACGCGTTGCCTGCGGCGCTCTTCCGACGCACCGAAAGCAGCGTAGTTCTCGCGGGCTTCGCGCAGGGTCACGTGATTTGGCCCCCCGACGTATGCGTCGGCGTTGTGATCGTCCTGCCCGGCATCCTCCCACCCGCACACCGTGCAGATTTCGAACCATCCTCGGGATTCGAGGGTGCGGAACCCGCAGCAAGGGCACGGGATTCTTGCTGTTGAACCAGAGGATTGTCCCTCCATGCCACTCCCCTTGCCCTTGCTGTGATGTCGTCGGCGCACTAAGGCGGGTGGCCGTCGCCTACCAAATCGTGTCTACTCGTCGGGCGCTGCCGCGTAACCGCGTGATGAAGCCAGAGAAACTGATGACGCGCTGAATTCAAGGCTGCTTCCGGTATGACCAGCAGATACAGAGACCCTCTCGTCGCTCAGCAGGGTCATCCTGATGGTCTTGCAGGATGGATGACGCCAACCGTTTACCTGCAGATTTTCTACGTCTAGAAAAAGCAGATAGAACTCGAACGTGTTGCACCCCTTCTCCTGCCAGTCGGCGGGAGGCTGCGACGGCGGCTGTCGGGTGTCGAACCCCAGTGTTACTGAACTGCCTCGCTCGTCGATGTGCAGGTAATGCAGGTCGCATGAACTCAAGCCTGGTGGAGACTCGTACATTTCGTACAGCGCATGAGGTGAGGTGAGGAGGGTCGGCCAGTCAGGGATTGGCATAGAAATTCCTCACGTGCGTCGGGGGGACACTGGAGTGCAGTCGAGCGTCAATCTTGCGCACGAAGAGGTGGCGGCCGCTATCCGTGCCGTCGGGTGCGATTCTGAACGCGCTTACGTGATCCACCCGGAGAGAGTCACTGCTGCTGAACTCTAGATGAGCGCATGCTCCGGACACCTCAACCAGTACCCGCCTCTCTGCCTGCGGTGTGATCGAAATGGAGACGGTCGCTGGGGGATTCCAGTTACTGAGGGACAGACCGTCCACCGCCAGGAACTTCAGGTGGCATTGGAGGGCGTCAAGGTCTTCCCCGATCCATTCTTGGGGCGGTGAGTCGGGAAAGCGTGGGAGGTCGATCCGCAGAGTTGCACCGGGCCCGCGCCAGTCCAAGTCGACGGACCTCAGTCTGACTTCTTGCAGTGGCGGAATATCGCAGTAAAGACGCGTCAGCATTTCCTGATCCGCGAGAAAGCTATTCCAGGTCATTGCAGTAGCGTTCCTCGCGGCCAGGGATGTACGCGGACAGGGCGTCGCCCGCCATTCCCTTGAGTCACGACATGAAAATCCGCCGGACGATTCCCCGCCATGCCGCAACCCCCGTCTGTGTTGTGTTGTCGTCTATCGGTTGATGGACTGGACTTCCTCGACCTCGACGGCCTGTGTCCCGTCGAAGGTCCCGTTCGGGAGGTCGCCGCCGGTTCCGCCTGAGCCCTGCCAGGTGATTTCCCAGGTCAGGGAGGCCTTCATCTGGAACGGGGTGCCGTTGGTGGAGCGCAGGTAGGCGATGCCGCACGGCGGGTCCTGCTTCGAGGAGCCCCTCGTGTACGGAGTGCCGATGCTGCCGTCGTCGTTGATCTTGCAGTCGCCCGAGGCCGGGAAGGTCGTCGCGTCGCCCGTGCCGGGTTCCAGGTGGAGGGCGACGGGCTTGGCGGTGGTCTCTGCCCACAGCCCCGTACCGGGCAACTCCGCACGAACCTTGACGTCCTCGAACTTGCCCTTGTCCAGCCAGACCCAGGTCGTGGCTTCCGGCTTCAGCTCGACCTTGGTGTCGGGGACCTTGACCTTGTCGTACGCGTAAGAGGCGAGGACCTTGGGCGTGGGCGCATTGGCGATCTTCGGGAGGGCACCGGCGTCCTGCCAGAAGAGGATCTCCTGGCAGTTGTACGCCTCCGGATCGTCCTCCATGTCCGGGTTGACGACGCCGCGCCAGAACTTGCCGTCCTTGCCGAGGTTGAAGTTCTTGTAGCTCTTGATGCCGTCGCTGGGCGACTTGTCCTTCTCGAAGGTGTCCACCATCAGCTGCTGGCCCCAACTCAGCGAGGGCGTGACCGGGACCAGGTTCTCGTTCGGGGTCTTCTTGAGCTGGTCCGTCGCGGCCTTCACCTGCTTGGACGTCGCCACCGGCTCGTACCAGCAGGCCGGGGGCTTCCAGTTCGGGTCCACCGGAGCGAGACCCTTGCCGGCTGTGCCCGACTTTCCGCCGGCGACCTGCTCGACCGTCACGCTCGTGGCCGTGGCCCCGGCATTGAGCGAGTTGCCGGAGGCGCCGCCGGACGGGCCGGGCGGCGTGTGGTCGTTGTCCTCGCCGAACGCGTGCGCTGCCGTAGGGCAGGCACCGAGAGTGAACACCAATGTGGTGAGTACGGGAAGAGACCTCTTCAGCGGCAAGATCACTTGTCGCAACCCCCGCGCACCGTCTGGAGCGACACGGTGCTCCAGACGCCGTCGGTCGTCTTCTCCAAGGTGGTGCGGTACTGGAGGACCGGGTTCACGTCGTCGGGGGTGCCCGTCTTTTCCTTGGTCTTGCGGTCGAGGGTGTAACCCTTGCTCTCGTCCACGCAGTAGAAGAGCACCCCGCCGCCGGTGTCCGAGATGCTCACCTGCGGGTTGAAGACCCTGGCCTTGCCGATCAGGTCGTGATTGTTGTCCACGTACCCCTTGATGTACGCCCTGGACGAAGTCAACGCCTGCTGCGAGTTGTAGAAACTCACTGCCTTGGACTGCGGGTCCGAGTCGATGATGGCCAGGTACTCCGCCTTCAGGCGCTCCCTGCCGTCATCCATGATCGCCTGCTTCTTCGGGTCACTGTTCTTCCACCCGGCGAAGTCGGCCCTGAACGAGCCCGGCAGCTCCACCTCCGGCCGCTTCGCCCCGCCCGGCTTCGCCGAAGGGCTCGCGGAAGCCTTGGAGCCCCCGTCACCCGCCCCCTCGATCTTGTCCGAGGAGTCCTTGTCGCCGCCCCCCGATCCACACGCGGTCAACAGCAGGGCCGCGGACGCGGTGATCGCGGCCGTCAGGAGCCGGATGGGGCGGCGGTTCACTCTGGACTCTCCCGTGGGGTGGTGGTGCGTGCGTGTACTCGTGTGCATACGTGGGGGAAGTTGCAATTGAACACACGTTATCCGCGCGGTCCTTGCGGGCACCAACCGGATACCGAGGCGCTTTGAAGCAGGCAGCGCGAAAAGCGGCGGGCCCCGCTCCCAAAAGGGAACGGGGCCCGGTCGATTGCCGGCCTGTCGTGGCTCTACGCCAGCCCACCAGGAAAACCCATCACTGCGGCACGAGCGGCCGCCTCACTTGCAGGCTCCCGGCTCCGTCTGGACCGTCGTGGTCTTCCAGACACCCTCGTCGGCCTTGCTCAGCTTGGTCCGGTACAGCACCAAGGCCGTCTTGGCCGGGGTTGTAGTTATTTCTCCGGTCTTGCGGTGCTTGGTGGAAGCCTTGCTCTCGTCGACGCAGTAAAAGAGCGTTCCGGAGCCGTCGGGGCTGATGCGCGGCTGCGGGTGGTAGACGCGCCCCTTGCCGATCAGGGTCTCATTGTCGTCCGTGAACTGCTTGATCCATGTAGTTCCGGTACGCAGCGCGTCACTGGTGTTGTAGAAGGTGAAGCCGTCGTACTGCGGGTCCCGCTTGATGATCGCGGAGTACGAGGCGAGGAGTTGCTCCTTGCCGTCGTCCAGGATGGCCTGCAGCTCCGGGTCGCTGTTCTTCCAGCCCGCGAAGTCGACCTGGAAGGACTTGGGCAGCTTGATCTCCGGCCGCCGCTTGGACTCGTCCGGCTGCGACGTTACGTCGGAGGGTGCCGCCGCCTCCTTGGCCCCGTCGCCCGCCCCCTTGGGGTTCGGGGTGGCATCGTCGTCGCTGCCGCCCGAACCGCACGCGGTCAGTAGCAGCGCAGCGGACGCGACAATCGCGGACGCCATGAGACGGGCGGGGCGGTTCACTCTGGGCTCCCGTTTGGGGTGGGGGGTAATGCGAGTGAACCCACGCTATCCCTGCGGCTATGCGTGGCCGCTTTCGAAGGCTCCTTGGCGTATCGCCCTCAAGAGGGACGTGAGGGAAGCGGTGTGCAGGGTCAGGGTGATGGCCGGCTCGTCGGATTCGCGTAGCCGCGTCGTCTTCTCCGGGGTGACGGCGAGTTCGACGCAGTTGCTGGCCTCGCTGCTGTAGGAGGACTTCTGCCAGTTGAGGGAGGTCATGTGGGCTCCTCGTCGGCTCCTATGCCTTGTGGTCTTCCAGGGTCCCTCGGCGTATCGCTCCCAAGAGAGAGCTGAGTGCGGCGGCCCGCAGTTTGACGATGACAGCTGGGTCGTCGGACTCCCGGAGGTGCAGGGTGCTGTCCGGGGTGGCGGCGAGTTCGACGCAGTTGCTTCCCTCGCTGCTGTAAGACGACTTCTGCCAGTTGAGGGCGCTCACTTCGGAACCTTTCAGAGGCTTGCGATGATCGCGCCGATGAAGTCGTGGGACTCCATGGGCGCGAGGGACATGGCTTCCATCCGGTCCAGGACCGTGCGGTACTTCAGCAGTGCCGCGTCCGTATGTACGAGCACGAACCCATGCTCGGTGTCGAGTTGAACCGTGTCCAGTCGAGGCACTGGGCCCTCGGCGAACACAATCGTCTGCCCCGCTCCAGGAAAGATGCCGGCTTCGAAAGGGATCACTCGGATGGTGATGTTGCCCCTCTCGCCTGAGTCGACGATGTGCTTGAGCTGTTCGCGGGTTACTTCGGGTCCGCCGAATCGCATGCGCAGGGCAGCTTCATGGATGATCGCCGTGTACGGGAGTGGGGTGCCGTCATAGAGAACGCCCTGCCGCTTGATGCGATGAGAGACCCGGTACTCGACCTCGTGCGGAGGGAGTTCGGGGATGCTCTGGCGGAAGATGAGCCGCGCGTAGTCCACGGTCTGGAGCAGGCCTGGGAGGTGCGTGGTCTGCGCGGTACGCAGGGCGGATGCGTGATGCTCCAACTCGGCAAGATCCTGGAGTCCGGCCGGGAGCCTGTCGCGGTACTCGTCCCACCAGTTCCGGACGCGGCCCTCTGCCATCGCTGCGAGCGAGTCAATGAGCGTCGTGTCCGAGCAGTCGTAGTTATGGGCGAAGGTACGCACTCGCTCGGAGCTGACACCGATGCGGCCGAGTTCGATGTTGCTGACGCGGGACTGGCCCACGCCGAAGAGTGAACCGGCTTCGGTTGCCGAGAGGCCCGCCTGTTCGCGGAGTCTGCGCAGTTCGTGACCCAGCCGCCGCTGGCGTGCCGTGGGGGCAGCTCGCATCGCCATGTCTCCCGCCTTTCCTTGGTCGCAACCTATCGCGGGGCATGTAGTTACCTGAAATGGTGGACTACAGGTACCGCACTGCTCTACGGTGAGTGCTAAGTCAACTACCCACCGTGTCGCTGGGTTTCTGGAAGTGCACCGCTGCGCCTGCAAGGGGGCGGCGGCAGAGCCACCCCCGGCGCTGTTCAATTCCACCCAACCCCCGTACCTCAAAGAGGAGTTACGGCCATGCCCAAAATCGCCCTGCTGAAGCAAGCCACCACCCCGCCCGCCGACGAAGGCGACGGCGACCACGGAGACGGAGACTGGGAGTACGCCCTCCGCATCCCCCACACCCCCCTCGGCCCCGGCATCGTCCGGGCCCACGTGCGCGCCGTTCTCAGCCGCTACCGCGTACACCCCGCCGTCCTCGACAACGTCCAGCTCGTCGTCTCGGAGCTGGTGACCAACTCCCTCGCCTGTACGAGGGATTCCGTCGCCGTACGTCTCGCCCGCACCCGGAGCAGACTCCGCCTCAGCGTCTGGGACAGCAGCCCGCAGCTGCCGCCGTCGCAGCCCCCGGGCATCAGTGACGTCGATGCCGAACGCGGGCGCGGCCTCTGGCTTCTTCGCAGCTGCGCCGACGACTGGGGGCATTACCTACTGGTCAACGGGCTCCGCGCCACCGGCGGCAAGGAGGTCTGGGCGGAGTGGCGCGCCCCGTACTCGAATGAGTGAGGCCCCGGGATTCCCGCTCGGTACGCTGAGGCGCAACGCGAGACTCCGTCGCATGGGAGCAATCATGAGCGCCGCATCCGGGAACGGGCTCGAGGACGAGTCGGCGTACCGCTGGCCGATCCCGCCCGCCGAGGGCTGGACCGCTGACGACCTCGACCGGATTCCGGGCCTCCCGCCGCACACGGAGTTGATCGACGGGAGTCTCGTCTTCATGAGTCCGCAGACCGCCTTCCACGGACGCTGTATGCGTCTTCTGGAGAACAGCCTGTTGGAGCAAGCACCGCCGCACCTCGATGTGATGCGCGAGATGGCCGTCAGATTGGATGCGAAGAACCGGCCGGAGCCGGACGTCCTCGTTTTCGCGGTCGAGGCGAACACCGGACCCCAGCAGACTTGGTACGAGCCTGAGGACATCCTCCTCGCCATCGAAGTCGTCTCCCCCGACTCCCGCGAGCGCGACCGTGAGGTCAAGCCCCGCAAGTACGCGGAGGCAGGCGTCCCGCACTTCTGGCGTGTCGAGCAGGACGAGGAAAAAGGGCTCCCGGTCGTCTACGTCTTCGAACTCGACCCGGCCACGAAGGCCTACGGACTGATCGGCATCTTCCACGACCGGCTCAAGGTCTCCTCGCCCTTCGACGTCGAGATCGACCTCACCGCCGTCGACCGCCGCCCCGGGCGGCCGAGGCCCTGACGGCGAAAGCCCTGACGGCGAAGGCCCCGCCCCCGGTGCGAAACCAGGAGCGGGGCCCACGTCAACGTACAGACGAATGCGAGAAAATCAGAAGCGGCGCGTGATCAGCGCCCGCTTCACTTCCTGGATCGCCTTCGTGACCTCAATGCCACGCGGGCACGCGTCCGTGCAGTTGAACGTCGTGCGGCAGCGCCACACGCCGTCCTTGTCGTTCAGGATCTCCAGGCGCTGCTCGCCCGCCTCGTCACGCGAGTCGAAGATGAAGCGGTGCGCGTTGACGATCGCGGCCGGGCCGAAGTACTGGCCGTCGTTCCAGAAGACCGGGCACGAGGACGTGCACGCCGCGCACAGGATGCACTTCGTGGTGTCGTCGAAGCGCTCGCGGTCCTCCGGGGACTGGAGGCGTTCGCGCGTCGGCTCGTTGCCCGACGTGACCAGGAACGGCATCACGTCGCGGTACGCCTGGAAGAACGGGTCCATGTCGACGACCAGGTCCTTCAGGACCGTCAGACCCTTGATCGGCTCGACCGAGATCGGCTTGGAGGGGTTCAAGTCCTTGATCAGGGTCTTGCAGGCCAGGCGGTTGCGGCCGTTGATGCGCATGGCATCCGAGCCGCAGATGCCGTGGGCGCAGGAGCGACGGAAGGTCAGCGTCCCGTCCATGTCCCACTTGATCTTGTGGAGGGCGTCGAGGACACGCTCCTTGGGGTCGATCTCGATCTCGAAGTCTTCCCACGTCGCGTCCGCCGAGACCTCGGGGTTGAAGCGGCGGATGCGGAAGGTGACCGTGATGTACGGGGAGTCGGCGAAGCCGGCCTCGGGCTTGGCGTCTTCCTTGTCGAGGGTCGGGGTTGCCATCAGTACTTACGCTCCATCGGCTGGTAGCGGGTCTGCACGACCGGCTTGTAGTCGAGCCGGATCGACTCGGCGCCGTCGTCGCCTACCTCGCGGTACGCCATGGTGTGGCGCATGAAGTTGACGTCGTCGCGGTTCGGGAAGTCCTCGCGGTAGTGACCGCCGCGCGACTCCTTGCGGGCCAGGGCCGACTGCGCCATGACCTCGGCCAGGTCGAGCAGGTTGCCCAGCTCGATGGCCTCCAGGAGGTCGGTGTTGAAGCGCCGGCCCTTGTCCTGGATCGAGACGTTGAGGTAGCGCTCGCGGAGCTCCGCGATCTTCTCCACCGCCGTCTTGATCGTCTGCTCCGTACGGAACACCATGACGTTGGCGTCCATGGTCTCCTGCAGCTCCTTGCGGAGCTCGGCGACCCGCTCGTTGCCCGAGGCACCGCGCAGGCGCTCGACCTGGGCCACGACGAGCTCCTCGGCGTTCTCCGGGAGCTCGACGAAGTCGTTCTTCGCCGAGTACTCCGCCGCGGCGATACCCGCGCGACGGCCGAAGACGTTGATGTCCAGGAGCGAGTTGGTGCCCAGGCGGTTGGCGCCGTGCACCGAGACGCAGGCCACCTCGCCCGCCGCGTACAGGCCCGGAACGACCGTGGTGTTGTCCGAGAGGACCTCACCCTCGACGTTCGTCGGGATGCCGCCCATGGCGTAGTGCGCGGTCGGCTGGATCGGGATCGGGTCCGTGTAGGGCTCGATGCCGAGGTACGTGCGCGCGAACTCCGTGATGTCCGGGAGCTTGGCGTCCAGCTGCTCCGGCGGGAGGTGCGTCAGGTCCAGGTACACGTGGTCGCCCTCGGGACCGCAGCCGCGGCCCTCCCGGATCTCCGTGTAGATGGAGCGGGACACGACGTCACGGGACGCGAGGTCCTTCATGACCGGCGCGTACTTCTCCATGAAGCGCTCGCCGTCCTTGTTACGGAGGATGCCGCCCTCACCACGGGCGCCTTCCGTAAGAAGGATGCCCATGCGCCAGATGCCGGTCGGGTGGAACTGGAAGAACTCCATGTCCTCCAGCGGCAGACCGCGTCGGTAGCAGGCCGCCTGGCCGTCACCGGTGAGCGTGTGCGCGTTCGACGTCACCTTGAAGAACTTGCCGGTGCCGCCCGACGCGTAGACCACGGCCTTCGCCTGGAAGATGTGGATCTCGCCGGTCGCCAGTTCGTAGGCGACGACGCCCGCGCTCTTCTTGACGCCGTCGACCTCCACCAGGAGCTGGTCCAGGACGTAGAACTCGTTGAAGAACTCCACGCCCTCCTTGATGCAGTTCTGGTAGAGCGTCTGGAGGATCATGTGGCCGGTGCGGTCGCCCGAGTAGCAGGCACGGCGGACAGGAGCCTCGCCGTGGTTGCGGGAGTGACCGCCGAAACGGCGCTGGTCGATCTCACCCTTGGGCGTACGGCCGAACGGCAGGCCCATCTTCTCGAGGTCGAGGACCGCGTCGATGGCCTCCTTCGCCAGGATCTCGGCGGCGTCCTGGTCGACCAGGTAGTCGCCGCCCTTGATCGTGTCGAAGGTGTGCCACTCCCAGTTGTCCTCCTCCACGTTGGCGAGCGCGGCGGCCATGCCGCCCTGCGCCGCGCCCGTGTGGGAGCGGGTCGGGTAGAGCTTCGTCAGGACCGCGGTGCGGCTGCGCTTCGTCGACTCGATGGCCGCGCGCATGCCCGCGCCGCCGGCGCCGACGATGACAGTGTCGTACTTGTGAATCTTCACTGGGTTCGCCTCGGCTTTAGCGGATGTTCGGGTCGAAGGTGAAGATCACCAGCGTGCCCAGAAGGATGGTGAACACCGTGGCGGTGTACAGCAGGCCCTTGAGCCACAGGCGCGTGTTGGCGCGCTCCGCGTAGTCGTTGATGACCGTGCGCAGGCCGTTGGCCCCGTGCAGCATCGCGAGCCACAGCATCAGCAGATCCCAGACCTGCCAGAACGGCGAGGCCCAGCGACCCGCGACGAACGCGAAGCCGATCTTGCTCACGCCGCCGTCGAGCACCAGCTGGATCAGCAGGTGGCCGATGACCAGGACGACGAGGACGACGCCGGACAGGCGCATGAAGAGCCATGCGGCCATCTCGAAGTTGCCGCGGGTCGAGCGCGGGGTCTTGGAGGTGCGCTTGCGCGGGGCCTCGATGAGGGGGGCCGGGTTGTCGGCGTCGTAGAGCGAGGCGCCTTCGACGGGACCCACTCCGGACTTCTCGAGCGTGGTGTCGGACATGTCTGGCGTCAGCTCCCGAAGACTTCGCGGACGGCGTGGCCGAGGACCGGGTAGAGCGCCCCCACCATCAGGACGACCCAGATGCCCACGACGGTCCAGAGCATCTGCTTCTGGAAGCGCGGGCCCTTCGACCAGAAGTCGACGGCGATGACACGCAGGCCGTTCAGGGCGTGGAAGAGGATGGCGGCGACCAGGCCGTACTCGAGGAGTGCGACGAGGGGCGTCTTGTAGGTGCTGACGACATCGTCGTACGCCTCCGGGGAGACGCGGACGAGAGCGGTGTCCAGCACATGCACGAACAGGAAGAAGAAGATGAGGACGCCGGTGACTCGGTGAGCCACCCAGGACCACATTCCTTCCCGGCCGCGGTACAGCGTTCCAGCCGGCACGGCAGAACCCTCCGGGAGCGGGGATTGGGGCCAGCCGGCTTGGGTGGTCGGACGGGCCCGGCCGGGTACGGTCCACCGGCCGCTCGTCATCGTATCGACGAGTTGTCGGTTCGCTCGCGCGGGGTAGCCAGGTGTGATCAAACAGGCAATCAAACAGGCACGTACGGGCTATTCAGGTCGTGCACCAGTCGGGTGAGTCGTCCGCGCGCCAGCTTCCGCAGTTCCTCGGTCGCCAGGACCCGCTCTTCCTCCGGGTCATTGGCGAGCCGGGCCCGGATTCCGGCGAGCAGATGGTCCAGGGCCTGGCTCGGCGGGACGTCGTCCAGACAGATCACGAAGACGTGGCCGAACCGGCTCTCGTACGCGGCGTGGGCGGCCCGCAGGGCGGTATGGGCCGCGCTGTAGGTGCCCTGCCGGGGGAGCACCGGACGCAGAGGTTCGCAGGCCAGGGCCTCGGCGAGGTCCGCGAGGGGGAGGTCGTACGCCGCTTCGTCGGACGCGGCGAGCAGGGCGTCCAGATCGGGGTACGGCCGGTGGGCGACGAGGCGGCGGGCCCAGAGGTGACTGCCGCAGCAGGTGAGCAGCGCGGCTTCGGCGGCGCCGGGCTCTGCGGCGTTCAGTTGCTCCGGGACGGGCGGCGAACTGTGCGTGGGCAGCGGGGGCTCCTGGGCAGGGGGCATCGACTGGGGGCTGTGGGGGTTTTGTCGTAACGCTAGCGAGGTGAGGTGACGCGTGTCGGACGGATGCGTTAAATATCACCCGGATGGGAGAGTTTCGCTTCGCGTGGTGGACGGGACGGTCGTGGGCTCCGCTTTACCGTGGGCGGATGCCGGCTCTGACTGCTGATGTCCGTAGCGCCCACCTGCTTGATGTCCGTAGCGCCCATCCGCTTGATGCCCGTAGGTCCCACTGGCCCGTTCACGGTGCCCGCTCCTCCGTTCGCAGCGCCCACCCGCCCCTTCGCCCGGCTGCGTTCGACCGGCCCCGGGGCGGCAACCGGTGATCCCCCGCCGTATCGCCCTCGGGGCCGCCGCAGCCGTCGCCGCCGGGGCAGTCGCCCTGACCGTGGCCGTCTGGCCGGACGGCGGGGACGGCGGTGACGGGGCGCCATCCGCCGGTACGGCGGCGCCCTCCGAGAGCAAGTCCGCCGCCTCGCCGAGCCCCTCGAAGTCGTACGCCCTCTCCAAGCCCCCCTCCACCATCCCCGCCGTACGCGAGCACAAGGCGGCACGCGGGCCGGGGTGGAAGCCGAAGGACGGCGGGCGTGTGGTCGTCGGTGACGACGATCTCGCGGACGAGGGCAAGCTGCTCGCCGGTGAGCTGAAGCTCAAGTACGCCGGTGACGCCGACCCCCGCAAGGGCGACGTCGAACTCGCACTCACCCCGGAGAAGGCCGACGCCTCCGGGGGCAGGGACGAGTCGTACACCCTCTCCGTGAAGGGGCAGCGAGTGAAGATCAGCGCCCCCGAGGAGGCGGGCGTCTTCTACGGGACCCGCACCCTGAAGCAGGAGGTGCACGGCGACCGGACCGCGCCCGAAGGCGTCGTACGCGACCGTCCCGCCAAGCCGCAGCGCGGTTTCATGATGGACATCGCGCGCAAGCACTTCGACGCGAAGTGGATCGAGGACCGCATCCGGGAGATCGGCGACCTCAAGTACAACCAGCTCGGCCTGCACTTCTCCGACGACCAGTCCTTCCGCATCGAGTCGGACTCGCACCCCGAGATCGTCTCGCGCGACCACCTCAGCAAGGCGCAGGTCCGCGGCATCCTCAAGCTCGCGGCCAGCCGCCACATCACCGTCGTGCCCGAGATCGACTCGCCGGGCCACCTCGGAGCGGTCATCGCCGCGCACCCCTCGCTCCAGCTCCGCGACACCCGTGGCGTCGCCTCGCGCGGCGCGGTCGACATCTCGAAGCCGCAGGCGGCGGAGATCATCGACGACCTCCTGGAGGAGTACGCGGACCTCTTCCCCGGCCGCTACTGGCATCTCGGCGCCGACGAGTACCAGGCCCTCACGGTCAGCAACCCCGAGGCCAGCTATCCGCAGCTGGCATCCGCGGCCCGCGAGAAATACGGGTCCGGCGCCCGTATCCAGGACCTCGCGACCGGCTGGCTCAACGACAGGGCCGAGACCATGCGCCCCTACGAGCGCGGGCTCAAGGCGTGGAACGACGGGTTCTTCCGCGGCGGCGTCGAGAAGGCCGACGACGATCTCGAAGTCGCGTACTGGACGGGCAAGGAGATCGGGGCGAGGGAGCCGGTCGAGTACCTGAAGGAGGGCCGCAATGTCGTCAATTACAACGACGAGTACCTCTACTACGTCCTCGGCCAGCCCAACACCTTCCGCTATCCCACCGGGCAGCGGATCTACGAGCAGTGGACCCCGCGCGTGATCCGCGGGACGAAGCCGGTGAGCGCGGAGTACGACGACCAGATCCTCGGCGGCTCCTTCGCGGTCTGGTGCGACCTGGCCAATTCGCAGACGCAGGAGCAGGTGGCGCAGGGGGTCCGGATGCCGCTGCGGGCGACGGTCCAGAAGCTGTGGGACTCACGTACGCCGGGCCCCTCCTGGGGAGAATTCGTGAAGCTTGCCGATCAGGTGGGATAGGTTCCGGAGGCCGCCGGCGCCCTGGGGAGGGACGCGGGCGGCCTCTGCATTTGCCTCAATCTGCCTTTTTCCGATGAACCCGTGGGGGGTTGCTCAGCCATGCTGTGCACGGAATGTCAGTTCAATACGGCGACGACGTCGGACGGTCTCTGCGGCATCTGCGTCGTGGCGGCCGCGCACTCGCAGCCGCCGCCCCGCCCCGGATATATGTCCGACGGGCACCCCGCCTGGCTCCGCTCGCCGGTCGCACTCGGCCGGGCGACCGTCGCGCTGCTCGGCGTCGTCATAGCCGCCGACCTGTACTCGTTGTGGGCGGGCTCGGTCGTCCAGGGCGTGATGAAGGATCTCCTCGGCGCGGACTACGGGGCGGGGTACGGGTCGGCGGACCTGGTCCGGGAGGCCGAGCGGGCCGACACGCTGTACGCCGTCTCCAGCTGGCTGCAGACCGCCGCGCTCGTGGCCACCTGCGTGGTCTTCCTCTGCTGGTTCTACCGCGTCCGCGTGAACGCCGAGGTGTTCGAGCCGCACATCCACAGCAAGACGCGCGGCTGGACGGTGGGCAGCTGGTTCGTGCCGATCGTGAACCTGTGGTTCCCGCGGCGGATCGCCTTGGACATCTGGGACGCGAGCGGCGATCGCCAGGTGGCCCTCGACCGGACGCTGACCCTCGGCGATGCCTCGGGGCGCGCCAGGCATCCGCTGGTCAACGGCTGGTGGACGCTGTGGGTGGCGGGCATCCTCGTGGGCCGGTGGGCGTCGATGCAGTACTGGGAAGCGGAGGAGGCCGAGGAGATCGACGGGGCGATCTCCGCGCTGATGCTCGCGGACGTCATCGACATCGCGGCCGCGGTGCTTGCGATCCTCGTCGTACTGCGTCTGACGCGGATGCAGGACGCTAAGGCGAGGTCGGGTCCGCTGACGGGCGGGCACGTTTCGGCCTAAGCGGCTTGAGAGGGCCACGAGTTCCGTTTTCGGCTTTTTGGCCGTGAACTGGTGGCGAACTTGCTTACATCTGTGGTGTATTCGGCCAAAGCCGACCGCGGTTGTCTTGCACGGCCGTCGAGCGCAGTGCGGCCGTCTGGCGCGGTTGAGCAGAGTCGAGTACACGGGGAGACGCGAGCATGGGGTACTGGGGCTATTACGTCGTGGGCAGGAGCGAGCGGCCGCTCGTGGAGCTCGCGGCAGTTGCGGGAGTGCGGGAAGAGCTCAGTCTCCTCGTGCAGCGCGACGACGGCTGGCAGGTGTGGGAGGTGCCGGGCGGCGACGGCACGCGCGACGTCGGCAGCATGAACACCCTTGCTCTGGAGACAGGTTCGCCCGCTCTCTTCGGATATGTCATGAACAGCGACTGCGTGGTCGTCGAGGCGGCGGCCCCGGAGAGCGGCGTGTGGACGACGTGTCTGGCCCGTGAGGCGATGAACGGATACCTCGGCGACGACGGCCTGAGCCTGGACGACTACTTCCTGGAGCCCCGCGACGCGGCGGACCGGGCGGTGACGTGGGCGGCGGAGGCGGGCAGCACGGTGACGGCGGGGCCGCTCCTCGACGTACTTAACGCCGCGGCCGAGCCGTCGGCGGAGGAGCTCTTCTTCCGCTTCCTGGGCCGGCTCGGCGTGGTGCCGCAGTGACGTTCCGGGCGGCCCGGGCGCAGTAGGGGACGTGCGATGTCACCTGCACCACTCGCACCACCTGCACCACCTGCAATACCTGCACCACCTGCACTGTCCGCAACGGAAGGTGTACACCATGGGCGGCCCGAGTCCGAGTCTGGTCGAGCTGATAGCCGACGCCGACGAGAGGGGTCTGGCGGCGAGCGGGCTCGCCTGTCTCGACCGGTGCGTTCCGCTGCTCGGCGGCGGTGACGATGTACTGCGCCCGCTGTGGGGGAGCCTCGCGGAGGACAGGGCCTGGGACGTGGCGCTCGCGGAGGCGCGGGTGACGCTGGGCGGCGCGGACATCCTGGAGGACTCCTCCGCGGACGAGGCGATGACCCTCGCCTACCGCATGCTCGGCGCCGCACCCTCCCGGCGTACGGCCGCCGAACTCCGGGAATGGGCCGACGCCTGCTCGGTCGCGGCGCTGCAGATCCACCGTCTGCTTGACCCCGTGCCGGACATCGGCACCCGGCTGCCGTCGTCGGTGAACGCGAGGCGTGAGGGGCGCACGGCGGGAATGTCGCCGCTGGTGGCCGCGGAGTTGAGGCGCCAGACGCGCATCCTGGAACTCCTCGCCGATTCGGGCACGGGCACGGGTATGGGTACGGGTGCCGGGGGTTTGCGCCAGGTGCTTGACGTTTCCACCGAGGGGCGGCGGGTGCTGCGGGCCGTTGTTTCGCGGCGGGTTCGGGGGAGTCGGGTTTAGCGGAGGCTCAGCCGCAGGACCCCGGGATTCATCCCGCCCCTCCCGCATTGCGCGTGCTTTGCGCGGGCATTACCCGGGGGAATCGGCAGTGCAGGTGGCCCGCCCGTACGAGCCGAACGCGGTGGCCCGCTGCTTGTGTTCGCCCCGGATCGCCAGAGCGCAGCTCGCCTCGCCGCCCTTCTTTCCGAGCTGGATGCTGACGGCCGGGTCCTTGCCGAGCGGCACGCGCACCGTCTTCCGCCACGGGAGTTCGACCCCCTTCTCGACGGTGGCGCTGCCCTCCGTGCTCCGCGCCAGATACGAGACGCTGGCGATGCCCGTGCCGGTGATGTCGTAGGTCACCGAGGCGGTCGGCACCGGACGCTGCTCCGGCTCGTCATCGCCGAGCAGGCCCCATGCGGCGAACGCCGTGCAGAAGACACCGAGCAGCGCCGCGCCCACGGCGACAACGCGGCGGTTCGAAATCTCACCGACAGTCTTGTATTCAGTGTTCATTTCCCCACCCCATAGGTGATTCCGGCCAGTGCTGGCCGTGCAAATCCGGTCGGTTATACAACACCTTCGCGGGCTTTCACCAGGGCGGGAAGATACCGGACTTATCGCCTGTCGAATTGCTCGACTGCTGGCGATGGATCACCGATTGTCCGTAATGCCAATGCAGTTGACGCGACGTCGAACAGCTGCGTAGAACTCTCGCCTGTTACTTGATCCATGCTTCTGCGCCGCTCCCGGAATTCCTCGAGCGGTACTCGATCCTGCCCTCTTTCTGTTCGCGTGGGCGAGCTGCGCGAATTTACGAAAGAAGGCTCCGGAAGGGTAGTCGACACGGTGAGAAACAGTTATCGAAGGCTGCTGGTCGGCCTCGTGGCATCGGCGGTGGTGGGCGCTGTACTGCCTCAGTCCGCCCACGCGGAGGCCGAGGAGAGAACGGCGCCCGTGCGGGCGCCGGCGGCGGACGAGGGGCCTGCGAAGGGGCCCAAGATCCCGAGGACTCCGCCCCGGAAGTACCCCGCCAACTCCCGTGACCCCAAGGTCACATACGGCGCGGGCGGAACCACCCTCAACGCCCCCACCGTGGTGCACGGCACCGGTCCCGAACTGTCCTGGCCGAAGTACGTCTCCAAGACGGGCAAGGGCGGCGACGCCCTGGTCGGCTACCAGCTGCACCGCTCCACCCGAGCCGACTTCAAGGCGACCGGCGCCACCCTCGTGGCCCCGCTCGGCAAGGGCGCGACCTCCTACAGGGACACGACCACCGAGCCGACCCGCGCGAACAGCGCGACGGAGACCGCGCGCCGGTACTCGTACCGCCTCCTGGCGGAGACCAGGGACGGACGCTTACTCGCCTCGCCCGTGCGCCGAGTGGGTGTGCCCAAGGCCGGGCACACGCTGCGGACCGTGCGATCAGGGCAGTCCGACGCCACGCTCTCCTCCGCCAAGCCGGGCGTGAACCTCGACGGGAAATGGCTGAGCGTCGGAGCGGGCGACGCCGCCTACGGCACGACACGCGCGGCCCTGAGATTCCCGACCTCCGGCATTCCCAAGAAGGCGACCGTCCTCCAGGCCGAGCTGCGCCTGCGGGAGACCGGTCAGGGGAAGGCCAAGGGCCGGCTCGTCGAACTCAGCCCGCTGAAGCGTGAGTTCACGGAGAAGTCCACCACCTGGAAGAAGTCGGGCACCAAGACCCCGTGGACCGTGAGCGGAGGCGATGCCTCGGCGGCCGTCTCCGATGCCACGGGGCAGGGCGGGGCGTACGCCTGGGACGTCACCTCGCTCGCCCGCCAGTGGGTCAAGAGCCCGCGCACCAAAAAGGGCATCCTCCTGAACGCCGCCGACGAGCCGTCTCCGTCGTCGGAGTCGGAGTCGGAGGCAAAGTCGAAGTCGAAGTCGAAGTCGGATTCGACGTCAGCACCCCGGCCGCCCAAGCCCACGCGCTTCCTGTCGAGCGAGGCGGCCGACGCGGCACAGCGGCCCCAACTCCGCGTGATCACCGCCGAACCCACCCCCTGGGACACGTACTACGCGCCGGACACGCCCACCCGCATGTCCGAGAACAACACCTACCCGGTGGACGTCACGGTCGCCAACACCACCACCACGGCCTGGCCCGCGGGCGAGCGCGCGCTGTCGTACAAGTGGTCCCTGCCGGACGGCACGGACGCCACCACCGCCGACAACCAGCTGAAGGCGGACATCCCGGCCCTCGCCCCCGGCGCCTCCGCCACCGTCGAGGCGACGGTCAAGTCGCCGTACACCGCCGACGGCAACCGGCGCTCCGGCTACACGCTCACCTGGGACATCCTCAACAAGGCCGACAACAGCTGGCTCTCCCAGAAGCCGGGCATCGGCGGTCTGGAGCAGGCCACCGCCGTCGAGGACCCGACCGCGGACCGCGTCGGCATGGAGAAGCAGC
Organism: Streptomyces sp. NPDC055189; assembly: GCF_053606765.1. Classification (NCBI taxonomy): domain Bacteria; kingdom Bacillati; phylum Actinomycetota; class Actinomycetes; order Kitasatosporales; family Streptomycetaceae; genus Streptomyces; species Streptomyces sp. NPDC055189. Next base: position 54,024 of record NZ_JBSGSG010000012.1, read on the forward strand.
ACGCGTTCACGGGCAAGAACACCGGCGCGGGCTCGACCCTGATGAGCAACCTCGGCTCGGGCAACGCGGTCTGGTCGTACAACGCGTTCACCAACCCCGGCCGCGGGATCAACACCTTCGCGCGCTTCACGTACAACGCCCAGGACACCTCCGACAGCCAGCTCGGCTACGGCTGGTCCGCGCAGGCGGCGGGCCCGCTGCGGCTCGGCGCGATGCTCGACTTCCACCCGGACGCCGACCCCGGCGAGGCGTATGTCATCGACGGTGACGGCACGCAGCACCTGTTCCGGAAGAAGGGGGACGGCAGCTGGAAGCCGTCGGCGGGCTACCACTACCGGCTCACCGCCAAGCCGGACGTCGTAAAGGTGTGCCAGACCGGCAGCAGCCCCGAGGTCCCGGACGCCTGGACCCTCACCCGCCCCGACGGCACGCGCTTCGTGATCGGCTGCGACGGCTACCTCACCTCCGTCGTCGACAAGAACGGCAACACCCAGACCTACGTCTACGAGGTGCGCGACTCCGGCAACCGCTGGGTGAAGTTCCTCAAGGAGATCAAGGACCCGGCCGGTCGCAGCTCCCTGAAGCTCGACTATTACGGGGCCGGCGACGCGACGTACGACTACCTCGACGACAAGGGCGAGAAGGCCACGGGCACGGACCTGTGGAACCCGAAGATCTACGACCACGTGAAGTCCATGACGGACATCTCGGGCCGAAAGCTGTCCTTCCTCTACACGGAGAAGGGCCACCTCGGCCGCCTCACGGACGGCGAAGGCGCGGCGCAGCCGAAGGTCTTCTCCTTCGGCTACGAAGCGGCGCAGGGCAACAAGAACACCAAGCTGACCAAGGTCACCGACCCGCGCGGCCACGCCACGGACGTGGAGTACGGCGACGGCCCCGAGTCCAGCTGGTCGGTCAAGACGATCACGGACCGGCAGCGCGCCGCCACGCGCTTCACCTACACGTCCGGGACGGACGGCGGCACCGAGGCCAAGGTCACCGACGCCGAGAAGCACGCGACGACGTACGCGACGGACGCACAGGACCGTCCGGTGCAGGTCACCAACGCGAAGTCCGAGAAGACGAAGATGACGTGGGACGCCGACCACAACGTCACGCTCCTGGAGGAGAACAACGGCGCGAAGACGGCGTACTGCTACGACGAGAAGACCGGCTACCCGCTCTGGGAGCGCTCGGCGGAGGAGAACAAGGGCGGTGTGCCGGACGCCGCGGACTGCGCGCCGGGCAAGTCACCGGCCCACTCGGCCCGCTACGAGTACAAGACCCGTGCGGACGGCTACTCGGCCGATCTGATCAAGAAGACCTCGGCGGAGAACCGCGTCTGGCAGTTCGGACATGACGCCAAGGGCAACCTGAAGACGGTCACGGACCCCAAGGGCGTCGCCTCGTCGGAGGCCGGCGACTACACGACGTCGTACGAGTACGACACCTACGGCCAGCTGACGAGGGCGACGGACGCCAACGGCAACCCGACGGCCTACAAGGACTTCGTCGCGGCGGGCTACCCGCGCACCACCACGGACGCCCTGGCGAAGATCTCGACGACGGAGTACGACGCCCGGGGCCAGGTGACCGAGGTCGTCGACGCGCTGGGAAAGAAGACGACCCAGACGTACGACGCGTTCGGCCGCCCGCTGGTGTCGAAGACGCCGAAGGACCAGGCGGCGGGCGTGTTCATCACGACTCCGGCGCCCGAGTACGACGCGAACGACAACGTCACCAAGTCGACGGCGCCGAACGGGGCGGTCTCGACCGCGAGTTACAGCGACTCGGACCAGGTCCTCTCGGCCACCGCGCCGAAGGACACGGACACGTCCGGTGAGCGGAAGACGGCGTACACGTACGACAGCGTAGGCAACCTCAAGACGACGACGGAACCGAAGGGCACGGCCACGCCCTCGAACCCCGACGACTACGTCACGACGAACAATTACGACGAGATCTACCAGCTCGAATCGGTGGTCAACGCCAAGAAGGACAAGGTCAGCTACCTCTACGACGGGGTCGGCAACCCGGTCCGGGTCATCGACCCCAAGAAGAACGCGACGTCGGACCCGGACGACTACACGACCAAGACCGACTACGACATGAACCACCGTGTCGTGGCGGTCGCGGACGCGGCGGGCCGCACGGTCAAGCAGGCGTACGACAAGGACTCCCTGACCGTCTCGACGACGGACGCGGAGAACAACACGACCCTGAACCACTACGACGAGCGCGGCAAGCTCGCGGTGGTGGAGGCCCCGCACGAGGGCAAGACGGTCCGGACGACGAAGTTCGGGTACGACGAGGCCGGCAACCAGATCAAGGTCTTCACGCCGCGCGGTGTGGCGACGGAGGGTGAGCCCGACGACTTCGTCGCCGAGACGACGTACGACCCCCTGAACCGCCCCTCCCGGCAGATCCAGCCCTACGACCCGAAGGACCCCCGCTACAACAAGAAGGTCTGGTCGGAGACGACGTACGACGCGGTCGGCCGGGTGCAGAAGACGTCGATGCCGCCCTCGGAGGGCGAGACCACCCGCAACGACACGACGTACGGCTACTACGACAACGGCTGGGTGAAGACGTCGCAGGACGTGTGGGACATCCGCACGACGTACGACTACAACGCCCTGGGCCAGCAGACGGCCCGCCAGCTGACGTCGGCGGGCGGTTCGACGAGCCGGACCATGCGGTGGGGCCACTACCCCGACGGCAAGCTCAAGTCGCGCGACGACGACGGCATTCCGGTGGGGGCCAGTGAGCTGGTCGCGTACGAGTCGCAGGCGAGCGGGGGCAAGGGAACGGAGGCGTCCCCGCACACCTGGAAGCTGAACATCGCGAAGGCGGGCAAGTACACGGCGTACGAGCGGTCCGGGCAGCCCGGAACGCCCGGAGAGTGGACGAAGCTCGGCACCGCCACCACCTACAAGAAGGGCGAGAACGCCGACCTGAAGGCTGCCGCGGACACGGTGAAGCTGGTCCGCGACAACTCGGCGGAGAAGGCGGCGGACACGGAGCGCAAGCGCTTCGCGTACGCGTACGACGTCAACGGCAACCTCACCTCGATCGACGACACCTCGACCAGCACGAAGGTCGACGCCTACACGATGTCGTACACCGGCCTGAACCAGGTCGAGAAGGTGGCGGAGGCCCTGGCGGGCCAGGAGAAGAAGACCACCTCCTACACGTACGACGCGAACGGCCAGCCGGAGACGCTCAAGCACCCGGACCAGTACGCCAAGTACACGTACGACCTGCGTGAGCTGGTGAAGACGGCAACGGTGGGCAAGTCCGCGTCGGACGCCTCCCCGAAGGTGACGTCGTACGACTACACGTACCGGGGCGAGCGGAAGACGGAGACCAAGGCCAACAAGAACACGGTCGACTACGTCTACTACCTGGACGGGGCGCTCAAGTCCCAGACGGAGAAGAAGCCGGGCAACGGCGCGCTGGTCTCGTCCCACACCTACGCCTACGACGCCAACGGCAACAAGGCGCAGGACGTGGCGAAGAAGATGAACGCCGACGACCACGCCAAGTACATGTCGTCGACGACGGACTACACCTACGACCCGGCGGACCGCCTCGCGAAGTCGACGCGTACGGGCGATGGGGCAGGCATTGAGACATACGTCCACGACGACAACGCGAACGTCATCTCGCAGACGGTCAAGGGCAAGACGACGACGTTCGGCTACGACCGCAACCGGCTGCTGAAGACGACGACGGGTGGCGCGTCGGCGTCGCACACGTACGACGCCTTCGGCCGCCAGGAGTCGGTGACGGCGGGCGGCAAGGTCATCGAGCGCAACGCGTACGACGGCTTCGACCGTGTGAAGCAGCACGAGAAGGCGGACGCGTCGACGGGTGCGCTGAAGACGACGAAGTACGCGTACGACCCCCTGGACCGCACGTCCTCGCGGACGGACGCGGGAGGCAAGTCGACGGACTACACCTACCTCGGGATGTCGGGCGAGGTCCTCGGCGAGGAGGTCGCCGGCAAGCTGACGAAGTCATATCAGTACGGGCCGTGGGGCGATCGCCTCTCGCAGGTGAAGCACGCGGCGGACGGCTCGGCCGGGGAGTCCACGTTCTACGGCTACAACGGCCACACGGACGTCGAGACGCTGACCGACAAGGACGGCAACACGAAGGCCACGTACGGCTATTCGGCGTACGGATCCGATGACGCGGCCGACTTCACGGGCATCGACAAGCCGGAAGCGGGCAACCCCACGAAGGACGCGTACAACCCGTACCGCTTCAACTCGAAGCGCTGGGACGCGGCTTCGGCTACGTATGACATGGGGTTCCGGGATTACAGTCCGGGGCTTAATCGGTTTACGACCCGGGACATGTATAACGGGGCAACCGCTGACATGAACCTCGCGGCGGATCCGCTTACCGGGAACCGGTACGCGTTCACTGGCGGAAACCCCATCTCCAACGTCGAGATGGACGGCCACATAGCGATCCCGTTGGTCTATTACGCGGTGGCAGCCCTGGCAACAGCCGTCTATGCGGCAACTCCGCAGGGCCAGGAGCTGGGCAGAAATGTCGCAGATGCCACGAAGAGGCTGATGCCGTCTGCGCAGGACGCCGGATCATCGGATACGGCATCGAAGCCGGACACGGCTCCCACACCTGAGCCTTCGGCGGGCCGCGGCCCCAGGCCGCCGGGTGATTCGGGCAGCGATGCCGACCAGGGATGCAATCCGATGCCCGGGTTCGACGGAAGCCGGGTCTATTCCGCGCTGGAAGAGTTCACGGACCACTCCGGCAACAAGAAGTGCCGGGCTACGGGTGCCGCCGCGTTTCTCACCAAAGCCGACCGCAGGTCGCGCACAGGGGCGTACGGCTACGCCAAGTGTCCCGACTGCGAGGTCGGCTCAGTGGTCCCGCCCGGAATGGGGGACATCGCCGCAGGGGGCGGAAGCCCGGAGATCGGGCACCTCATCGGTTACTGGGCCAAGGGCACTGGAGGGGATCAACGAAATCTGGTTCCGTTGCACCAGCGGGCAAACCGAAGGATGGCCAGCAAGGTGGAGAGATTCGCTTGGCGTGCACTGGATGCGAACAGTAAGGTCTCCATCGCTGTGCATCCTTTCTACCGCGACCCTAAATCCGGAGTTCCGTCGAGCTTGCAGGTGGGAATCATGATATACGGCTCACGGCAGGCGCCTCCGAAGTACCTCGCGTGCACCGTGGTCAACACCAAGTCTGCTGCAGGAACAACGTGCTAGAGAGCGAGGAATCAGGTGGCAACGCTCGCGCAGATCAAGGATCTCCTGGGAGAGCCCCGCTTTAATTGGACGAATCCAGCTCCCTGGTCTCAGCTGGAGCAGGAACTCGGCATCACCTTTCCTGCGGACTTCCGAGAGGTCGTTGACGCCTACGGTTCCATTCTGATCAACGGGCAGCTGTATCTTGAGCACCCCGCGAAAGAGTCAGGAAGGGACCTCGGGCTGAAGATCAGGGAGGAGATTGAGGATTGGCGCGAAAACGAAGAAGACTTTGAAGACCTTCCGAGTCGGGTTGGTTCCGGCCCCGGAGAGCTCCTCCCTTTCGCGAGCGCCGTATCCGGGGAGTGTGTCTTCTTTCGCGTGCCGGTCGAGCCGTCCATGCCCTGGTGGATCGGCGTTCACGAATTCGACAGCCCGGAATACGTCGCCCACGACATGACGTTCGGTGACTGGCTACTCGCCTATCTCAGGGGCGAGAACGTAACAGTGCATTCGCGTAATTTCGCACCAGGAGGCCCCTTCTTCGAACCCATCAGCTGAATCGCCCCTGACGCTTACGGACTGACCACGTTCGATCGCGCGACGCATGAGTGTGGCCAACGGTTGTACTGATCGCGGAGCAGATTCTGTGAGAAGGGGCACGTCCGGAGCCGTCACGGGAGAGCGGTGACTTCCGCTTGGTAGAGGGAGGGTGCGCTGCGCGCCCTCCCTATTGCCGAGTTGAAGGGGTGGGAGTCATGGACGGTGAGGGAAGACCGGTGCCGAGAGCGGGGGAGATGCGGGGGCGGGCCCAAGAGTTCGTGGCGCGGGTGACCGTGCGGAATCGGTTGCCCCTTAACTATTCCGTCGCGAGCCTCCGCGTCGTCGACTTCCTCATCGAAGGGCTGCGCAGGGGCGGGCGCGGGCGCGATGAGGTTGCCGGTGCGCTCTTCGGTCTCGGCGCCTATGTCGGGGAGGTGTTGGTGCGGCGGGCAGGCGCGGTCTGGGTCGATTTCGACGAGAGCCAGCGCCTGTTCTTCGGACATTCTGTGGGTGTACGCATGCCGGACGGGAGGGTGTGGAATCCCCTGGGGAAGGTCGTCAATTGCTTTGACGCTGCCGCTGATTCCGCGGAGCAGTCATTGCAGACCTTCTACCTCACCCTGCCGGGGCGCTCGCGGCGTGCGGCCTAGTTCGGGCCGCTAGCGACGCGGAGGGGCTTTCTCGGGGGCACGGGCACGGTGAGCAGTGTCAACGGGGTTAAGAGGAGAGCGTGGGGCAGGGTGGGGAACAGTATCGCCGTGCGGGGGTCGGCGACGAGGAGTTGACGCGGGCTCTGGGGGGTGCCAGGGGCGGGGACGAAGCGGCTTTTGCCGTCGTCTATCGGTGCGTGCAGCCCGGGCTTCTCGGGTATTTGCGCGGGCTCGTCCGCGAAGACGCCGAGGACGTGGCTTCCGAAGCGTGGTTGCAGATCGTTCGGGACCTGGGACGGTTCCGTGGGAGCGGAGCCGACTTCCGGCGCTGGACCGCAACCGTCGCGCGCCACCGCGCCATTGACCACCTCCGTCGCCAGAAGAGCAGGCCTCGCGCTTCCCTGCTGGAGTGGGACGCGTTCGCCGTGCCCGCCGACGACGACACTGCCGGTGAGGTCCTGGAGGCGATGACCACCTCCCGGGTTCTGGGTCTTGTGGCCGAACTGCCGCCGGACCAGGGTGAAGCGGTGCTGTTACGCGTTGTGGTGGGGCTTGACGGCCCTTCGACCGCGCAAGTCCTGGGCAAGCGGCCGGGTGCCGTGCGGTCGGCGACGTATCGGGGACTGCGCCGCCTTGCACGGCAGTTGGCCTGCGAGCCCGAGCCCGCCGGTCCTCCGCGAAGGCGTCTCGTGGGGAGCGGATACGCCGTGCGGCGGGAGAGACGGGCGGTGTGTTGATGGAGATGGACGGGCTTGGGGTGCGGTTGCGGGGTGTGGCTCGGCGGGGGATGCGGTCTCGGATCATGCTGGTCGCATGGTGCCTGGGCTTCCTGCCCTTGGTGCTCGTCCTGGTGTCCGTGGCTATGAGGTCCAGGTCGCGCCCGTGGCTCAACGGGCTCGGTATGGGGCTGATGTACATCGTGCTGGGCGGCGGGCAGGCGTGGCGGGATAGCCGGCGGGTTCGAGCTCTGCTGGATGAAGGGGAGGAGTTGGTGACGGTCTTCCCGGTCCGGCCTGACCGGAGCGGCCTGGCCGGGCGGCTGGCGGGGGCCGGTGGTTTTCTCGTTGTCACCAATTGGCGCGTGCTGGTGTTCGCCCATAACCGGATCGCCGATGTCGCGACAGGTGTGCTCTGGTTCGCACCGCGACGTGAGTGTTCTGCCGAGCTCGGGCCGGGGCGGCGTCAGTTGTCCACTACCTGTGGTGAGGAGACCCGGCGGTGGCGGTTCGGCTTCGGCGCCGGGCGCAGGGCCGCCGTGGAGCGGTTCGTCGTTGCGATCAACCGGGGGTGGTGGTGAGCCGTCGTTCGGGATTGGGGCTTCTGCAGGAAAGTCCCACCCCGGTCTGCGGTGACCTGGGCAGATGCCGGGGAGCGGTGGGACTTTGCTGCAGTTGCCGGGTGTGGGTGGCGCCGTGCTGCTCCGCCCGGATCTCGGGGGGAGCAGCACGGCGCCTGGGTGGCGGGGGTGGGGGCGTTACGGGGTCAGGGTTTCGCCCAGGTGGGACGCCGCCGGGGTGCCCAGTTGCGTGCGGCCGTAGTAGACGCCCGTCGACGTCGAGACGCCCGATGCGCCGCTGTCCAGTTGGAGGATCGTGCCGTTGCCCTCGTCCTCGCCGTCCACGCCGATGGCGAGGTCCGCGCGGCCGTAGCCCGACAGGTCGGCGAGCATGACCGAGGAGCCCAGGCGGTCCGCCGATTCCGTGGAGCCCGTGATTCCCTCCGTGTCCTGGGTGAACGCCTGGGCGCCCGTGCCCGTCAGGCCTGATGACGTGCCCTTCAGGAGCAGGGTCGTGCCCGCGTCCTTCCTCGACGTACCCGCGCGCGTGATGTCCTCGTTCGGGGCGCCCGTCAGGACGTCCGCGTAGCCGTCCAGGTTGAAGTCGCCCGCCGAGACCGACCAGCCCATCGCGTCGCCCGACTCGGCGGCTCCCGGCACTCCGGACGTGTCCTGGTGGATCGTCTTGAGGCCGGTGGTCGTGAAGCCTGTTGATGTTCCGGGGACCACCGTTACCTGGCCACCCGCGTGCGCGCCCGACTCCGCCGTGTACGGCTGGCCGATGACCAGGTCGTCGTAGCCGTTGCCGTTCACGTCGCCCACGGCGAGGGAGCGGCCGCCCTTGACCGACAGGGAACCGACCCTGCTCAGGCCCGACCTCGTGCCCTTGAACCACTGGACCTTGCCGACTCCGGCCTGGTCGCGGTACGTCAGCGCCACGTCCGCGTAGCCGTCGCGGTTGAAGTCGCCGGATGCGGCATCCGCGTACGAGATGGCCGTGTCGCCCGACGTGAGAGTGCCGCCGACCTCGTTGCCCGCCTTGAAGCGCGCCGCCCACGTGCCGCCGGTGCCGGTGGACGCCGCGAAGACGTCCGCCTTGCCGTCCGCGTTGAAGTCGCCGACCGCCACCGCCGAGCCGAACTTGGCGCCCGGGTAGTGGAAGTCGTCCGCCAGCTGCATGTCCGTGCCGGAGGTGAAGTCCGGGCCGTAGAGCATCGTCACCGCGCCGCGGTCCTTGTTCGAGGTGTCGTCCTCGCCGGGGGCGCCGATCGCCAGGTCCGCGTGGCCGTCGCCGTTGATGTCACCCCAGGCTGTGGCCGCCGCCCAGTTGTCGCCCGCCTCCGAGGCGCCGGGGACTCCGGGGCTGGACTGGGTGAGGGTCTTCTTGGAGCCGCTGACCGGGCCGTCGAGGCCGCCCGGGACGATCGTCAGGCTGCCGACGCCGCCCGAAGCCTTGGGCGTGCCCGCCACCAGGTCCGTGATGCCGTCCCTGTTGAAGTCGGAGGTGGGGGCAGCCGAGTTGCGGCCCGCGCTTGTCGCGTAGCGGCGGATCTCGCCGAGCTTCGAGTAGAGGTTCTTGCCGGGGCAGGCGGTGGCGAAGCCGTCGCGGTGGCCCGAGATCGTGTTCAGGGAAGGGGTGTCGCCCTTCTTCCAGACGCCCGTGTCGTCGGCCGCCGTCAGCGTGACCTTGCCCGACGGGTCGCCCTCGTACTGGCCGAGCTTCCAGGCCGCCACGCGGGACACCGACTCCAGGGCGGCACGGGTCGGCTTGCCCGCCGGCTTGTTCGTCGCCGGGTCGCCCTCGAAGTCGCCGAGTACCGCGATGCCCGCCGACTCACCGTTGAAGCCGTACGTGTGCGCGCCGCGCACCGGCAGATCGGTGCCGCCGCCGCGGCCCTCGAAGACCTGGCCGCACTTGTCCACGAGGAAGTTGTAGCCGAGGTCGTTCCAGCCCTCGGTCTCCACGTGGTACGCCATGATGCCGCGGACCAGGGCCGCCGACTGGGCGCAGCTGTAGTCGTTCGTACCGACCGTGTGGTGGACGAAGACCGCCTTGACCTTGTCTATGTACTCCGGCGGGTCCTCGACCTGCGACTCGTCCGCGCCCCACGCCGCCCTGCTGATCATGGGCGGCTTGGTGACCGTGGACGGCGGGGCGTCGGGGACCGTGGGTTCCGGTTCCGGTTCCGGTTCGAGGGTGGCGGAGGGGGAGCCGGTGGGAGCGGGAGTCGTGGGCGCGTCCGACGGCGTGGGTGACGCCGGGTCGTTCGGCTCCGGTGACGTCGGGTCGGTCGGCTCCGGTGTCGGCGTCTCGTCCTCCGCGAACGCGACCGGCGCCATCACCGAACCGTCGAGCGCCGGGTTTTTCGCCTCCTTGGACGTCACGCCGGGGTCTACGAGGTTGACCTCAAGTCCTGTGGGCAGCGCGGCACTTGAGGTGCCGTCCGCCGCGACCACGCGGACCTCGACGCCGTCCGACGGGCCCACCCACAGCGGCTCGGACGCGGCACGCATGCCCGCCTCGGCCTTCTCGGGCAGGTGCAGCTCCAGGTCGAGGTGCTGCCAGCCGGTCCACTTGCCGCTCTCGGCGGAGCGCGTACGGACCTGGGCCGTGCCGTCGAGCTCCTTCGTCACGCCGGTCCACGAGACGCCGAGCAGCGAGAACTGCTTCGCCGACGTGCGCGGCAGCTCCCTCTCCTTGGCGCCGTCGGCCTTCAGCGCGATGTCGTGCACGCTCACCGGGCGCTTGTCGCGTGAGACGCCGGCGGGCAGCTCCCCGGTCGAGGGATCCGCCATCGCGTACGTGACGGCCCCCGCGCCGCCCAGCACGACGGCCCCGATCGTCAGCCACGCCCTGCGCTTGAGACTCAGCGGCCTGTACGCGTGCGTTGTTCGCGCCGATTCGCGCGGTTTGCGCGGACTCAAATGCCCCACCCCTTAGCGAAGTTGCCGGTTGATCCAGTTGACCAAAGCGAGTTCGTACGACTGCCTGAAAGGTCAAACGGTTGTACGCGGAAGGGTGAAATGTGACGTGACGTATCCCGCACTCCCGGGGCGTGACGTATAGGCAGAGCATTGCGCTGGGTCAGCTGACAGCTGTGAACGGGGAGCGTGGATGGGGGCCGTGGTTTCTGTGGTGGGGAAGAGACGCTGGTTGAGGCCGGGCGTGCGGGGGATCGTCTGCTGTCTTGTGGTGGGGGCGCTCGCGTCATGCGGTTCCGGGGGCGGGGGGAAGGTGTACGAGGGGCTGGTCGAGCGGACGCCGCCGGAGCCGCCGAAGCCTGCCGACGAGGTGCGGGGCGAGCGGCTCGGCAGGCAGGCCATGGAGCTGCTCAGGGAGACCGATTCCCTGCGTATCGGGGTCGAGATGACCACCTCCAAGGGGTCCAAGGACGTCTCGGTGCACATGGACCGCCGCAACAACTGCACGGCGACCTTCGACTCGGGGCCCATGGAGAAGGGCGAGATGATCGTCGTCGGGGGCGGGGCGGCCTACCTCCGGTTCTCGGACGAATCGCTCGACGCGATCCGTGCCACCGCGGCGGCACGCGGGCCGGAGTTCGCGGCCCGGGTCAGGGAGCGGACGGCGCTCGTGCGCGGCAAGTACATGAAGGTGCCGGAAGGCAGCGGGAGGTCGGGGTCGGGCACGGCACAGCTGACGAAGATGTGCGACCTCGACGGCATGCTCGGTCAGGTGGCCGGCAGCCCGGGGTCCGGCTTGGACATGGGCGGCGTACGGGCCCTGCCGGACAAGCGGTGGCACGGCGAGCAGGTCACCCCCCTCGCGGAGGACGGGGAGGAGATGGTCGCCTATCTGGCCACGGGCGGAAAGCCGTACATGGTCGGCGCGGCGCAGACGCGGGGCGACGAGCGCATGGAGATGCGGATGTCCGACTACGGGAAGCCGGTCACCGCGCGCACCCCCGACCCGTCCCTGGTCCTGGACATCGAAGAGCTCGGCTGGGACGGCGGAGGGAACCTGTTCGAGGTCTGAGGAGGTCTGAGGAGGTCTGAGGGGGCGCGTCAGCGCCCGGGGCGGCCTGTGACATTTCTGTGCGCCCTGGCGCAGCTCAGCGTGGGGGACGGACACGGTGAGCTGCGTCGCACAGGTACGGATGGGAAAGCGTGGGTCGAGGAGGGGAACCCCGTCGCGCACAGGCGCGTGACGAGGAGCTGGGCGCCGCGGTCGCGCGGGCACAGGAGGGCGACGAGGCGGCTTTCGCGGTCGCTTATCGCCTGGTGCAGCCCGGGCTCGTCGGCTACCTGCGGGGCCTGGTCGGCCACGACGGGGAAGTCGCCGAGGACATCGCCGCCGAGGCCTGGCTGGAGATCGCCCGCGACCTGGGGCGGTTCCGCGGTGACGGGGCGGGGTTCCGCGGCTGGACGGCGACCATCGCGCGCCACCGGGCGCTCGATCATCTGCGGCGCCAGAAGGTCCGGCCGCGGACGGCCGCGCTGGAGCAGGACTTGCTGGAACTTCCGGGGCCGCACAGCACGCCGGAGCAGGCACTTGAGTCCATCTCTACGGAGAAGGCTCTCTCGCTGATCGCGGGGTTGCCGCGGGATCAGGCGGAGGCGGTGTTGCTCCGGGTCGTCGTCGGGCTTGACGCTCCGGCGGCGGCGCGGGTGCTGGGTAAACGCCCCGGGGCGGTGCGTACCGCTTCGTACCGGGGGCTCAAACGCCTTGCGGAGCAGTTGCAGTTGCAGTGGGGGGAGTCGGGATGACGGGGGAGCGGGTGCCGTCCGTGCCGCCGGGGGCGGAGTTCGGCAAGCTTCCTCTTGCCGATCTTCTTGCGGAGGCGGTGCGGCGGGGTGGGCGGGTTGACGCCGAGGCCCAGCGCAGGGCGCTCGCCGCGTTTCGCTCCGCTCGGTTGGGCGGGGCTTTGCCTCGGGTGCCTCGGCCTGGCGACGACTGGCGCTGACCCCTGCCGGGGGGCTTTGGCGGTTCTGGGGTGCGGGTGGGTGGGGGTTGCCCGCGCCGTTCCCCGCGCCCCTGACGGGGCTGTCTGTCGTGTGTCGGCTGCACGTGCGTGGGGGCTTGGCGCGCAGTTCCCCGCGCCCCTGACGGGGCGCCCCCTTAGGGGCGCGAGGAACTGCGCGAGCAACCCACGGCGACCTGCGGGCGAAGGAAGAAAGGGGGAGGTAGGGAGTCCGGTTGAGGCCCCTGCCAAGGTGAGCGGCCGGGGTCGCCACCCCCCACAGGAGAGACCCCGGCCGTCACGCGGACGGACCGCACGCGGCCCGTATTCCCTTCAGCGCCGCGCGTGCGTTTTCTGTCACACCGCGTTCTGTCACGCGCTAGTTGCGCGTTGTACCAAACATGGACGTGAGCCCACTTCAGCCCGTAGCGTGCTGCTTCGCGCCAGGCTGCGGGGGCAGGACCGCGACCGGTGTAGGCGCATAGGGAGAAGTAGTGCTGGGGGACGACGCGGAACTGACCGCCGCGGTGCTTGCGGCGCAGGACGGGGACGAGACCGCGTTCCGGACTGTGTACCGCGCCGTGCACCCGCGGCTGCTGGGCTACGTGCGGACACTGGTCGGAGACCCGGACGCGGAGGACGTCGCGTCCGAGGCCTGGCTGCAGATAGCCCGTGACCTCGACCGGTTCAGCGGCGACGCGGACCGGTTCCGGGGCTGGGCCGCACGCATAGCGCGCAACCGCGCGCTCGACCACATACGCATGCGGGGCCGCCGCCCGGCGATAGGCGGCGACGAGACCGAACTGACCGGCAAGCCGGGCGACGCGGACACCGCGGACGAGGCGATGGAATCCCTCGCCACCACGGACGCCCTTGCCCTGATAGCGCAGCTCCCGCAGGACCAGGCGGAAGCCGTCGTGCTCCGGGTGGTCGTCGGCCTGGACGCCAAGAGCGCGGCCCAGACCCTCGGCAAGCGCCCCGGCGCGGTCCGTACCGCCGCGCACCGCGGACTGAAGCGGCTCGCCGAACTGCTGGGCGCGGACGGCCCGCCGAGCGAGGGCGCCCTTGACGCCGTACCGCCCCAGAGGGAGCGGCGGGGGCACGCGGTGTCACCTGCCGGTGTGACGCATTCGCGTGTCCGGGCGCAGAAGGACATGTGATGGCCGACGAGGATTACAGGTGGCTGGACCGCGACGCGGCGGAGCGTTTGCTGAACGGTGAGCCCTTCGACGGCACCGAGCAGGGCACCGGACACGGCACCGAACACGGCACCGGACACGCCCCCGCGCAGGGCACCGAACACGGCACAGGCCGCAGCACCGACCATCACTCCCGCGAGCAGGCCGCACGGCTCGCCAAGGCCCTGGCCGCACTGGCACCGGATGACCGCGCCGGCTCCGTCGTACCCGCCGACATTTCCGCCGAACTCCCTGGTGAGGCCGCCGCGCTCGCGGCGTTCCGGGAGGCTCGCGGCGGCCCTGAGGGACGGGTCTCTTCTACGCGCGTGGGAGCGGGCGAGACGGTGCATATCGGGCGCCAGGCCGAGCCCTCGCGCCCCGCACGCTGGGCCCGCCCCATGCGCTACGGCCTCGCCGCCGCCCTCGCGGGGTGCATGATCGGCGGGGTCGCCGTGGCGGCAGGAACGGGCGTGTTCCCCTCGCCGTTCGGACACCGGGACACGCCGGGCCCCGCGGCCTCCGCGTCGTCCGTCGCGTCGCCCGAGCCGCTCGCGTCCCCGTCCGGCGGCGGCAGCAGCGCCCCGGACGTGGAGCCCGACGACGTGACCACCACCCCGGACCAGCCCTCGACCGAGCCCGGCAGCAGCGCCCCGCCCCCGCAGGCCGAGGGATCGCCGGGCGCGTCCAAGGGCGGCGACGGTGCCAAGAAGCCCGGCCCCGGCGATCCGCAACGCCAGAACGAGGCCGGCGGCTGGTACCGCAAGGTCGTCGCCGCCTGCCGCGACTACCGCAGCGGAGATCTCCAGGGCGAGAAGCGGCGCCGCCTGGAAGAGGCCGCCAAGGGATCCCAGCGGGTCACCGAGTTCTGCGGCCGGGTCCTCGACGGCTCCGGCAGCGACCGCGAGCACAACGGCGGCGGCAATTACGGCGGCAACGGCGGCAGCGGCGGCGGTAACGACGACGGCGACGACGGCGACGACGGCGACAACGGCGACGGCGACGGCTCATGGGGCGGCGGCAACGACCACTGGGGCAACGGCGGCCTGGCCCCCGCCCCGCCCGTCGAGGGACCCTCGGTGCCACAGCCGACGCCCACGCCGAGCGCCTCCTACAGCGCCCTGCCCGTGCTGCCCGACAACGCGTCCTAGCCGCTCACGGCGGGTCGCCGCGGCAGGTCCTTGAACGCGGTACTGGCTGGGTGTGACGTTTTTTGAAGCAGTGACGCAGTAAGAAGTGAGCCGACTGGTCATCGGCCCGCGCACGAGCCAGGGGTTCCCCCCGTACCTTTGGCTCCGTGCCACCAGCGTGGGCGGGAGACGTTCCCCCGATCCCGCCCACGCTGATTAATCCGACGGGCAGCGCGCCCCTCCTTCCGACGGGCAGCGCGCCTCACTTGTAGACGACGACCTTGTCGCCCTTCCTGACCTCCGCGAACAGATTCGCGATCTTCTTCTCGTCGCGGACGTTCACGCAGCCGTGCGAAGCGCCGTTGTAGCCGGTCGCCGCGAAGTCCGTCGAGTAGTGCACGGCCTGGCCGCCGCTGAAGAACAGGGCGTACGGCATGGAGCTGTCGTACAGCGTCGAGACGTGGTGCCGGGACTTCCAGTAGACGTTGAAGGTGCCGTCGCGCGTGGGTGTGTACTGCGAGCCGAAGCGCACGTCCATCGTCGAGACGACCTTGCCGTCGATCATCCAGGTCAGCGTGCGGCTCTCCTTGCTGATGCACAGGGCGCGGCCGGTCATGCAGGCCTTGGCCGGCTTGGACGGCGGGATGCCGCCCCCGGAGTAGAGCTCGTACTTCGTCGGCTCGTCCGTCATGGCGAGCAGCCGCTGCCAGGTCACCGTGTCCGTCGTGCCGGTGCCGGGCAGCCCGCGCTTCTCCTGGAAGCCCTGGACCGCGGCGGCCGTGGACTTGTCGTACGTCCCCGTCGGGTCCGCGTAGATCCACTGGATCTGCCGCAGCCGGGACTGCAGTTCCCGCACCTGGTCGCCGCGCTGACCGGGCGCGAGCAGGGTCTTGGGGGCCGGTTTCGGTGCCGACGACTCCTCGGACTTCCCGTCCGCCTTCCCGTCCGCCGTCCCGGACGGCGCATCGGAGTCGCCCGACTTCGTCTTCGTGGGAGAGATCCGGACCGGCTGATCCTGCCCGTTCGCGCCGTCGGCCTGCGCCTTGCACCCGCCGACCAGGACGGCCGCGACCACGGCCCCCACGGCTATCGCACCTTTGCGCACAACGACCCCCGCCATCGCTCCACTGCCCGACAGACTCGCTGAGAGTGTTCCCCGCGAGTGACCACCCCTGAACGTTGCCCCATGCTGGACTGGAACCGCCATACCGGACAGGTAACGGGACACGTAACCGGACAGGTAACGGAGAAGCATCTCCGGCAGGAGGCACAGAGCGATGGCGCGTGAGTCGGAGTCCGGGCTGCCCGTCGAGCCCGTGTACGGCCCGGAGGATCTCGACGGCTGGGATCCCGCGGCGAAGCTGGGCGCTCCCGGCGCGTATCCGTACACGCGCGGCGTCTACCCGTCGATGTACACCGGCCGCCCCTGGACGATGCGCCAGTACGCCGGGTTCGGTACGGCCGTCGAGTCGAACGCCCGCTACAAACAGCTGATCGCCAACGGCACGACGGGCCTTTCCGTCGCCTTCGATCTGCCCACGCAGATGGGCCACGACAGCGACGCGCCGATCGCGAGCGGCGAGGTCGGCAAGGTGGGGGTCGCGATCGACTCGATCGACGACATGCGGGTCCTGTTCGGCGGCATCCCGCTGGACAAGGTGTCGACGTCGATGACGATCAACGCTCCCGCCGCCCTGCTCCTGCTCCTGTACCAACTGGTCGCGGAGGAGCAGGGAGCCGACCCCGGCGAGCTGACGGGCACGATCCAGAACGACGTGCTCAAGGAGTACATCGCGCGCGGCACGTACATCTTCCCGCCCAAGCCCTCGCTGCGTCTGATCGCCGACATCTTCAAGTACTGCCGGGCCGAGATCCCGAAGTGGAACACCATCTCGATCTCCGGCTATCACATGGCGGAGGCGGGTGCGACGCCCGCGCAGGAGATCGCGTTCACCCTCGCCGACGGCATCGAGTACGTGCGCACCGCGGTCGCGGCGGGCATGGACGTGGACGACTTCGCACCCCGCCTGTCCTTCTTCTTCGTGGCCCGTACGACGCTGCTCGAAGAGGTCGCCAAGTTCCGTGCCGCGCGCCGGATCTGGGCCCGCGTGATGCGCGAGGAGTTCGGCGCGAAGAACCCGAAATCGCTGATGCTGCGCTTCCACACGCAGACCGCCGGGGTCCAGCTCACCGCCCAGCAGCCCGAGGTGAACCTCGTCCGGGTCGCGGTCCAGGGCCTCGGCGCGGTGCTCGGCGGCACCCAGTCGCTGCACACGAACTCCTTCGACGAGGCGATCGCGCTGCCGACCGACAAGAGCGCGCGCCTGGCCCTGCGCACGCAGCAGGTCCTCGCCTACGAGACGGACGTGACCGCCACGGTCGACCCGTTCGCCGGGTCGTACGTCGTCGAGAAGATGACCGACGACATCGAGACCGCGATCCTCGGCCTCATGGAGCGCGTCGAGGACATGGGCGGCGCGGTGGCCGCCATCGAGCAGGGCTTCCAGAAGGCGGAGATCGAGCGTTCCGCCTATCGCATCGCGCAGGAGACCGACTCCGGCGAGCGCGTCGTGGTCGGCGTCAACCGCTACCAGCTGGACGAGGAGGACCCCTACGAACCGCTGCGCGTCGACCCCGCCATCGAGGCCCGGCAGGCGGCCCGCCTCGCGAAGCTGCGGGCGGAGCGCGACCAGGCGGCGGTGGACGCGGCGCTCTCGTCGCTGAAGGACGCGGCGAAGGGCGATGCCAACGTCCTCCACCCGATGAAGGACGCGCTGCGGGCGCGGGCGACGGTGGGCGAGGTGTGCGACGCGCTGCGGGAGGTGTGGGGGGCGTACGTGCCGACGGACGCGTTCTGACAGGGCGGGCTGACAGGGCGGGCTGACAGGGCGGGTGATTTCTGGGTCCCGGATCCCGGGTCCCGGCTCCGAGTGTCCGCTGGGCGGACACCGCGTCCCTCATGCCGTACACGCGTGCGACACTCCGCCCCATGCTGGGTGTCACCGATCTTCCGACCTATCTCGCGGGCGTAGCCCTGATCGTTCTCCTTCCGGGGCCGAATTCGCTGTACGTGATCTCCGTCGCCGCGCGCCGCGGCGTACGCACCGGCTACAAGGCCGCGGCCGGAGTGTGGGCCGGCGACACCGTCCTGATGACGCTGTCGGCCGCCGGTGTCGCCTCGCTCCTGCAGGGCAACGCCGTGCTGTTCGGGATCGTGAAGTACGCCGGTGCCGGCTATCTGACCTGGCTCGCGGTGGGGATGCTGCGGGCCGCGTGGGGGATGTGGCGCGCACGGCGTGAGAACGCAGTGGAGCAGGGGCAGAGCGAGTCCGACGACTCGGCGGAGCGGCCGTTCCGCAGGGCTCTGGTGATCAGCCTGCTCAACCCGAAGGCCATCCTCTTCTTCATCGCCTTCTTCGTGCAGTTCGTCGATCCGGGATACGCCTATCCCGCGCTCTCCTTCCTCGTGCTCGGAGCCCTCGCCCAGGTGGCGAGCGTCCTCTACCTCACCGCCCTGATATTCGGCGGCACGAAGCTGTCGGCCGCCTTCCGCCGCCGCAAGCGGCTCTCGGCGGGAGCCACCTCGGCGGCGGGCGCGCTGTTCCTCGGATTCGCGGCGAAGCTCTCGCTCGCCGGCGGGTGAGCGGTACCGGGAACGGGCCTCAGTGGTGCCAGGCCGCGCCTCCCACGTTGTGGATCATGCGCTGAAGCACCTTGAGGGTATGGATGTACTCCTCGTCCGGGATGCCCTCGTGGATCTCCGCGCGGGTCTTCTGCTGACGCGCGGCGGTGTCGTCCCGGAGCTTGCGGCCCTCGTCGGTGATGCGCAGGCGGCCTTCGACGTCCTCGGTGAGCAGGGCGCGGTCGTGCAGGGCGCTGATGTCGTGGTGCAGGGACCCGTCGCCCACGTTCAGGTAGCCGCGCAGGGTGGCGACCACGTCTTCCTTGGCACGGCCGCCGTCGGCGACTATCTGGTTCAGGATCCACCACTGGGGCTGGGTGAGCCCGGACTCGGCGAGCATGGTGCGGATGTGGTGGACGACGGATTCGCCCGCGGCCGATGCCCAGTAGCCGATGGGCTGGTCGATGAGGTCTTCGTCGCGGTGGGAGTACGTGAAAGTGTCCATGCCCAGAACGTAGAACCTCAACTTTGATTGAGGTCAACTGCCTCGGTGGATCAGTTCGAGGTAGTCCGTCAGGCCCGTCGCGTCCTCGCTCGCCCAGCCGACGTAACCGTCGGGGCGTACCAGGAAGAGACCTCGGCCGTAGGGCGCGTAGGCCTCGACGCGATGTACGTGCACCAGTTCCTCGTCCGGTGAGGGCGGCGCGGCATCCGTGCCGCCGACCGCGAGCAGCGTGAAGTGCGGGCCCCTGAACAGGTCGAACAGCCTTCCTCCCGCCGCGAGCGGCCCGTCCGGCGCACGATCGCCCGCCCGCAGTGCCCCCTCCGGAAGGCCGGTCCGGGTCTCCACCGCCAGGGAGCTGTCCCGGTAGCCCAGGCCCAGCTGGCGCGTGGCGTCCCCGCGCCGCTCCTCGCCCCGGTGGACGCGGGTGGAAAGGCCCAGCATCTGCGCGGCGTTGGGCAGGCGCTCGGCCTCGTAGGTGTCGAGGAGGGCCGCGGGAGCGCCGCCTCGCAGGACCGCGCCCAGCTTCCAGCCGAGGTTGTACGCGTCCTGCACGCTGGTGTTCAGGCCCTGCCCGCCCGCCGGCGAGTGCACGTGCGCCGCGTCCCCGGCGAGGAACACGCGGCCATCGCGGAACCGGTCCGCCATCGCCGCGCGCGGCCGGAAGTCGGAGGCCCAGCGCACCTCGGTCACGTCGTCGGCGGCGAGATGCGTACGGGCGGCGACGACCTTCCGTACGCCTTCCAGCGAGGTGTCGGGGTCGGTCCCGTCCGTGAACTGGGCCGTCAGCTGGAAGTCCGCGGTGCCCGCCAGCGGGCAGATCGCCAGGAAGCCGCCGCCCCCGCCCTCGGCGGCCGGCGGGAACATGTGCCAGTTGTCGCGGTCCAGGGCGGGGATGCGGACGTCGGCGACCAGGACCGGGTTCGGGTCCACCGTCTCGCCCGTCATGCCGATGCCGAGCGCCGCGCGCACGGTCGACCGGCCGCCGTCCGCCGCGACGGCGTACGCGGCGCGCGCGGTCCCGCCGTCCGCGAGCCGGGCGGTGACGCCCTCCCCGTCCTGCGTCAGCTCGGTCAGGCCGGCGCCGAACCGGACGCCGTCGCCGCCGAGTTCCCTGAGGCGGGCGTACAGGATCTCCTGCGTACGCCACTGGGGGACCATCAGCGGCCGGTTGTACGGGGCGTCCTGTGTCGGCTCCACGGCGTCGAACATCCGGTGCTCGCCCTGCCGCTCGCCGTCCCGCCAGATCATGCCGACCGGGTAGGTGCCGCCCGCCGCCTCGGCCGCCGCGATGATCCCGAGGTCGTCGAAGACCTCCTGGGTGCGGGGCTGGATGCCCTTGCCCCGCGAGCCGGGGAAGAGGGCGTCGGCCCGCTCCACGACCAGGGCGCGCACCCCGCGCCGTACGAGATCGCAGGCGAGGGCCAGCCCTGTCGGCCCCGCGCCCACGACGAGCACATCGGTGATGAGGGCATCCGTCTCGGGAGCGCTGCCCTTAACGCTGTTAAGTTCCATGCCCCAGAGCCTGCGCTTAACGGTGTTAAATTGTCAAGGTGGCTACGACACCCCTGGACCGCACCCGAGTGGCGCGCACCGCCCTCGAGCTCCTGAACGAGACCGGCCTCGACGGCCTCTCCCTGCGCGCCATCGCCAAGGAGCTGGACGTCAAGGCACCCGCGCTGTACTGGCACTTCAAGGACAAGCAGGCGCTGCTCGACGAAATGGCGACGGAGATGATGCGCCGCATGAACGAGGAGCTGGCGGCGGGCGCGGGGCCGGACGCCGACTGGCAGAGCGCTCTCACCGCCGCACTGCGGGGGCTGCGGCGCCATCTCCTGATGTACCGCGACGGCGCGAAGGTCTACAGCGGCACGCACTTCACCGACCTGTCGTACGCCGCCCCCATGGAGGCCCATCTGCGCACGCTGACCGAGGGGGGCTTCACGCCGGGCGAGGCGGCCCGTGCCTGGTTCACGGCGTACAGCTACACGATCGGATACGTGACCGAGGAGCAGTCCATGGGCCCCGACCCGGCGCGGGAGGAAGGCGGCTACGACCTGGCGGCCCGCGCGGAACGTCTCGCTGCGTATCCCCTCGCGGCGGCGGCGGGCAGCGAGATGTTCCGTGACTTCGACGCGGGGTTCGAGAAGGGCCTTGCCGCGGTGGTCGCCGGGATCGGGGCGACGATGCTGGACACGTAGGAACGTAGTCTGGGCCCATGAACGAAGACCCGGGCGAGACCCTGGAACGCCTCGTCCAGGAGTTGGCGGACGCGATAGGCGAGGCGCAGGACGTCATGGGCGAGGCGATGGACGTCGCCCGCACCGCGGCGGGCGACGCCGATACCGAGACCGGCGGAGCTACTTCCGGGTCATGAGCCCGCCCCGGATCAGCGGCGTGAGCCGCTCCTCCACGAAGCGGTTCAGGAGCCACGCGAGCAGCAGCATGGCCGCGATCGTGAGACCGAGGGTCGCGTACGACGGGAGCCCGAGCCCCCGGTGCAGCGCGCCCACCGTCACCCAGCCCAGGTGCTCGTGCACCAGGTAGAACGGGTACGTCAGGGCTCCCGCCACCGTCAGCCACTGCCAGTCGACCCGGTTCAGCGCGCCGAGCGCGATGAGCAGGACCGCGGCGAAGCCCGCCGTCACGACCGCGATGATCCCGAACGACGTGCGGTAGGAGAAGAACTCCGGGTTCGGGGCGTGCCAGAGGCGGTCCACCGCGTAGTGCTGGCCGATCAGCCAGCTCGCGCCCACGATGCCCCAGGCCGTGAGGTCCCTGCGGTCACGGTGGACGAGGTAGATGCCGATGCCGCCGATGAAGAAGGGCGCGTACTCGGGCATGAGGACGAGGTCGAGCAGCGGTTCGTTCGCGCCCTCCGCGATCACCGCGGCCAGGGTCCACACCGCGCAGAACAGGATCACGCGGGCCCGGTTGGCGCCCGGCAGGACGACGCAGAGCGCGAAGAGGGCGTAGAAGCGCAGTTCGGCCCAGAGCGTCCAGCAGACCCCGAGCACCCGGTCCACGCCGAGCGGCTGCTGGAGCATGGTCAGGTTCACCAGGGCGTCGCTGGGCGAGACCGCCTCGTACGCCACCACGGGCAGCGCGAAGACCGCTGTCACCAGCACGATCGCGGCCCAGTACGAGGGGAAGAGCCGCGAGACGCGCGAGGCGAAGAACGCGCGCAGCGGACGGCCCCAGCCGCTCATGCAGATCACGAAGCCGCTGATGACGAAGAAGATCTGCACGCCGAGGCAGCCGTACGCGAACCAGTTGTGTGCCGTGGGGAATTGCAGCTGCGGTGAGCTGCCCCAGGCCTCGCTGATCTCGCCGTCACGGCCGCCGTAGTGATAGGCCGCGACCATCAGGGCCGCGACGAGCCGCAGCCCGTCCAGGGCTCTGAGCCGGGGGCGCGCCCGCCTGACGACCGGAGGAGCCGTGATCGTGCGGGTGAGGGTGTCCTGGCGGTCTGCTGTGTCCGCTCCCGGCGAGTGCTTCGGGAGCGTCGTTCCGGGAGAGGTCATCCGAGTGCGGTCCGCTTGATGGAGCGCTTGACCGAGCGGGCGCGGCGCGCGACCCGGCGTACGGCCGCGTTGCGCGGGATGAACGAGAGCTGCGAGGGCAGCGCTCCGGGCAGGGCGAGAGCCGTGAGGCGGCGCCGCTTGAAGTAGCGCCAGGTGTGCGGGGTGAGGTGCGTCGAGAGGTACCGCTCGGCGGCCGTGCGCCGGCGCGGATAGATCTGCGGCTGCATGGCGAAGCCGACGGCGAGGAGCAGCTCGCCCAGGTCGCCGACCGGCATGCCCGGCTGCCGCCCGGTGACCGCGCTCTTGTCGGCGAGGTCGGGAATGAGCGCGTCCACGATGGTGACCGGGACGCGGTTGCTGTTCTGGTAAGGCGCGAGCCGCTCCAGGAGGGTCTCCGTGCCCGTGCGCGCTACCGGAAGGTTGTACAGCGCGGAGGCGGTGAGCAGCGCCGTCGAGAAGCAGCCGATGACGAGCGCGGGGCGCATCCGCTGGTAGAGGACCTCGGCGAGCACCGGCGAGTCGAGGACGGTCAGCTCCACGCCGATCGCCTCCGCCTCCTTCTCCAGCATGCGCGACCAGCGGGCCGGAGCGGTCGGGTGCGGCTTGAACACCACGCGCGTATGGCCGAGTTCGGCGGCGCCGCGCACCATCCGTACGTGCAGCTCCTCCTCTTCCTCGGCGGTGAGGATGCCGAGGGCGGAGAGGTACTGGCCCAGGAGCAGGGCGGGTCCGGCGATGTCCGGTACATCGCTCTCGCCGTCCGCGAGGCGGTCGAGCACCTTCACGAACGTCTCGGTCGGCACGATCTCCGGCACGACGTCGAACTCGGTCAGGAGCAGCGGGGTCAGGCCCGGCACCAGGTCCAGGTGGAGGAGGCGCCGCACCCGCGTGCCGACAAGGGGGTCGATCTTGTTGCGGGTCGGGCCGTAGCTCATCAGGCCGTCCGCGTAGACGTCCACGGGCGCGCCCGTGAAGATCTGCGCGAGCGCCAGGGCCGGGTTGACCTGGATCGATTCGACGGCCAGCTCGATGTCGTCGTCACCGAGGTCCCACAGGAGCCGGATGTACCGCTCCCACATCGGGATGTCGTCGGCCCGCGGGGCCCAGCCGCCCGGGTGGAAAGGGGAGATGGCCTCGTTCCAGGAACGTACGTCGTCGAAGCGGTCCCGCAGGCGCTCGAAGCCCGGCATCTCGTCCACGGAGAGGGTCGTCTCCGGCGTGGCCGCGTTGTTGCTGACGAGCAGCAGCCGCCGGTCGGCCGGGCCGAAGCGGTCGGCGTCGATCGCGGCGGCGAGCGTCGCGGTGCCGTACAGCGTGGACGCCATGAAGATCTGCGTCGTCGCCATTACGCGGCCACCTCCGCCGACACCGGGCGCCGGCGGAGCCGGCGAAGGCGCGTCGCCCGCTGTATGTCCATGGAGTCGAGGGCGTCGTCGAGAACGCCCTGCGGCATCCGCTTCAGGGCGGCCGCACTCAGTGACTTCAATTTCCGCGCCACTTGTGGCTCGAACCTTTCGATGGATCCCAGATGGTGGGAAATGATCGCGCAGTAAGTACGGACTGCCTTCGGCAGGAGTTTGTCCGCGTCGCGGTCCTCGGCGGTTTCACGTACCACCTGGTCGAATGCCCGGATGAAATCGAGCTGGCGTACGTCGCCGATCTGGGTCAGTGACGAAGCCACCCCGCGCCGGTAGAAAACACCGAGCAGACCCACCGCGGCGAAGGATTCCGCCTCGCGGTGCAGCCGCCAGATCCAGGGCCGGTCCTCCGCGGTGCGCAGGCCGTCCGTGAAGTGCAGCAGGCCCTGGTCGGCCAGGCGCCGGTGGTAGATGCCCGCCCAGGCGTACGCGTAGTCGACGGACGTCGAGCGGTCGGCGGGCAGGATGACGTCCCGCGGCGGCATGACGACCGAGCGCATGCCGTGCGGAACACGGTGGACGGTGCGGGCCCTGGCAGTGCACTGCACATGATCGGTACGGACGAAGTCGCAGCCCAACTGCTCGATGGAAGCCACGAGTTGCTCGTAATAGCCGGGCGCGAGCCAGTCGTCACCGTCCAGGAAGGTGAGGTACTCGCCGCGCGCCGCGTCAAGGCCCGTGTTGCGGGCGGTCGCGAGACCGCCGTTCGTCTCATGTCTGAGATGGACGGCGCCGGGCAGTTCGCGCGCGGCACGCTCCAGAATCTCTGGAGTCTCATCCTTCGAACAGTCGTCGACGAGAATGAATTCGAAGTCGTCGCGTGCGTTCGCTCGCAGACTCTTCAAGGTGTCGGGCGCGTATTGCTGCACGTTGTAGAACGGCACGATGACGGAGAGCTTAACCACGTGGGTGACGTTAGGTGTCGGCCCGGCATTCGTCTTGGCCGAAGGTGAGATGCCAGGTGAACGACGCATGGCGGAATGGTTAACCCGCCTGCTTACCGGCGGTTTCCCGGCCTGATTCGCCATTCGTCGGCATTCTGTTAACCGTTTGTTGCAGCTGAGTTGGGCCGCCACTCTCCATGCCTTCCTAGCGTCTTGGCTGTGCCAGCAAGCAACAGCGGGACGACACGGATCACCGTGCTCGCCGACTCCGACACCCGGTGGAAATGGGGTGCGCTCACCGCGAGCCGCCTCGCCGGCGGGGGAGCGGTCTCGGGCGGGGCAGCGGTTTCGGGCGGGGCAGCGGTTTCGGTTGAGGCCGCGGACCTACGCCTCGACGGACGCCTCCTCCGCGGCCGGGCCACGCCCACCGTCCGACAGCTCGAAGAGGTCGGGGTGCGCGCGGACTCCCTCCGTGAGGTCACCGCGATCGAGTTCCTGCGCGAGGTCGAGCGCGATGCGCCCGACGTGATCGTGCTCGCCCTCGTGGGCGGCGCGGTCCAGGCGGTCCTGCACGGTCTCGCCCGCATCGCGCAGGACACGGCGGCAGCCGGCGGGCGCAGGCCCGTCGTCGTCACCGGCTATGTCGGCGTCGTCTACGAGAAGCTCGCCGACGGCCTGCTCCTGCGGCACGGCGCGGACGTCGTCCTGGCCAACTCCCGGCAGGACGCGGAGCGTTTCCGCGCCGTGTACGAGGGAGTGGGCGCCGACGCATCGGGCGTGGTGGAGAGCGCGCTGCCGTTCCTGGGCGGCGCGGCCTATCTCGAAAAGGACCAGAAGCACGACCCGTACACGGTCGTCTTCGCGGCGCAGCCCTCCGTGCCGGACAGCCGCGCACACCGCACGTACCTCCTGAAGCGCATGGTCCAGCACGCACGGCTCCACCCGGACCGCGAGGTCCTGATCAAGCTGCGCAGCAAGCCCGGCGAGCACACCACGCACATCGAGGAACTGCCCTACCAGAAGCTCGCCAAGGGCGAGGACCTGCCGCCCAACTGCCGTCTCGTCTACGGGAACATGGGCGAGGTCCTGGACCGTACCGACCTGCTCGTCACGGTCAGCTCCACCGCCGCGCTCGAATCCCTGCACCGCCGCATCCCCACCGCGGTCCTCACCGACCTCGGGGTGCGCGAGGCGCTCGGCAACCACCACTTCATCGGCTCCGGATGCCTGGCGTCCTGGGACGAGATCGACACGGGGTACAGCCCCGAGGCCGCTCCGGAGTGGGTCGCGCGGCAGGGCGTCGCGCCGGACGGGACGTACGAGACGGCGTTCGACGCGGCACGCGAGCGCGTCGCGGCCCTGCTCGCTCAGGATCAACTGCCGCCGGTCTCCCCGTACTACAGCCTCACCACCGCCCGCGGGTACCTCCCCGGCATCCTGGCCCGCCACCACCTCGGCCCGGACGGCGCCCCGCTGCCCGGCGTCCCCGCGGCGGACCGCGAGCCGGGCCCGGTGCGCCAGGCCGTCCGCAGCGCGGCACGCGGCGCCTACCGGCACGGGGTGCAGCGCGTGGCCCCCGTCATCCGGCGGATGGGCGAGCTGTGATCCCCCACCCCTCTCAAGGAGCCCCTATGTCCCACCCCGCCCCGGGGAGCGCGCCAACGCGCCGCGTCCTCGCCGTCATCCCGGCCCGCGGCGGCTCCAAGGGCGTGCCCGCCAAGAACCTCGCGCCGGTCGGCGGCGTGCCCCTGGTGGCGCGCGCCATCCGCGAGTGCCTGGCCGCGCGGCTCGTCACGGACGTCGTCGTCTCCACGGACGACCACGTGATCGCCGAGGCCGCGCGCTCGGCCGGCGCCGAAGTGGTGCTGCGCCCCGCGGCGATCGCGGGGGACACCGCGACCAGCGAGGCGGCGGTCCTGCACGCGATGGACGCCTACGAGACCCTGCGCGGCACCTCCGTCGACATCGTCCTGCTCGTGCAGTGCACCAGCCCCTTCATCGTCCGCGAGGACCTCGACGGCGTGGTCGGCTCGATCATCGACGGCGGCGCGGACACGGCCCTGACCGTGGCGCCCTTCCACGGCTTCGTCTGGCGCGACGCCGACGACGAGCCCGCGGCCCTGGACGCCCGGCGCACCGGCGAGCTGGGCGGCACCACGAAGGTCGCCAACGCGACGGCCACGGACGGCGGTTACGGCGTCAACCACGACAAGTCCTTCCGCCCGCGCCGCCAGGACCGCCCCCAGGACCTCCTGGAGACGGGCGCCGTCTACGGAATGGACGTCGCGGGCTTCCGCGAACACAAGCACCGCTTCTTCGGCCGCACCGAACTCGTCCGCACGGACCCGGCGCGCGTCCTGGAGATCGATGACCCGCACGACCTCGCCCGCGCCCGGGCGCTCGCGCCCCTCTTCGACTCCGGCCGGGCCGACGCACTTCCGACCCGCGACGACATCGACGCGGTCGTACTCGACTTCGACGGCACCCAGACCGACGACAGGGTGCTGATCGACTCCGAAGGACGGGAGTTCGTCTCCGTACACCGCGGGGACGGCCTCGGCATCGCCGCCCTGCGCGATTCGGGCATCCCGCTGCTGATCCTGTCCACGGAGAAGAACCCGGTCGTCGCCGCGCGGGCCAGGAAGCTGAAGCTTCCCGTCCTGCACGGCATCGACCGCAAGGACCTCGCGCTCAAGCAGTGGTGCGAGGAGCAGGGCATCGCTCCCGAGCGCGTGCTCTACGTCGGAAACGACGTCAATGACCTCCCGTGCTTCGGCCTTGTCGGCTGGCCCGTGGCGGTCGCGAGCGCCCACGACGTCGTACGCGGCGCCGCACGCGCGGTCACCGCTCTCCCCGGTGGTGACGGCGCGATCCGAGAGATCGCCGCATGGATCCTCGGCCCCTCCCTCAACAAGTAAGGAACGTTCTGCCATGAGCTCCACGACCCCCACGATCGCCAACTCCCGTCTGCGCACCTTTGGTTCGAAGACGGCCGGACCCGGTCAGCCCGTGTACATCACCGGTGAGATCGGCATCAACCACAACGGCGAGCTCGACAACGCCCTCGCGCTGATCGACGTGGCCGCCGACGCCGGCTGCGACGCGGTCAAGTTCCAGAAGCGCACCCCGGAGATCTGCACCCCGCGCGACCAGTGGGACATCGAGCGCGACACCCCCTGGGGCCGGATGACGTACATCGACTACCGCCACCGCGTGGAGTTCGGCGAGTCCGAGTACCAGGCCATCACCGAGCACTGCAAGAAGCGCGGCATCGACTGGTTCGCTTCCCCGTGGGACACCGAGGCCGTCGCCTTCCTGGAGAAGTTCGACCTCCCGGCCCACAAGGTCGCCTCGGCCTCCCTGACGGACGACGAGCTCCTTCGCGCGCTGCGCGCCACAGGCCGCACGGTCATCCTCTCCACCGGCATGTCGACCCCGAAGCAGATCCGCCACGCGGTCGAGGTCCTCGGCTCGGACAACATCCTGATGTGCCACGCCACGTCGACGTATCCGGCGCAGGCCGAGGAGCTCAACCTCCGCGTCATCAACACCCTCCAGCAGGAGTACCCCAACGTCCCGATCGGCTACTCCGGCCACGAGACGGGCCTGCAGACCACGCTGGCCGCGGTAGCCCTCGGCGCCACCTTCGTGGAGCGCCACATCACCCTCGACCGCGCCATGTGGGGCTCGGACCAGGCCGCGTCGGTGGAGCCGCAGGGCCTCACCCGCCTCGTCCGCGACATCCGCACCATCGAGGCCTCCCTCGGTGACGGCGTCAAGAAGGTCTACGAGTCGGAGCTCGGCCCGATGAAGAAGCTGCGCCGCGTCGCGGGCGTCGTCGCCGAGGCGGACGCGGCCGAGCGCGAGCCGGTCGCGGTCTGAGCGCGCTGACGCTCTTACCGGGACCTGCCACCGGGGGTCCCGGTCTCCCCGGCTCCCCCCACAAGGACAGGACACGGTCATACGACGATGAGCCCCCGACCCGCCGGGCCGACGGCCCCCACCGATACGGCGCCGCCCGCCACGCTGGCGTTCGTAGAGAGCCCTGTGCAGCTCCTCAACGTCCTTGAGTGGGCGCATTCGGCGGGTGCCACCGGCCCGGCCGGGGGTCTCACCGTCGTCGTCCTGTCCCCGAACGACCCCATGACCCGGGGCCAGTTGCGCCGCATGGCCCAGCTGGCCCGCGACGAGGGCCTGAACGTCCGCTGGGAGGAGGCGCGCGGCGGCGGGGCTGCTCCCTTCCACACGATCGGCGGGCTGACGGGCGCGCTGCGGGCGGCGGACCGGATCGTGATCGGCGACCCGTTCTCGCGCTACGTACAGCTGCTCCTGACGATCACGCGGGCCCGCTCCCTCGTGGTCGTGGACGACGGCACGGCCACGATGGAGTTCGTGGCGCAACTGGCCACGGGCGAACGACTGGTGCGCTGGCACCGCCGGGGCGGCCGTCCCGGCGTACGCGACATCGCCTTCGCCCCGATCTCGGCCTCGGCCCGACGCCGCCTGACGCCGGGCGGCAAGCGCACAGTGGAGATCTTCTCTTCCATGCCGATCGACACGGCCCCGGCGGGGGTGCGGGTGACGCCGAACACCTTCGCCTGGACACGGGACCGCTTCGGCCCTCCCCGAGTGTCCAAAGGCGCGGACCTGGTGGGCACGTCACTGGTGGAAACGGGAGTGGTGGACCCGGACCGCTACGTGGAAGCGGTCCGTTCGCTGTCCCGCGCGCACGGCGCGACCCGCTACTTCGCCCACCGTCGCGAGAGCGCCGAGAAGCTCCACCGCCTGGCGGTGGAGACGGGCCTCCAGGTGGTCCGCCCCGACCTCCCCCTGGAACTGATCGCCCGCCGGGGCCCGATCGGCCGCACGATCCTGAGCTTCCCCTCAACGGTGGTCCACACCCTGCCCCTGGCCCTGGCGGGCACGGAGGTCCGGGTGGCGGTCTGCGACATCGACCCGGCCTGGCTGACGGAGAACGCGTCCCCGCGTGCGGAGGGCTTCCTGTCGGGCGTCACGGGCACGGCCCGCGACGTACACCGCCTGGCTTCGGTGGCTTCCGCGAGCACGACGCAGGGGATGGCGGCTACGGCGTAAGGCCACTCTTGATCGCCGCGATAAGCGCGGCGAACTGGGGTTGGTGGGTGGTGAGGATCTCTTGCGGGGTGTCGCTTTCGCGGAGGTGGATGGTGGTGGGGGTGTTGCCGGGGGCTATGTATACGCAGGAGGAGGCCTCAGAGCTGAACGAGGACTTCTGCCAGGCGGCGGTCGGTTCTACGGGCATGTGAGAGGCCCTTCAGGGTTGTCGGGCGGTGCGCTGGATGAGGTCGCTTGACTCGTCGGCTGACAGAGCGAGCTTTTCGAGCCGGTCCAGCACTGTCGCGTAGCGCTCCAACTGTGCCCCGGCATCGATGAATTCGCTCCCGTGTTCAGTATCCATCTGTACGGTGTCGAGCTGAGCAACGGGCCCGTGCGCGTAGTCGATGCCTTGCCCCGATCCGGGAAAGGCGCCCCTCCCGAAGGGGATGACCAGGATCCTGACGTGCTCCAGTCCGCTCATCTCTACGAGGTGCGAGAGCTGCTCCGTGGCCACAGCAGGCCCTCCGACACACATACGGAGCGCGGCCTCATGCATGAGGGCGGTGTAGCGAAGCGGAGCATCCCCGTACAGCACCGCTTGGCGTTTGATCCGGTACGAGAGCCGGTGCTCGATCTCATGGGGAAGCAGCGGCGGCACCGCGTCACCGAAGAGCGCGCGAGCGTGCTGAGGAGTTTGCAGCAGCCCCGGGATGTGGAGCGCCTGGGCCACGCGCAGTGAGGCGGCGTGGTGCTCCAGCTCGGCGAGGTCGAGCAAGGTGTTCGGGAGCTGTCCTCGGTACTCCTCCCACCAGCCACGGGTGCGGCCGCCCGTCATCCCGACGAGAGCGTTGATCAAATCCTCGTCCGCGCAGGCGTAATTGCGGGCGATGGCGCGCACCCGGTCGGGCCCCACGGCGTACCGGCCGGCCTCGATATTGCTGATGCGTGACTGGTTGACGCCCAGCAGTGCTGCGGCCTGGACGGTGGAAAGACCGGCACGATCACGCAGTTTCCGCAGCTCCGAGCCGAGTCGCTGCTGGCGCAGCGTGGGTGTCTTGCCGGGCGGCATCAGTCTCCCTTCAGGGCGGGGCGCGGGTCGGCCAAGTCACTCACACGGGTGGCTATGGCCTCCCTTTCTCTCCATCGATGGAATATAGGCCATCGATAGGCCTACGGTTAGTCACATCCCGCTCCAACTGCCCTGCTCTGCAAGGCGGAAGTGCACCGCACGCCGTGTATGGGTGTGCGGCACTGCCACCGCTGAGGCAGGCCCGCCGGGCGAACCGAGCCGGTCCGACCAGCAACCAGCAACGCGTAACCCGTAACCCGCAACCCGCAACGCACGGAGGCACGCATGGTCACCGTCACGCTATCGGCAGTCACGCCCAATCCGCCCGCACCGGAAGTGTGGTCGTACGCCCTGCACTTGCCCCACGATCCGCGGGCCCCGCGTATCGCTAGGCAGACGCTGCGGGCCGTGCTGTCCGGGTACGGCCTCGGGGAGCTGACGGACACCGCTGAACTCCTGGCCTCGGAGCTGGTGACCAACGCCTACCGGCATACGGAGGGCCCGGCCGCACTACGCCTCCGAGGGCTGCCCGGCGTACGCGGCGGACGCGGCGTACGGGTGGGCGTATGGGACACGGACCCGCACATCCCACCCCCTTTCGCCGTCCCGCCGGGGGAATTGCCGCCCCCTACCCAGGGCACTGAGGGCGGCCGGGGGCTCCACCTGGTGGAGGAGTTGGCGTCGGCGTGGGGCGGCTTCCCGCTGGGGGATGACTTGTTCGGCCAGCGGGGGAAGGTGCTGTGGGTCGAGTGCCGTTGCCCCGCGTCATCGGGGTCCGCGCTGTGCTGGTCCGGCGTTTGAGCCGGTCACCGGTGCCGTCCGGTTCTGCCGAGTTTGGCGGTTACGGACCGGGAGTAAAGGGCGCTCCTACGTCGCGTCGGCTGCGCCGATTCCGCTGCGCTCCACCCTTGACACCCGCCCCTCCACCGCGCGAGGGAAAGCGACCGGACGGCCCGGGGGCGGGACTCTCGACCAGGGCCCGGAGGGCCGTCCGGCTTCCTGTCGGGTGCGGACTTGTCCGTCGGGGGCGGCCGTCAGCCGTGAGGGGTGCGCGGCCGCTCCGGGGATGGGTGCCGGTCTCGTCAAGCGGCTACCGACCGGATCGTTGGGGGTGGCCGCAAGGGGCGGGGCGGGCGTGGGGCGGCGGCAGGGGGCGGGAGCCGACGGGCGACCGTCTGCCCGGTGGTGCGGAAGGGCGGCCCGGCGGTCGGTGGTGGAGCGGATTGCAGGAGAGTCCCGCGATGCCGGGCGCTGAGGGCCCGTTCGGCGGGACTTTTCTGCGATCGGTGCGGAGGGCCGGGGGTGGGTTGCGGGCAGGGCGGCGGCGGACGGGGGCGGGCGACCGGCTGCCCGGTGGCGGGGGAAGGCGGTCCGGCGGGCGGCCGTAGGGCGGATTGCAAGAAAGTCCCACGAAACGAGGCGCTGAGGACACGCGCGGCGGGACTTTCCTGCAATCGGCGCCGAGGGCTGGGGCGGGCGCGAGGGGACAGGCTGCGGGCGGGGGCGGGCGACTGGCTGCCCGGTGGTGCGGAAGGGCGGTCCGGCGGGCGGTGGTGGGGCGGATTGCAGGAAAGTCTCGCGATGCGGGGCGTTGAGGGCCCGTTCGGCGGGACTTTTCTGCAATCGGTGCGGAGGGGCGGGGGTGGGCGCGAGGGGACGGGCTGCAGGCAGCCCGGCGTCGGCGGACGGGGGCGGGCGACCGGCTGCCCGGTGGCGCGGAAGGCGGTCCGTCGGCCGGTCGTAGGGCGGATTGCAGGAAAGTCCCGCGATGCGGGGTGCTGGGGGCCGGTGCGGTGGGACTTTTCTGTGATCGGTGGGGAGGGGTGGGGGTTGGGGACCTACTTGGGAAAGTTGTGTTCGGGGAGAGGCGGGGCGCGCGGAGTGTGTGGTGCGCCCTCTGGGGGGGGGATGCGGTGCCGGGCCCCGGCGTCGGGCGGGGTGCGGCGGTTTCGTCCGGCGGCTGGCGGGCGGGGTTGCCCGGGGCCGGCTTCACGGGCGGTCTCTCGCCGGCCCCCGCCCACGGGGAGCCGAGGTCGGTAACGGGCTCGTCTGCCCATCGGGCATGCGCCTGCGGGAGCGGCCAATACCCCGTCCCGCGACGGCGCATCGGCTCCCGCGTGCGCCCCTCGTCTGCGGGAACACAACTTTGTCAAAGTTGGTGCCCCGCCCCCGGCGCCGATTGCAGAGAAGTCGCGCCACACCCGCCCTCCATCCGGCGTGGCGTGGGACTTTCCTGCAATCCGCCCTACCACCGCCCGCCGGGCGCCCCTCCCGACCACCGGGTAGCCGGTCGCCCGCCCCCTCCCGCCGACACGAGCCGCCGCCCCACGCCCGCTCCGTCCCCCTTGCGGCCACCCCAACGATCCGGTCGGCAGCCGCTTGACGAGACCGGTGCCCCGGTCCAGCGGGCCGCGCACCTCACCCTCTGGCGGCCGCCCCCGACGAATCAGTCCGCACCCGACAGGAAGCCGGATAACCCGGCTGCCCTGGTCGAGAGTCCCGCCCCCGGGCCGTCCGGTCGCTTTCCCTCGCGCGGTGGAGGGGCGGGTGTCAAGGGTGGAGCGCAGCGGAATCGGCGCAGCCGACGCGACGTAGGAGCGCCCTTTACTCCCGGTCCGTAACCGCCAATCTCGCCAGCACCGGACGGCACCGGTGACCGATTCAAACGCCGGACCAGCACAGCCCCCTCCCGGCAACCCCATCTCACGTCCACCGAGTTCCTGCCTGGCCCTGCCCTGCTCTGACCCGCGGTGACGAACGCGAAGTCCGCCCCCCCCCCATCTGATCGCTGCGTCGACGCCACGACATCAGCCGGCATGGCACGGCGGACCCCGCGACCCGCTGCGAGGACGGATGGAACGTATGCGCATGAACCTGTACCTCCGTGGTACCTGTGGAGTTGCCCGGTCACACCCGTGAGCCACATGGGCGGACAGGCGCCCTCGGACCATCCCCACCTGCTCGCGGGGAATCGCCGCCCGGATTGCCTACGGAGGGGGCTGGGGGAGCAGGCGTACGCATATGACCAGCGCCTTATCCCCTGAAAAGGCCGGGAGTTTACCCATCTCAAGTAGCGGCTATGCGCCACGCGGCCACATTTTCTTACCCTATCGGGCTGAACTTTTGTTGATCGTGGGTCAGTTGGTCCATGGCTCGCCCTACCCTTCAGAGGGTGAACCAACTGATGTCACGAGATTCCGAGCGAGAGTCCGGGCGAGGGCCCGAGCGAGATTCCGAGGCCGATCTGCCCGGCGAAGCCGCGGGGGGCGCGCACGGGGAAGCCGCACTCCCCGGCATCCTCCCGGCCGCCCTGCGCAGCGAACTCATCGCCTTCCGGCGCGACTTGCACATGCACCCCGAGCTCGGCAACCAGGAGTTCCGCACCACCGCGGCGCTCAAGGCCCGGCTCGAACACGCGGGCCTCGAGCCGCGCGTACTCGACATCGGCACGGGGCTCGTCTGTGACATCGGCACCGAGGAATGGGACGGCGTACGCCCCATGCTCGCCCTGCGGGCCGACATCGACGCCCTGCCCATCCCGGACACCAAGCTCGGCGTCCCGTACCGCTCCACCGTGCCCGACCGCGCCCACGCCTGCGGCCACGACGTGCACACCACCGTGGTGCTCGGGGCCGGTCTCGTCCTCGCCGAGCTCGCAAAGCAGGGGCAACTGCCGCAGCCCGTCCGGCTGATCTTCCAGCCCGCGGAGGAGGTCCTGCCCGGCGGCGCGCCCGACGCCATCGAGTCGGGGGTGCTCAACGGCGTGGGGCGCATCATCGGCGTGCACTGTGATCCCCGCGTCGACGCCGGGAAGATCGGGTTGCGGCACGGCCCCATCACCTCCGCCTGCGACCGGCTGGAGGTCGCACTCGACGGCGCCGGCGGTCACACCGCGCGTCCCCATCTGACGACCGACCTGGTGACCGCCGCGGCCAAGGTCGCCACCGAGGTCCCCGCCCTGGTCGCCCGCCGCATCGACGCCCGCTCGGGGCTCGCGGTGACCTGGGGCCGCATCGAGTCCGGTCACGCCTGCAACGTCATCCCGCAGCACGCCGAACTCTCCGGCACCGTCCGCTGCCTGGACCTCAAGGCCTGGCGGCAGGCGCCCGACCTGGTGCACGGCGCCATTCAGGAGATCGCCGACCTCTACCGCGCCAAGTCCGTGGTGAATTACATCCGCGGGGTCCCGCCCGTCGTGAACCAGCCCGAGGTGACGGACCTACTGCGCGACTCCATGGAGCTGCGTCGCGGCGCGCACTCCGTCGAGGACACCGAACAGAGCCTGGGGGGCGAGGACTTCTCCTGGTATTTGGAGCATGTGCCGGGTGCCATGGCCCGCCTCGGCGTCCGTACGCCCGGCGAGCGCACCGTACGCGATCTGCATCAGGGCGACTTCGACGCGGACGAGTCGGCGATCACGGTGGGCGTCGAGATGTTCACCGCGGCGGCACTGCTCGACGGGACCCGTCGGTAACCACCGCTATTGGCCGGTTACGGCGGACCCGTTCACCCGGACGTAACCGGCCCTCGGCACGAATAGGTAACGGCAGCGCGAAACCCCGTTCCCCTCCCTTTCTACGCGCGTTACTGTGCGCCGCAAACAGGCCCCGCCAAGGGTGCTTTGGGGAACGTAAGGGGTGCGTCTCATGCGTCTTCGTCGAGGATCTCGTGGAACCGGTGGAATGCGGGGAACCCGAGGAATCCGTGGAACCCGGGTGTCAAGGGTCTCCCAAGTGGCCGTGGCGGTGGCGTCCCTCGCCCTCGCGGCCTCAGCGTGCGGCAAGACCAGCAGCGAGGCGTCCTCGGACGACGAGGGCAAGGACGACAAGTCCGGGGGTTCCTCGAAGTACGACGACAAGGGCATAGGTCTCGCGTACGACATCGGCGGCCAGGGCGATCAGTCGTTCAACGACGCCGCCTACGCCGGATACGAGAAGGCCCGCAAGGACTTCAAGATCGGCGGCGTGGACATGGAGCCGGGCGACGGCGAGTCCAGTGCCGACAAGGTCCAGCGGATCGAGCAGCTCGCCAAGCAGGGCTACAACCCGGTCGTGGGCGTCGGCTACATCTACGCGCCCGCCATCAAGGAGGTCGCGGCGAAGTTCCCGAAGACCACCTTCGGGATCATCGACGACAACACCGTGAAGGCCGACAACGTCTCCGATCTCGTATTCCACGAGGAGCAGGGGTCGTATCTCGCGGGTGTCGCCGCCGCGAAGGCGACCAAGGCCGACCACGTCGGGTTCATCGGCGGCGTCGACATCCCGCTGATCCACAAGTTCGAGGCCGGCTTCGTGCAGGGCGTGAAATCCGTCGACCCGAAGATCAAGATCGAGAAGCAGTACCTGACGGAGAAGCCCGAGGACGGCGGCTTCTCCAGCCCCGACAAGGGGCAGAACGCGGCGAGCGGCCAGATCGAGTCGGGCGCCGACGTGCTCTACCACGCGGCGGGCCTTTCGGGGCAGGGCGTGATCCAGGAGGCCGGCTCGCAGAAGGTGTGGGCGATCGGCGTCGACTCCGACCAGTACAAGCAGAAGGCCCTGGCCAAGTACAAGGACTACATCCTCGGCTCGGCCCTCAAGGACGTCGGCGGCGCCGTCTACGACCTGACGAAGTCGGTCGTCGAGGGCAAGCCGATCACGGGCGAGCAGCGCTACGACCTGAAGTCGGGCCGCGTCGGGTTCGCCGACACGAACCCGAAGTACACGGCGATGAAGGACGTGGTCGCCGCCGTGGACAAGGCCGAGAAGGACATCGTCGACGGCAAGGTCGAGGTCAAGACCACTCCGTAGCCCGATGCGGGACCCGATGGACGAACTGCCGTGGGGCGCCCCTTGCGTGTGGGGCGCCCCACACTGCGTACATGCTCGCGCAACCTCGCGGCCACAGCTCGATAACGGACGGGACAGAAGGG
Source organism: Streptomyces sp. NPDC055189 (assembly GCF_053606765.1). Taxonomy (NCBI): domain Bacteria; kingdom Bacillati; phylum Actinomycetota; class Actinomycetes; order Kitasatosporales; family Streptomycetaceae; genus Streptomyces; species Streptomyces sp. NPDC055189. The sequence goes on from NZ_JBSGSG010000012.1 coordinate 90,954, forward strand.
TTCTTATGTCTGGTCTACGCGCGTTACGCTGCGGCGAAATCAGCGCCAGGTGAGGCGCTCGTACGTGCTTGTGCTTGCTTGTACATAAGGAGTTCCTCTCTATGCGCCGGGTTTCCCGAATTGCCGCAGCGGGCGTCGCGACCGCCGCACTCGCCGTATCCGCCACCGCCTGCGGCGGCACGTCCAGCGATGCCGCCGGTTCCAAGAACGACGGCAAGAGCAAGGGCGTCGCCATCGCGTACGACGTCGGCGGCAAGGGCGACCAGTCCTTCAACGACGCCGCGACGGCCGGTATGGACAAGGCTGCCACCGAGCTGAAGATCGGCAAGAAGGCCGTCGAGCCGAGCGACGGTGAGTCGGACGCCGACAAGACCCAGCGCCTCACCGAGCTGGTCAAGCAGGGCTACAACCCCGTGATCGGCGTCGGTTACGCCTACGCCCCGGCGGTCAAGGAGGTCTCGGCGAAGTACCCGAAGGTCACCTTCGGCATCGTCGACGACGAGACCGTCAAGGCCAAGAACGTCGCGGACCTGGTCTTCAGCGAGCAGGAGGCCTCATACCTCGCGGGCGTCACCGCCGCCAAGACGACCAAGAGCAAGACCGTCGGCTTCGTCGGCGGCGTGGACGTTCCGCTGATCCACAAGTTCGAGGCGGGCTTCACCCAGGGCGTCAAGGACACGAACCCCAAGGTCAAGGTCGTCAAGCAGTACCTGACGGAGAAGGCCGAGGACGGCGGCTTCACCAGCCCCGACAAGGGCAAGACCGCCGCGCAGGGCCAGATCGAGGACGGCGCCGACGTGGTCTACCACGCCGCCGGTCTCTCCGGTCAGGGTGTCATCGAGGCCGCCGCCGCCAAGAAGGTCTGGGCGATCGGCGTCGACTCCGACCAGTACAAGCAGGACGCGCTCGCCAAGTACAAGAAGTACATCCTGACCTCCGCGACGAAGGACGTCGCCGGTTCGGTCTACAACCTGGCGAAGTCCGTCGCCGACGACAACGCCGAGGGCGGCGTCGTCCGCGCCGACCTCAAGTCCGGTGGCGTCGCGCTCGCCGACTCGAACCCCGAGTTCAAGAAGAACGCCGACCTCCAGGCTGCCCTGAAGAAGGCCGAAGAGGACATCATCAGCGGCAAGATCAAGGTCAAGGCCACGCCGTAACGACCACGGTGTCGACGGCCGTGGTGACCGCTTCGACGGCGGTCGCCACAGCCGTAACAACAGCGTGATGGTCGCGGAACGGGGTGTGGGGGACGATGGTTGCCCCCGCGCCCCGTTCGCGCGGCCCACTGCTCAACTCCCGTCGAACCAGGGGCGCTACGCGCGTAGGTGGCCCCTTTCCTGAGGATTCCCGAGGAGAGTGCGCCATCGACGCGTCCACCAGCCCTCCGCCCACCGCCAAGGCCGTTGCCGTTGAACTCACCGGCATCACCAAGCGCTTCCCGGGCGTCGTGGCCAACCATGACATCCGCCTGATCGTCCGCAAGGGCACCGTGCACGCCCTCGTCGGCGAGAACGGCGCGGGCAAGTCGACCCTGATGAAGATCCTCTACGGCATGCAGAAGCCGGACGAGGGCACCATCGCGGTCGACGGCACCCAGGTGACCTTCTCCAGCCCCGCCGACGCCATCGCGCGCGGCATCGGCATGGTGCACCAGCACTTCATGCTCGCCGACCAGCTCACGGTCCTGGAGAACATCGTCCTCGGCAGCGAGAAGCTGCACGGCATCGGCGGCGCCGCCCGCCGCAAGATCGCCGAGATATCCGAGCGGTACGGCCTCGGGGTCCGCCCCGACGCCATGGTCGAGGACCTCGGCGTCGCCGACCGGCAGCGCGTGGAGATCCTCAAGGTCCTCTACCGCGGCGCCACCACGCTGATCCTGGACGAGCCGACCGCGGTCCTCGTGCCGCAGGAGGTCGACGCGCTCTTCGACAACCTGCGCGAGCTGAAGTCCGAGGGCCTCTCCGTCATCTTCATCTCCCACAAGCTGGGCGAAGTCCTCTCCGTCGCCGACGACATCACCGTCATCCGGCGCGGCACGACCGTCGGCACGGCGATCCCCTCCGAGACGACCCCGCGCCAGCTCGCCGAGCTGATGGTCGGCAGCGAGCTGCCGACCCCGGAGACGGCCGAGTCGACGGTCACCGACCGGGCGATGATCGAGGTCGAGGAGCTCAAGCTGCTCGCCGAAGGCGAGTCCGGCCGGGCCCTGCTCGACCACATCTCCTTCACCATCCACGAGGGCGAAGTGCTCGGCCTCGCGGGCGTCGAGGGCAACGGCCAGACCGAGCTGATCGACGCGCTCATCGGCCTCAAGCACGCCGACTCCGGCGTCATCCGCATGGCGGGCAAGGACATCACCGACCTCGCCACGCGCCACCGCCGCGAGCAGGGCGTCGGCTACATCCCCGAGGACCGCCACCGCCACGGCCTCCTCCTGGAGTCGCCGCTCTGGGAGAACCGCATCCTCGGTCACGTCACCGAGAAGCCCAACTCGCGCGGCAAGGGCGGCTTCTGGCTCGATCCCAAGGGCGCGCAGGCCGACACCCGGCGCATCGTCGAGCAGTACGACGTCCGTACCCCCGGCATCGACGTCACGGCGGCCTCGCTCTCCGGCGGCAACCAGCAGAAGCTGATCGTCGGCCGCGAGATGAGCCACAAGCCCCGCTTCCTGATCGCCGCCCACCCCACCCGTGGTGTGGACGTCGGCGCGCAGGCCCAGATCTGGGACCAGATCCGCGAGGCCCGCCGCGAAGGACTCGCCGTCCTGCTGATCTCGGCGGACCTGGACGAGCTGATCGGCCTCTCCGACACCCTCCGCGTGATCTACCGCGGACGGCTCGTCGCCGACGCCGACCCGGCCACCGTCACGCCGGAGGAACTCGGCTCGGCGATGACGGGCGCGGCCTCCGGCCACCTCGAACACGTAGAAGAAGGCGCCGACGCCCCGGAGGACGAGGCCCGATGAAGAAGTTCGACAAGGAGCGTGTGCTCCTCGCGGTGGCCGGACCGGTCATCGCGCTCGTCGTGGCCGTGGCGCTGACCTCGGTCGTGCTGCTCGCATCGGGCAAGAACCCGATCGAGCCGTACACCCTGATGCTGGAGCAGATCAGCTACTCCGACGTCCAGGTCCTGACCATCAACCAGGCCGGCATGTACTACCTGGCCGCGCTCGCGGTGGCCGTCGGCTTCCGCATGAACCTGTTCAACATCGGAGTGGACGGGCAGTACCGCCTCGCCGCGATGGTCACCGCGGTCGTCGGCGCGCACGTGGCGCTCCCCGCGCCGCTCCAGATCCCGCTCCTGATGCTGGTCGCCATGCTCACCGGCGCCTTCTGGGCGGGCATCGCGGGCATCCTCAAGACCACCCGCGGGGTCAGCGAGGTCGTCGCGACGATCATGCTCAACGCCATCGCGACGAGCGTCATCGGCTACATGACCCTCACCGACAACTTCGGTGTCCCGGTCGGCAACAACCAGACCACCGGCGAGATGCACGAGTCCGGCTGGTTCCCCGGCATCAGCATGGGCGAGTCCGGCGAGATCTACGGCTTCGTGATCATCGCCGCGCTCGCGGGCGTCCTGTACTGGCTGGTCCTCAACCGCACCCGCTTCGGCTTCGACCTGCGCGCCACCGGCGCCTCCGAGTCGGCCGCCGCGGCCTCCGGCGTGAACGCCAAGCGCATGGTGCTCAGCGCCATGCTGATCTCCGGCGCGGTCGCGGGCCTCGCGGGCATGCCGATCCTGCTCGGCGACACCCACACCTACAGCCTCAGCTTCCCCGCGGGGCTCGGCTTCACCGGCATCGGCATCGCGCTCCTTGGCCGCAACAACCCGGTCGGCATCGCGTTCGCCTCGCTGCTCTGGGCCTTCCTCGACAAGGCGTCGCCCGCCCTCGACTACGCGACCCCGGTCGCGTACGACAAGGAGATCGCGGTGATCATGCAGGGCCTCATCGTGATCGCGGTCGTCGTCTCGTACGAGGCCGTACGCCGCTGGGGCCTCAAGCGCCAGCAGCGCCGCGTCGGCGAGGAACTGGCCGCGGCCGCCCGTGACAAGAACGGCAACGGCAACAACGACACCGTGAAGGAGGTGGCTGCCCGATGAGCTCGGCAACCGTAGCCAAGCCCCCGGCCAAGCAGCCCGCGCCGGGCCGCCGCCGCGTATCGCTCCCCGTCCTCCTCCTGATCATCGCGGGCGTCCTCGTCCTGACGTCCGTGGTCCGCATGATCACCGACGCGGACGGCATCACCTCCACCGGACAGATGTCCACCGCGCTGCGGCTCGCCGTGCCGATCGGCCTCGCGGGCCTCGGCGGTCTGTGGGCCGAGCGCGCGGGCGTGGTCAACATCGGCCTCGAGGGCATGCTCATCCTCGGCACCTGGTTCGGCGCCTTCGCCGGCTACCAGTGGGGCCCGTGGGTCGGCATCGTCTTCGGCATCCTGGGCGGCGCGCTCGGCGGCCTGCTGCACGCGATCGTCACGGTCACCTTCAACGTCAACCACATCGTCTCCGGTGTGGCCATCAACATCCTCGCCCTGGGCGTCACCCGCTACCTCTCCACCTTCGCCTTCGAGGGCAAGGAGGGCGGTACGTCCAAGCAGTCGCCGCCGGTCGAATCGCTCGGCAACTTCTCCGTCCCCGGCCTCTCCGACTGGCTCCAGGACCTGAACGAGAAGCACTGGTTCCTCGTCTCGGACATCGCGGGCCTGCTGGGCGGCCTGATCACGGACCTCTCGCCGCTCACCGTCATCGCCGTCGCGATGGTGCCGCTGAGCTGGTGGATTCTGTGGCGCACGTCGTTCGGCCTGCGTCTGCGCTCCTGCGGCGAGAACCCGGTCGCGGCCGAGTCCCTCGGCGTGAACGTCTACAAGTACAAGTACCTCGCCGTGGTCATCTCCGGCGGTCTCGCCGGACTCGGCGGCGCGTTCCTCTCGCTGGTGGGCTCGAACATCTACCTGGAGGGCCAGACCGGCGGGCGCGGCTACATCGGCCTCGCGGCGATGATCTTCGGCAACTGGATGCCGGGCGGCCTCGCCCTGGGCGCCGGCCTGTTCGGTTACACCGACAGCCTGAAGCTCCGGGGCGGCGGCACGAACGTGCACGCGCTGCTCCTGCTCCTCGCGATCCTGCTGGTCATCGGCGCGATCTACCTCGTATGGCGCAAGCGTTACGTCCCCGCGGTCATCACCGCGGCCGTCTCGGCGCTGATGTTCGCGTGGTACGGCTTGACCGACGAGGTGCCCAACCAGGTCGTCACCGCGACGCCGTACGTCGTCACGCTGCTCGTGCTCTCGCTCTCCGCCCAACGCCTTCGCATGCCGAAGGCGGACGGCCAGCCCTACCGAAAGGGTCAAGGAACGTGACCGAAACCGACTGGGACGCGCTGCGGGATGCTGCGCGCGAGGCCATGTCCCGTGCGTACGCGCCCTACTCAGGCTTCCCGGTCGGTGCGGCGGCCCTCGTGGACGACGGCCGCACGGTGTCTGGCTGCAACGTCGAGAACGCGTCGTACGGCCTCGGCCTGTGCGCCGAGTGCGGCCTCGTCTCGCAGCTCCAGCTCACCGGGGGCGGCCGTCTGACGCACTTCACCTGCGTCGACGGCAAGGGCGAGATCCTGATGCCGTGCGGCCGCTGCCGCCAGCTGCTCTACGAGTTCGGCGGCGCGACGCTCCTCCTGGAGACGGCCGCGGGCATCCGGTCACTGGGGGACATGCTGCCGGACGCGTTCGGCCCGGAGCACCTCAACTGACACACGGCCCCTGCCTGTTGCTGTGCGACCGGCAGGGGCCGCCTTCAACTCGCGGCTCTATGCGCGTAGAGTCGCGCTCACCGTTTTAAGGCGCAAAGAGGGGTTATGCCATGGACGTCATCTCCGTCATCCGTACGAAGCGGGACCGGGGCGAGCTGAGCGGCGAGCAGATCGACTGGGTCATCGACGCGTACACCCGCGGCGTGGTCGCCGACGAGCAGATGTCGGCCCTTGCCATGGCGATCCTGCTGAACGGCATGAACCGCGGCGAGATCGCCCGCTGGACGGCCGCGATGATCGCGAGCGGCGAGCGCATGGACTTCTCGTCCCTGTCCCGCCCCACCGCCGACAAGCACTCCACGGGCGGCGTCGGCGACAAGATCACGCTGCCGCTCGCCCCGCTGGTCGCGGCGTGCGGCGCGGCGGTTCCGCAGCTGTCGGGCCGGGGCCTCGGCCACACCGGCGGCACCCTGGACAAGCTGGAAGCCATCCCGGGCTGGCGTGCACTCCTCTCGAACGAGGAGATGCTGTCGGTCCTGGACGGCGTAGGCTCGGTCATCTGCGCGGCGGGCGACGGCCTGGCTCCCGCCGACAAGAAGCTGTACGCGCTGCGGGACGTGACCGGCACGGTGGAGGCGATCCCGCTCATCGCTTCCTCGATCATGTCGAAGAAGATCGCCGAGGGTACGGGCTCGCTGGTCCTGGACGTGAAGGTCGGCACCGGCGCCTTCATGAAGACCCTGGAGGACGCGCGTGAGCTGGCGTCCACGATGGTCGGCCTGGGCACGGACCACGGCGTACGCACGGTGGCGCTCCTGACGGACATGTCCACGCCGCTGGGCCTGACGGCGGGCAACGCGCTCGAGGTGCGTGAATCGGTGGAGGTCCTCGCGGGCGGCGGGCCCTCCGACGTGGTCGAGCTGACCCTCGCTCTCGCGCGGGAGATGCTGGACGCGGCGGGTCTGAAGGATGTCGACCCGGCGAAGGCGCTGGCCGATGGCTCCGCGATGGATGTGTGGCGGCGGATGATCGCCGCGCAGGGGGGTGACCCGGACGCGACCCTCCCTGTCGCCAGGGAGACGCACGTCGTGACGGCTCCGTCGTCGGGTGTCCTGACCCGCCTCGACGCGTACGACGTCGGGGTTGCCGCGTGGCGGCTCGGTGCCGGGCGTGCGCGCAAGGAGGACGTGGTGCAGGCGGGGGCGGGTGTGGAGCTCCACGCGAAGCCGGGCGCTCAGGTCCGCGCGGGGGAGCCCTTGATGACCCTCCACACGGACACGCCCGAGCGCTTCGAGTACGCCTTGCAGGCGGTGGAGGGCGCCTTCGACATCGCCCCCGAGGGCACGGCGTTCTCGGCGACGCCGATCGTGTTGGACCGCATCGCGTAAGGGGATCAGTCCCCAACCCCGCCCCTTCCCGAAAACTCGCTGGCGCGAGGGCCTTGGGCGTGCCGTGATCACCGGCTTCGCCGAGTTCGTCCTCAATCGCCGGACGGGCTGAATCTTTCAGCCGTCCGGCGTTTGAGGACCGGGGGTCTGGGGGCGGAGCCCCCTGCGCGGCGGAGCCGCCAACGGATGCAGCCGGGAAGGGGCGGGGTTGGGGAGAAAGCCCGCCGCCGGCGAAACTACCGATGAGTTTCGAGCCGCGAGCCAGTCCCCCCAACGTGAACCCGAACAAGCAACCCACCCTGACCCTCACCGGCACCCTCGACCGAGAGGTCACGCACCGCCTCTGCGAAGAGGCCCGCGCCGCGCTGCAAGCGAGCGGCGCCGAAGTCCTCGTGTGCGACGTGGCGGGCGTAGGACCGCCGGTCCTGGCGGCGATAGACGCCCTCGCGAGACTCCAGCTCACCGCCCGCCGCGCGGGAGGCCGGATCCGCGTACGGAACGCGGCCCCGGCCCTGCGCGAACTACTCGACCTCGTCGGGCTGCCCATCGACATCGAGATGGGTCGGCAGGCCGAACAGCGGGAACCACCGGGGCGTGTCCAGGAAGCAGTGGAAGCCCGCGATCCGCCCCTCTGAGATCTCGATGACCTGAACCGCCCAGGGTGCGTACCCGCCGTTCTCCGGGTCGGGCTTGTAGTGGGCGAAGCCCGGCGTGCCGTTGACGTTGACCGGGAAGAGCCGGCTGTTGGCGCAGGAGGCGCCGATCGTCGACATGAAGCCGGTGATGTCGGACGTGCCGCGCAGCCACAGGTCGAACGGGGGCATCGTCATGATGGCGTCTTCGTGCAGCAGCGCGGTCAGCGCCGCCATGTCGTAGCCCTCGAAGGCGGCGACGTACCGCTCAAGGAGCTTTTGCTGCTCCTCGTCCAGCGGGTCCGAGACCGCCGTGTCGTCCCCCGGCCCCTCGGCCAGCGTCGCCCGCGCCCGCTGCAACGCGCTGTTGACGGAGGCCACCGAGGTGTCGAGGAGTTCGGCCGCCTCGCTGGCCTTCCACGCGAGGACCTCGCGCAGGATGAGCACCGCCCGCTGCTTCGGCGGCAGTTGCTGCAGGGCGGCGACGAACGCGAGCCGGACGGACTCCTTGGCCACGGCCGCCTCCGCGGGGTCGCTGACGGACGGCAGCATGCGCGCGTCCGGCATCGGCTCCAGCCATACGTTGTCCGGGCGGGGCGAGAGCGCGGCCTGGGCCAGCGGCGCCGCCGCGGTCAGGTCCATGGGCCGGGCGCGGCGGTTGCCCGCGTTCAGCATGTCCAGGCAGACGTTCGTCGCGATGCGGTACAGCCACGACCGGAGGCTGGAGCGGCCCTCGAACTTCTCGTAGCTCCGCCAGGCGCGGACCATCGTGTCCTGCACCGCGTCCTCCGCCTCGAAGGCCGAGCCCAGCATGCGATAGCAGTACCCGGTCAGTTCGACCCGGTGCTTCTCCAGCGTGACGTCCAGTTCCGACGTCGTGCCTGCGATGTCAGTCATCCCAACCCACCCCTGCGGCTGCCACGAATGTCCCAGCACTTCGGAAGCTACCGCAGCCCACTGACAACGGCCCCCGGAGTACGAAAACCCGCAGGTAGGAGAGGGTCGCCCGGCACAGCCGGTGCGCCGCGCCGCCCCCGGTACGGCTAGTGCGCCGCCACGAGCCCCCGCCGCCGCTGCTCCCGCTCCTGGACGCGAGCCGCGTGCGAGCCCCACACGGTGATGGACGCGACGCCGAGCACCGCGAGGATCCCCAGGCCCACGGTCCCGGCCCAGCCCCCCGCGTGGAAGGCCACCGCGCCGAGCGTGCCGCCCGCGCTGGAGCCCAGGTAGTACGCGGACTGGTAGAGCGCCGAAGCCTGCGCGCGCCCCGCGGTTGCCGTACGGCTCACGGACGAGGAGGCGACCGCGTGGCCCGCGAAGAAGCCCGCGGTGATCAGGACGAGGCCCAGCAGCACCATGACCAGCGAGTCGGACAGGGAGAGCAGCAGACCGCCCGCCGTCGTGCTCACCGCCAGGTACAGCGCCCCGCGCCGCCCGAGCCGCGTCACGAGCTTGCCCGCGGCGGCCGAGGAGACCGTACCGACCAGGTAGACCAGGAAGATCGAGCCGATGATGCCCTGCGGGAGCGAGAAGGGCGCCTCGGTGAGGCGGTAGCCGATGACCGTGTAGACCGCGCCGAACACCGTCATGAACAGGGCGCCGATCGCGTACAGCCTGCACAGCAGCGGGTTGGAGAGGTGCGAACGGATCGTCCTGCCGAGCGCCTTGGGGTTGAGCGAGCCCGCGGTGAAGTGGCGCGGCGCCGGAAGCAGCGCGCGGAAGGCGAGGGCGCACAGGACGGCCACGACACCCACCACGCCCACGGCCACGCGCCAGCCCCAGGCCTGCGCGACCCAGCCCGTGATGATGCGCCCGCTCATGCCGCCGATGGAGTTTCCCGCCACGAACATGCCGATCGCGGCGACAAGCGCCTTGGGCCTGACCTCCTCGGCGAGGAAGGCCATCGCGGACGCCGGAAGCCCGGCGAGGGCCGCGCCCTGCACGGCACGCAGCGCGATGAGCACGCCGATGGACGGCGCGAAGGGGACGAGCAGCCCCACGACGACCGCGACCGTTAGCGAGACCGTCATGAGCGTCCGCCGCCCGAAGCGCTCGCTGAGCGCGCTCAGGGGCAGCACGAAGAGGGCCAGTGCGCCCGTGGCAGCCGACACCGTCCAGCTCGCGGAGCTCGCGCTGACGCCGAAGTCGGCGGAGACGAGGGGGAGCAGCGCCTGCGTGGAGTAGAGGAGGGCGAAGGTGGCGACACCCGCGAGGAACAGGGCGAAGCTCATCCGCCGGTAGCCGGGGCCGCCGGGGTTCAGGCGCGTGTCGGCGGGTTCGGTCTGCGGGGACGACGGGGTGAGGGCGGCCGCGTGGGTGACGGACGCCCCGCTACTGGCAGGAGGCATGCATCGAACGTAGGCACATGTGACTCATCCGTCCAATGCATGGACTGGTCATAATCGTTCCCATGGTGCATGAGCGCAGTTCAGAGCGGCGTCTGTCGCAGAGCAGTTACGCAGGAGACATCGGCGCGGCGGTGTCCGCGCCGGCCGGGCTGACCCCGGAGTCCTGGTCCGCGCTGCTCTCGCCGAGGCTCGCGTACTTCGCGGGGGTCGCGCGCACGGAGCACGTGACGCGGGCCGCGCAGGAGATGCAGGTGCCGCAGTCGACCCTCTCGCGTGCGCTGGTCCGCCTCGAACAGGACCTGGGCGTGGACTTGTTCGCGCGCCACGGCCGCACGGTGTCCCTGACCCCGGCGGGCCGTACGTTCCTGGCCTCCGTCGAGCGGGCGCTGGGGGAGGTGGAGCGGGCCGCGGAGTCCGTGCGGGCGGACGCGGACCCGGCGTCGGGCAAGGTGGCCTTCGGGTTCCTGCACACGATGGGCTCGGAGACCGTGCCCGGCCTGATCCGCGCCTTCCGTGCCGATCACCCCAGGGTCCGCTTCAGTCTCGTACAGAACTACGGGGAGGCGATGATCGAGCGGCTGCGGGCGGGTGAGCTCGACCTGTGCCTGACCTCGCCCGTGCCGGACGCTCCCGATCTGGTGGCCCGCCGCCTGGACGAGCAGCGCCTGCGCCTGGTCGTGCCGGAAGAGCACCGCCTCGCTGTGCGGAAGCGGGTGCGGCTCGCGGAGGCGGCGGAGGAGGCCTTCGTGACCCTCGAACCGGGGTACGGCCTGCGCCGCATCACGGACGACCTCTGCCAGGAGGCGGGCTTCAAGCCGCGGATCGCGTTCGAGGGGGAGGAGGCGGAGACGCTGCGGGGCCTGGTGGCGGCGGGCCTGGGCGTGGCCCTGCTGCCGCCGCCGGCCGTCCCCCGGCCGGGAGTCGTGGAACTGACGGTGACGGGTCAGCGGGCGGTACGGGAGATCGGCGTCGCCTGGCTTGACGGCCACCCGGACACTCCGCCGGTGGCGGCGTTCAAGAAGTTCCTGCTGGGGAGGCGGGGGCGGTTGCTGCCGGAGTGAGGTTCTTTACCCCAACCCCGCCCCTTCCCGGCTGTATCCATTGGCGGCTGCGCCGCGCAGGGGGCTCCGCCCCCAGACCCCCGGTACTCAGTGCCGCATCGAGTTCCCGAAGCCGGAGGCCAGCGGCATCCTCAGGCCCAGTGGTGGCGGCGCCGCCAGTGCGTCCTCCAGGGGGCGCGCGTACGCGTGCCCGAACAGTGACCCCATGACGAAGTCCGAAGCCAGCGCCTGGACTTCGGACTGATGCTGGTGCAACCGGTGCCGGTCGGAGTGGACTTCGAACCGGCACACCTCCCGGTTCGCCTTCTTCGCCCGCTCCGCGAGCCGGAACGAAAGCTCGGGATCGGTCCGTTCGTCGTTCGTGCCGTGCACGATCAGGACCCGCCGCCCGGCGAGCTGCTTCACCGGTTCGGGCGAGGCGGCCACATCGTCCTCGGGCAGCCAAGGGGCCAGCGCGAGGACGGAGTTGACGGCTTCGTGGCCGCTGGCACGCAGCGCGGCCCGGCCGCCCATGTCCATGCCGACGAGGCAGATCGAGACGTCGCCGTAGAGGCGGACGACCTCGTCCGCCGCCCACTCTGCGTCCCGCGCGAGATGCGCCTGCGCGCCGTTCCACCCGCGGCAGCGGTAGTGCACGACGTGCGCCGCGAGCCCCTCGCCGAGGCCGTCCCTGGCCAGCCTGCGGCCGAGCGCGCGCACCGCGCCCGCGGCGAACGGGGACGGCTTGCGGGCGGAGGTCTCGTGGCCGCCGGGGAGCAGCAGCACCGCGCCGCTGACCGCCGAAGGCCGGGTGCCGATCACGCGCCCGAGCCTGGCAGCGCGCGCGGAATCGGGCGTCGCTTGCTGAGCCATGACAGAACAGTGTCAGAAGCAACGGTGTACGCCACCCGTCCGCGGGGTCACTGTTACGTATCGACCCGTGAGATCTACCCGGCGATCTACGCGCGTAGGCGCTAGAGTGCCGAGATGACGAGCCAGACCACCAAAGCCGGTCAGACGGACCGCGAAACGCCCAGCGCCGAACAGATCCGCCGCGCCCCGAAGGTGCTCCTGCACGACCACCTCGACGGCGGCCTGCGCCCCGGCACGATCGTCGACCTCGCCCGCGAGAACGGGTACGAGTCACTGCCCGAGACCGACCCCGACAAGCTGGGGATCTGGTTCAGGGAAGCCGCCGACTCCGGCTCGCTGCCCCGCTATCTGGAGACCTTCGCCCACACCTGCGCGGTGATGCAGACGAAGGACGCCCTCAAGCGCGTGGCGGCCGAGTGCGCCGAGGACCTCGCCGAGGACGGTGTCGTCTATGCCGAGATCCGGTACGCCCCCGAGCAGCACCTGGAGCAGGGCCTCACCCTCGAAGAGGTCGTCGAGGCCGTCAACGAAGGCTTCCGGGAGGGCGAGCGGCGCGCGAAGGCGAACGGCCACCGCATCCGCGTGGGCGCGCTGCTCACCGCCATGCGGCACGCGGCCCGCGCCCTGGAGATCGCCGAACTCGCCAACCGCTACCGCGACCTGGGCGTCGTCGGCTTCGACATCGCGGGCGCCGAGGCGGGCTTCCCGCCCACCAGGCACCTCGACGCCTTCGAGTACCTCAAGCGCGAGAACAACCACTTCACGATCCACGCCGGTGAGGCCTTCGGTCTGCCCTCGATCTGGCAGGCCCTGCAGTGGTGCGGCGCCGACCGGCTCGGCCACGGCGTGCGGATCATCGACGACATCCAGGTCGCCGACGACGGCACGGTCAAGCTCGGCCGCCTCGCCAGCTACGTACGGGACAAGCGCATCCCCCTGGAGATGTGCCCCAGCTCGAACCTCCAGACCGGCGCCGCGAGCTCGTACGCCGAGCACCCCATCGGTCTGCTCCGCAAGCTGCACTTCCGGGCCACGGTGAACACCGACAACCGGCTGATGTCGGGCACCAGCATGAGCCGCGAATTCGAGCACTTGGTCGGCACTTTCGGCTACACGCTCGACGACATGCAGTGGTTCACAGTCAATGCGATGAAATCAGCGTTCATTCCTTTCGATGAACGCCTGGCCATGATCAATGACGTCATCAAGCCCGGATATGCTGAGCTGAAGTCCGAATGGCTGTTCCGCCAGACCGCCTCCACCAGGGCTTCTGTCGATGTGTAACAGAATTTGAAGCAATGCGGACGCGGCCGGGAACATTAATTCCCGGCCGCGTTTTCGCTGTTTCGCTGTTTGCGGACTGCCCCATCACATGTTTACGGTCATGGGCCGCTCAAAAGTCCCCGTCATCAAGGACGCATTGAAGATGAAGCAGTCTGCCGCCAAGACCCTCGGTGTCGCCGCTCTCGGCGCCGCTTTCGCAGCCGCCGGTGCGGGTGTCGCCACCGCCGCACCCGGCCTGCCCGACGCCACGGACGCGCTCGGCTCCGCCACCGCGATGCTGCCCGTGGAGCAGGTCGCCGACAACCTGCCCGCCGGTGGCCCCGAGGCGGTCGAGGCGGGTCAGAACGCGCTCGGCAGCACCCTGCAGGCCGCCGCGCCGACCGTCGACAAGCTCGGCGAGAGCACCAAGCCCGCCGCTGACAGGTCGGCCAAGCCCGTCGACCCGGCCGCCGGCCTGCTCGGTGGTCTGCCGGTCTCGAACGCCCTGCCCACCCAGGGCCTGCCCCTGCAGGGTCTGCCGCTGAACGGCCTGCCGCTCGGCTGATCCCCGCCGCCGCGCGAACGCCGATGGGGCGCACCCTTTTCTCAAGGGCGCGCCCCATCGGCGTACATATGCGGCAGCGGAAGCCGCCGGATCACCAGGCAGCCTGGCGGGTCTTGCTCTCGCCGGGCAGCAGGAACCACAGCGCGATGTAGAGCAGGAACTGCGGTCCGGGAAGAAGACACGAGACCACGAAGATCACGCGCATCGTGGTCGCCGACGTGCCGAAGCGCTTGGCGAGGGCGGCACAGACTCCGCCGATCATCCGGCCGTTCGTGGGGCGGGCAAGGGCGGTCATGAGGGCTCCTTCGTGAACCGTGTGTATGCGGTCCGGGGCGTGTTCCCCGAGGTCCGGGGCGTGTACCCCGATGACTCAAAGCTACGTTCACGAAGCGGACGAAGCGTCGCTCTAGGGTGCGATGCCGACCCTGGGAATCGTCGGGGTCGGCCCCTGAGACGTGTCCTCCCGCAGGAGGGCCGAGTGTGGGTCCTCGTCAGCCCGGCGGCGGAGCCTGGCCCTGACCGCGGGCACCACGGCGAGATGCGCGACGGCCACGCCCAGCGTGTTGAGGAACAGCGAGTCGATGTCGACGACCTGCCCCGGAACCCCGGTCTGAAGGAGTTCGATGCCGAGCGAGATCAGCGCACCCGCCGCGACCGTCCGCACCAGCGAACCCAGCGGCGAGACATGGACCCGCCCCCCGGCGAGCGGAAGCAGCACACCGAGCGGGGCGAGCAGCAGCAGGCTGCCGCCTATCTGCCGGGCGGCCTGCGCGGGACCGAGCGCCAGATCCGCCTTGATGCCGGCGAACGGCTGAAGGTTCGCCGCGCTGACCCAGGCCACGTCCAGTGGACGCAGCGTGAGCCACGCGACGAGCAGAAGATGCGCGACTAGGAGGAATCCCCCTGTCGCACGGAAGCGGATGGCGGCCCCGTGGCCGCCCGAGCCTTGACGCACGCCCCCCAAGACGCGCCTAGCGGCAGGATCGGTTCCGCGCATCTCATCCCGTTACGCGGCACTGTCCTGATCGCACAGGGTGACTGTCCTGTTCGGCTACTTCACCGTCTCGGTCGGCGGAGCCACCGTGCCGGGGCGCTGGCGGACCGCCTGGGTGCATTCGTAGCGGCGCAGGGGATCGTCGCCCGGACCGCCGAGGATCACCTCGCGGTCGTCGCCCGCCGCCGCGCTGTCCGCGAAGGTGCACACGATCTGTGCCAATGCGAACGCCGACAGATCCTCCGGCGACGTACTGAACCGCAGCGCGTCGTCGGGGTCCCCCTTGCCGGGGCCGCTGACGACCGTCCCGCCGCGTACGTCCGTCGCGAAGCCCGCCTGCTTCTCCGGGGCCGACGGTGCCTTCGCCAGCTCGTCGAGGAGCGCCTGGGCGATACGGACGCGGTCGGTCGTCGCCTTCTCGGTGGGAATGCGCACCGACCGGTCCACGGTCACCAGCTGCGCGGCGCACACCAGGAAGACCTGCACGGGGACGCCGCTGGTGGACTGCGAGGCGATGCTCGACCCGGACATCACGCACGGCACCCGCGAGGGCCCGGGCCCGAAGTCCGTGGGCACCTCCGTCGCGCGGATCCCGCAGCCGGCGAGGGTCGCGGTCAGCGCGGCGGCGATGAGGGCGGCACGCAGCCGTCGGCGGTTCATGGCTTCTCTCCCTCGACGGCCTCGTCGCCGTCCGTGCCCTCGTCCGTGTCGTCCTCGTCCGCGGGCAGCAGCGCCGACGGATCGCGCGGCAGCCACAGCGTGAACACCGCACCGCCCTCCGGCGAGTTCGCCGCGGTGATCTCACCGCCGTGGATGTGCGCGTTCTCCAGGGCGATGGAGAGCCCCAGACCGCTGCCTTCCGAGCGCGGACGGGACGCGCTCGCCTTGTAGAAGCGGTCGAACACGTGCGGAAGGACGCCCTCGGGGATGCCGGGGCCTCCGTCGTGCACCGCGATGACGAGCTTCTCGCCCGCGATCCGCACCGAGACCTTCACCGGGGAGCCGCCGTGCTTGAGGGCGTTGCCGATGAGGTTCGCCAGGATGACGTCGAGGCGGCGCGGGTCGAGCCGCACCATGATGCCGCGCTCCGCGTCGAGCTCCACCGCGTCGAGCCAGGCACGGGCGTCGATGCAGGCCGTGATCTGGTCGGCGATGTCGACGTAGTCCAGGACGAGCCTGGCCGTGCCCGCGTCGAAGCGGGTCACCTCCATCAGGTTCTCCACCAGGTCGTTCAGCCTGCGGGTCTCGCTGACCACGAGGCGCACGGCGGGCTCGATCATCGGATCGACGCTGCCGGTCTCCGCGTCCAGCTCCTCCTCGAGCACCTCCGTCACCGCGGTGATCGCGGTCAGCGGCGTACGCAGCTCGTGCGACATGTCGGCGACGAAGCGCCGCGACGCCTCGTCACGGGCGCTCATGTCGTCGACCTTCTTCTCCAGGCTCTCCGCGGTCCGGTTGAACGTCCGTGACAGATCGGCCAGTTCGTCCGTGCCCGACACCCTCAGGCGCGTGTCCAGCTTGCCCTCGCCGAGCCGCCGCGCGGCAACACCGAGGCGGTGCACCGGTTTGAGCACCGTCGTCGCCGCGGCCTGTGCGAGCAGCGCGGAACCGATGAGCGCGAGCCCCGTGGCAATCGCGAGGGACCAGCCGAGGGAGCTGAGGTCCTTCGCCTCCGGCTCCAGGGACTTGAGCATGTAACCGGTCGGGCCGCCGCCGATGACCTTGGCGCCGCCCACGAGATACGGGGTTCCGTTGTCGACGGTCCGCTGCCAGTACAGGTGGTACGGGCTCTTGTTGCTGGAGGTGAGCGGCTGCTCCTTGTTCACCGTCTTGCGCAGCGACTTGGGCACGTCGGCGAGCGTGAAGGTGTCCAGGTCGGAGTAGCCGACGATGGTGTCGCCGTCGGCGTTCTCCCCGATCAGGAGCACGCTGTAACGCTGGCTGCTGTTGGCCATCGTCCCGGCGGCCTGCTGCAGCTCGTCCTGGGTCGGATTGGGCGGCAGCGCGCCGGCGCGGGTCTGCATCTCCTGCTGGAAGTCCTTCAGGGCCGCGTCCTGCGCGCGCGTCAGGACCGCCTCGCGGTTCAGCCAGTACGCGATTCCGGAAGCCGTCACGGCGGCCGTGAGGGCCACCAGGCCGAACACCACCACGAGCCGGAGCCGCAGACTCGTGAACCGGAGCCCCGCCAGTATCGCCCTGCGCGCCGCGGCCCAGCCGCGGAGCTTGTCCTGCGGTTTGGTCACTGAGGGGTGTCCAGCCGGTAGCCGACCCCGCGGACCGTACGGATCAGTGTCGGCGAGGACGGCACGTCCTCCACCTTCGCGCGCAGCCGCTGCACACACGCGTCGACGAGCCGGGAGTCGCCGAGGTAGTCGTGCTCCCACACCAGGCGCAGCAACTGCTGGCGCGAAAGCGCCTGTCCGGGCCTGCGGCTCAGTTCGAGAAGGAGCCGCAGCTCGGTCGGCGTGAGCTGCAGGTCCTCGCCGTTCTTCGTGACGGTCATCGCGGCGCGGTCGATGACGAGCGAACCGAACGTCGCCGCGTCATTGGCCTCGCGCTCACCGCGCCGCAGGACCGCGCGGATACGGGCGTCGAGCACCCGCCCCTGCACGGGTTTGACCACGTAGTCGTCGGCACCGGACTCCAGGCCGACGACCACGTCGATGTCATCGCTGCGCGCGGTGAGCAGGATGATCGGCAACTGGTCGGTGCGCCGGATGCGACGGCACACCTCGAAGCCGTCGATGCCCGGCAGCATCACATCCAGCACGATCAGGTCCGGCCGCTGCTCACTGAGCAGCTTCAGGCCGTCCTCGCCGGTGGCAGCAGTAGCCACCCGATGCCCTTGGCGGGTGAGCGAAAGCTCAAGGGCCGTACGGATGGCGTCGTCGTCCTCGATCAGCAACAGGGAAGGCACAGACGTCATTCTGTCCCATGGCAAGGGCGCAGTTCGACTGTTGGGCCTCCCCAAGGTCCCCAAAGGGCCGCGAGGAGCCCCATCCACACGTCTCCCCCACACATGGAAGGGCTGTTGCAGGCCTGTGACAGTCGGCGGACACCGTCATGAAGTGGGACGTGCAGAGTTTTGGTCACACGGAAAAGCCGGACACCACCGACGGGGGGCGCGAGATGAACTCACTGCACAGCACCAGCTCAAGCGCAGTAATCACGCGACTCCACGACGTGATCCGGACCGCCGAGAGGCACGAGAAGTCCGGTGCCGTGAGCGGGCGGGGGTGCGCTCGCGGCACCGGGCGTCAGCACACCGCGTACATGACGGTGGTTGACGCGTTCCGGGGGGAAACCCACGGGGACAACGGCGGAACCGATGGGGGGGCTCACGGGGGAGCCGCGTACAGGGAGGACACGGGGGAGCGCACGTCAGCGTCGGAGGCGGAGTTCACCGCCTACGTCCAGGAGCGTCGTGCCTCCCTGTACGCAACCGCCTATCACCTGACCGGTGACCGTTTCGAGGCCGAGGACCTGCTCCAGAGCGCCCTCTTCTCGACGTACCGGGCCTGGGACAGGATCAGCGACAAGGCCGCGGTCGGCGGGTACCTCCGCCGCACCATGACCAACCTGCACATCAGCGCCTGGCGGCGCCGCAAGCTCAACGAATACCCGACCGAGGAACTGCCGGAGACGGCGGGCGACACGGACGCGATGCGTGGCACCGAACTCCGCGCGGTTCTCTGGCAGGCCCTGGCCCGCCTCCCCGAACTGCAGCGGACGATGCTGGTCCTGCGCTACTACGAGGGCCGCACGGACCCCGAGATCGCGGACATCCTCGACATCAGCGTGGGCACGGTGAAGTCCAGCATCTGGCGCTCCCTGCGCCGGATGCGCGAGGACGACGTCCTCAGCTTCGGCCGTGACCAGGAAGAGTCCTTCGGCGAGTTGGTCGCCTAGGGATCACGGGGGCGCCGCTCCGGGGGGACGCGGCGTAGCAGGGGGGAACACGGGGGACAAACGGGGATCACGGGGGATCCACGGGGGAAAAGTGGCAGGACCGGAAGGCCGGGGGGTCTTTCCGGTCCTTCTGCTTTTGGCAGGTGACTTCGGTACGGGCGGCCGGGGGCGGTCGCCTAGAGGACGGCTCCCCGGGCCTTCACGCACCGTCCGGCCGCCGCGGCGGCGACCCGTCCCAGTGCCTCGTCCTTGCCGCACGGGTGAGCGCCGAGTGCGGTGTGCCGGGTGACGATGGCGCGTTCGGCGCGCATCAGCCGCCACCCGCGCCGCAGCAGGAACGGCACGGACTTGCGTCCTTCGCGCAGATCCCGAAGCAGCCGCCGCCGGAAAGTGGTGGAGGGCCGGCCGCGCAGACAGATCGCGTCGGCGAGCACACCGGCCTCACGGCACAGCTCCACGATGTCCGCGGCGAAGATCCCCTCGGCGATGAAGAGCGGTGTGCGCTCGATGTCCATCGCGGACTCGCCCCCGCGCGAGCTGGTGGCGATGTCGTAGACGGGGACGTTCGTACGACCCGTGCGGCACAGCTGCTCGATGGCGGCGAGGGCCGCGTCCGAGTCCCAGGACGCGGGGGAGTCCCAGTCGATGTCGCTGCTGCCGGGGACCTGCGGCAGTGTCGGGTCGTCGCCTTCCTTGTAGAAGTCGTCGAGGCACAGGACGGGCAGCCCGGAGCGGGCGGCGAAGGACGACTTGCCTGATCCGGAAGGGCCGGAGAGCAGCACGACCCGGGTGGGTATCGGGGGATGGGAACTCACGAGAGACCAGTGTGCTGCATTGCGCCGCCCGGGCGACCCGACGGGTAGGGCTTTGGTGCCCGCGTCACACCTCAACTACGCTGTGTGCGCATCTGATTACCCAAGAGGATACGGGCGGTACCCATGGCACGGCACGCAACAGCCTCCAAGCACCTCTCCCGCGCCCTGCTGCGTGCGGGTCTGACGGTCTCCGTCGCGGGCACGGCGCTCGGCATCGGCGGCGCGGCGACGGCGAGCGCCGCGCCGGTCCCCGTGCCGCAGGCGTCGGACAATCTGCCGGCGGCCGGTGCGGGGGTGTTCCGGGCGGTGGAGGAGGTCTCCGCCGGCGGGATCGGTCCGCTCAAGCAGCTGAAGCTCAACCCGCTCGCGGGCACCGGGTCCGACCCCCTGGACAACGCTCTGGGCACCCAGGTCGCGGACTTCAAGCCGGTCTCGACGGCACCCCTGACGGCCCCGCTGACCAAGGGTGCGGCCCTGGGTGACCTGCCGCTGGTGGGCGAGGCCACGGGGCTGCTGCCCGGCTAGGGGATCATGGCGCGGAGCCCCCTGCCGTACCGTCACCCCTTCCGCAGGGGGACTTCCCGCAC
The DNA here is from genome assembly GCF_053606765.1 of Streptomyces sp. NPDC055189. NCBI lineage: Bacteria > Bacillati > Actinomycetota > Actinomycetes > Kitasatosporales > Streptomycetaceae > Streptomyces > Streptomyces sp. NPDC055189. The sequence goes on from NZ_JBSGSG010000012.1 coordinate 111,117, forward strand.
CAGCCAGGCCACCGCGAAGGCCGCCGCGCCGAGCAGTGCGGCGCCGAGGACCACTCCGTGCATGCCGTCGGTGACCGCTGTGCGCACCGATTCCCGTACGTCCTGCGGCATCTTCCGCACCACCTCGGGGGTCCATGAAGTGCCGCCCTCCGGCATGCCGCCCGACGTCAGACGGCTCGAATAGACGGCGCCCATGACGGCGATGCCCAGTGAGCCGCCGATCGTGCGCAGGAGTGTGGTGGTGCCGGTGGCGGCGCCCATGTCGCGCGGTTCCGCGCTGTTGATGGTGATGAGCAGGGTGCTCTGGATCAGGAAGCCCATGCCCGTGCCGAGCACGAGCGTCAGGGCGGACGTCACCGCGGTCGGGGTGTCCGCGCCGACCGCGAGGAGCGCGAGGCCGCCGACGGCCGTCAGTGCGCCGCCGATGATGGGGTAGGCGCGGTAGCCGCCGCCCTTGGACGTGATGCGTCCGAGCAGGAGTTGCGCCCCGAACATGCCCGCCATCAGCGGGAGCAGCAGCATGCCGCTCGCGGTGGACGAGGCGCCGCGTACGAACTGCATGTACTGCGGAAGGTACGAGGACGCCGCGAGCATGGCCGCGCCGGTCAGGAACGTCAGGATCTGGGCGAGCGTGAAGTTGCGGTCGGCGAAGAGCCGGGGCGGGATGATCGGTTCGGCGGCCCGCCGCTCGACCCGCGCGAACCAGGTCAGGGATCCGGCGCCGAGCACGCCGAGTCCGAGGATCTGCGGCGACGACCAGCCGTACGTCGTGCCGCCCCAACTGCCGAGCAGCGTCAGGGCGAGGATGCCCGTGGAGAGGAGTGCGGCGCCCGCGAAGTCGATGCGGGCCTTGACCCGCTCGGTGTGCAGGCGAAGGCGCAGGCCGATGATGAGCAGGGCGAGGCCGCCGATGGGCACGTTGACGTAGAAGACCCAGCGCCAGTCGAGCTGGTCGGTGAGGAAACCGCCGAGCAGCGGGCCGCCGACCAGCGCCACGGGCATCATCGCGCCGATCATCGACTGCGAGCGGCCCGCCTGTGAGGGCGGCAGCATGACGCCGATGATGGAGATGGCGCCGACCATCAGGCCGCCCGCGCCCAGGCCCTGCACGGCGCGGAAGGCGATGAGCTGCCCCATGTCCTGCGCGATTCCGGAGAGGACCGAGCCCGCGAGGAACACCGCGATCGACCAGATGAAGCTGCCCTTGCGCCCGTAGAGATCGCCGAGCTTTCCCCAGATGGGCGTGGAGACCGACGCGGTGAGCAGGTAGGCCGTCACCACCCAGGAGAGGTGGTCGAGGCCGCCGAGGTCGCCGACGATGGTGGGCAGGGCGGTGCCCACGATGGTGCCGTCGAGCAGTCCGAGCATCAGGCCGAGCAGCAGTCCGAAGAGGACCAGCTTGGAGGGGCCGGACTCTTCGGGCGGTGGTGGTCCGCCGTCCGCGGGTACGGCGCCCGGGGTGCTCGTGTCTTCCGTGGTCAGGCTCATGGATCCCCCTGGTGTGAAGTGGCTTCGGGTCAGGCGGCGTACGGCGTGTGGGACTTGGCGTCCCGCAGGGCGTGCGCCCACCAGGCGAGTTGGTCGAGCAGCGCCTTGGCCGCCGTGTCGACCGCGGGGTCCTCGACGGTGCCGTCCTCGCCGAACTGGCCGAAGGCGTTGTGGAAGCTGACCGTGTTGCGGATGGTCATGGCGTTCAACTCCGCCATGACCAGGCGCAGTTGTTCCACCGCACGCAGGCCGCCGGAGAGGCCGCCGTAGGAGACGAAGCCGATCGGCTTCCCGTGCCACTGCGTGTTGTGCCAGTCGACGGCGTTCTTCAGGGACGCCGGGAAGCTGTGGTTGTACTCCGGCGTGACGAAGAGGAACGCGTCGGCTGCCGCCAGGCGCGGCGAGACCAGGGCGAGGGCTTCCTCGGTGCCGGGTGCGGGCGGTTGCCCGAAGGCGGGGAAGACGGTGGGCAGCGGGGTCTCGGCGAGGTCGACGACATCGGTGGTCATGTCGCCGCGCTGGTCGAGGTGTCCCGTGAGCCACCGGGTGACGACGGGTGCGAACCGGCCCTCGCGGGTGCTGGCGACGACGACGGCCACGCGGAGAGGCTCTGTGGTGGTGGACATGGGTACCCCTTGGGAGCAACGGAATGTGTACGGCGTATCGAGCTGCGTACAACGTACACGCGAGATGTGTACAGCGTCTACAGAGAGATACGTTGTACGCTCACGTTCCGACGTCGATCCGAGAGAGGTGCCCGGCTGTGGCTGGCCAGAAGAAGGACGGCAAGGACGGCAAGGACGGCAAGGCGGTGCCGGACAAGTCGCTGTGGGAGCGCCTGGAGCAGCCGGCCGCGCCCCGCGCATCGCTCTCCCTGGAGCGGATCGGCGCCGTGGCGGTGCAGGTCGCCGACGCGGAGGGCTTCGCCGCCGTCACCATGCGGCGGCTCGCGACCGAGCTCGGGGTCGCGCCCATGGCGGCGTACCGGCATGTCTCGGGAAAGGACGACCTGTGGGCGCTGATGGCCGAGCGGGTGGCGGCCGAGTACCGCATCCCGGACGAGGTGACCCAGTGGCGCGAGGTGCTGCGCGCCTACGCCCTGCTGACCCGGGAAATGATGCTGCGCCACCCGTGGGTGGGTGAGCTGCCCACGGCCCTGTTCGTGCTCACGCCGGGCCGGCTGACCATCGCGGAACGGCAGTTGGCGGCGCTCGACGGCCTCGGGCTCGACGAGGACACGATGATGATGGCCTTCCGCACGGTCAGCGCCTACGCGCACGGCGCTGCCTCGTCCGAGGTGGCCGTGCGGGAGTGGACGCAGGCCGAGGGCTGGTCGTCGGGGGCCGAGACCCGGATGGGCCTCGCGCCGCAGATGACGTACCTCATGGACACCGGCCGCTACCCCACCTACCGGCGCTATGGACTGCGGTCGCGCCGCAAGGACGACGCCACCTGGACGTTCGAGACGGGCCTCGAATGCGTCCTGGACGGGATCGCGGCGCGGCTCGGCATCTGAATCCGACGCGAGCCGAAAAGGGCGAAGCCCCGGCCCTCCTGGACGGAGGAGGGCCGGGGCTTCCCCCTTTTCTCGGCGCGGCGAGAGGTCTTGCGGCTCAGTACGAGGAGCCGGACGCGCCCAGCGAACCCGTGGGGTGCCAGACCGTCTTGGTCTCCAGGAAGGCCGTCAGGCGGTGCGTGCCCGGATCCGCCGACCAGTCCACAGGCTGTGGACGGACGACGCGCTTGAGGTTGTCCGCGGCGGCGACCTCCAGCTCCTTGGCCAGTACGTCGTCCTCGACGCCCGCGAGGTCGATCGCGTTCACGTCCTGGTGCGCGGCGAGCGACGGGGTGATCTCCGCCGTCCTGCCGGACAGGATGTTCACGACGCCGCCCGGCAGGTCGGAGGTGGCGAGCACCTCGCCGAGGGAGAGCGCCGGGAGCGGGGAGGACTCGCTCGCGATCACCACGGCCGTGTTGCCCGTCGCGATCACCGGGGCGATCACCGAGACCAGGCCGAGGAACGACGACTTCTGCGGGGCGACGACCGTCACCACGCCCGTCGGCTCGGGCGAGGAGAGGTTGAAGAAGGGGCCCGCGACGGGGTTCCCGCCGCCGACGATCTGGGCGACCTTGTCGGTCCAGCCCGCGTACCAGACCCAGCGGTCGATCGCCGCGTCCACGACCGCGGCGGCCTTGGACTTGGACAGGCCCTCGGCCTCGGCGACCTCGCGGACGAACTGGTCCTTGCGGCCCTCCAGCATCTCCGCGACGCGGTAGAGGATCTGTCCGCGCAGGTAGGCTGTCTTGCCCGCCCAGCCGCCCTGCGCCTTGCGCGCGGCGACGACCGCGTCACGCGCGTCCTTGCGGGACGACAGCGGGGCGTTGGCCAGCCACTTGTCCTTGGAGTCCGTCACCTCGTACACCCGGCCGCTCTCGCTGCGGGGGAACTTGCCCCCGACGTACAGCTTGTAGGTCTTGAAGACACTCAAACGGTCAGACATCGAGGTACGCCTCCAGGCCGTGGCGACCGCCCTCGCGGCCGTAACCCGATTCCTTGTAGCCGCCGAAGGGCGAGGTCGGGTCGAACTTGTTGAACGTGTTGGCCCAGATGACGCCCGCGCGCAGGCGATCGGCGACCGCGAGGATGCGGGAGCCCTTCTCCGTCCAGATGCCGGCGGAGAGGCCGTACTGGGTGTTGTTGGCCTTGGCGACGGCCTCTTCCGGCGTACGGAAGGTGAGCACCGAGAGCACCGGGCCGAAGATCTCGTCGCGGGCGACGGTGTGCGCCTGCGTGACGTTCGTGAAGAGCGTCGGCGCGAACCAGTAGCCGGACGAGGGCAGTTCGCACGGGGCGGACCAGCGCTCGGCGCCCTCCGCCTCGCCCGTCTTGGTCAGGGCGGTGATACGGGCGAGCTGCTCGGCGGAGTTGATCGCGCCGATGTCCGTGTTCTTGTCGAGCGGGTCGCCCAGACGCAGGGTGGTCAGGCGCCGCTTCAGTGCGTCGAGCACCTCGTCCTGGACCGACTCCTGTACGAGGAGACGCGAGCCCGCGCAGCAGACCTGGCCCTGGTTGAAGAAGATGCCGGTGACGATGCCCTCGACGGCCTGGTCGATGGGGGCGTCGTCGAAGACGATGTTCGCGCCCTTGCCGCCCAGTTCGAGCGTGACCTTCTTGTCCGTGCCCGCGACCTGGCGGGCGATGGCCTTGCCGACGGCGGTCGAGCCGGTGAAGGCGACCTTGTTCACGTCCGGGTGGGCGGTGAGGGCGGCGCCCGCGTCGCCGTACCCGGGAAGGATGTTGACGACGCCCTTGGGCAGGCCCGCCTGGCGGCAGATGTCCGCGAAGAACAGGGCGCTCAGGGGAGTGGTCTCGGCGGGCTTCAGGACGACCGTGTTGCCCGTCGCGAGGGCCGGGGCGATCTTCCAGGCCAGCATGAGGAGCGGGAAGTTCCAGGGGATGACCTGGCCGGCGACGCCCAGCGGCTGCGGGTTCGCGCCGTATCCCGCGTGGTCGAGCTTGTCGGCCCAGCCCGCGTAGTAGAAGAAGTGCGCGGCGACCAGGGGGAGGTCGGCGTCGCGCGTCTCCTTGATGGGCTTTCCGTTGTCGAGGGTCTCCAGGACGGCCAGTTCGCGGCTGCGCTCCTGGATGATCCGCGCGATCCGGAAGAGGTACTTGGCGCGCTCGGCGCCCGGCAGCGCCGACCACTTCTCGAAGGCCTTGCGCGCGGCCTTCACCGCGCGGTCGACGTCTTCGGAGGATGCCTGCGCGACTTCGGAGAGGACCTCTTCGGTGGACGGGGAGACCGTCTTGAACACCTTGCCGTCGGCGGCTTCGGTGAACTCGCCGTCGATGAACAGGCCGTAGCTCGGCGCGATGTCGACGACGGAGCGCGACTCGGGCGCCGGGGCGTACTCGAAAGGAGTGGAAGTCATGGGTCAGTCCACCGTCACGTAGTCGGGGCCGGAGTAGCGGCCCGTGGCCAGCTTCTGGCGCTGCATCAGCAGGTCGTTGAGGAGCGATGAGGCGCCGAAGCGGAACCAGTGGTTGTCCAGCCAGTCCGCGCCCGCGGTCTCGTTCACCAGGACGAGGAACTTGATCGCGTCCTTGGTGGTGCGGATGCCGCCCGCGGGCTTCACCCCGATCTGCACGCCGGTCTGCTCGCGGAAGTCGCGCACCGCTTCCAGCATCAGGAGGGTGTTCGCGGGGGTCGCGTTGACGCCGACCTTGCCGGTGGACGTCTTGATGAAGTCCGCGCCCGCGAGCATGCCGATCCAGGAGGCGCGGCGGATGTTGTCGTACGTGGACAGCTCGCCGGTCTCGAAGATGACCTTGAGCCGGGCCTCGCCGGAGGCTTCCTTCACGGCGCGGATCTGCTCGAACACCGTCATGTAGTCACCCGCGAGGAAGGCGCCGCGGTCGATGACCATGTCGATCTCGTCGGCGCCCGCCGCGACGGCCTCGCGGACGTCGCCGAGCTTCACGTCGATGGCGGCGCGGCCCGCGGGGAAGGCGGTCGCGACCGAGGCGACCTTGACGCCGCTGTCGCCGACGGTCTCCTTGGCGGTGGCCACCATGTCCGGATAGACGCAGACCGCGGCGGTCCTCGGGGTGCCGCGGTCGGTCGGATCGGGGTTCACGGCCTTCGCGCCGAGCGCCCGGACCTTGCCCGGGGTGTCGGCGCCCTCCAGCGTCGTCAGGTCGATCATCGAGATGGCGAGATCGATGGCGTACGCCTTCGCCGTCGTCTTGATCGAACGGGTGCCGAGGGCAGAGGCGCGCGCCTCAAGGCCGACCGTGTCGACGCCGGGCAGCCCGTGGAGGAAGCGGCGCAGCGTGCTGTCCGACGCTGTGGCGTCCGTCAGCGCGTGTGCGATGGGGGCGGATGCATGGGGCATGGTCACGAGGGGAGCATATCTACGCGCGTAGCGGCTGTACAGGGGGCGGGTCGCACGAGAGGTCGAGGGGGTACGGCAGGACCGGCGGCGGCCCGGCGCCCGACCTCAGGCAGAATCAGAGGTATGACCGACCCCCAGCCCCCTGTCGCGGAGCCCGAGTACAAGGACCGGACCTTCCGGTCGTCCGGCGGTATCGCCGGAGGCGTCCTGCTGCTCGCCCTCGGCGGCTGGCTCGGCATCGACGCGATGATCCGTGGCGAGGGCCGCACCCCGTGGCTCGCGCTCGCCGGACTGCTCCTGGCGGTGCCGCTCGTCGTCGCCTTCACCGTGCGCCCCGCCGTGTACGCCAACGACGACCGGCTCCGCATCCGCAACCCCTTCCGGACCATCACGCTGCCGTGGGCGTCCGTCTCGGGGCTGCGCTCCGGGTACTCGAACGAGGTCTTCACCCAGTCGGGCACCAAGTACCAGCTCTGGGCCATCCCGGTCTCCCTGCGCGGACGCAAGAAGGTCGCAAGGCGGAAGTCGCAGGGGGCGGCGGCCGGTGATCCGAGCGTCCTGGACCCGCGGCGCCCCCCTCGGTCGGAGTCCCTGCGCTCGGCCGGCGACCAGATCATGGACGACCTGCGCGAACTCTCCGAGCAGCGCGCCGGTGCGGAGTCCGCGCAGGGCGAGCCCGCCGTGCGCTGGGGCTACGAGGTCATCGCCCCGGCCGTCGCGGGAGCGGTACTGCTCGCGGTGCTGCTCGCCGTCGGCTAGGGCAGTGCGGGGAGCACGGGCAGCGCGGGGAGCGTCCGGCGGCTCACGGCGGCCCGTGCCAGGCCAGCAGCATGTGGCCGCCGAAGGCCGCTGACGTCAGCGCCGCCCCCAGCATCACCGTGACGGTGACGTGCGTGCGCGCCCGTGCCAGGGCTGCCGCGAGCGGCAGCAGCAGGGGGAACGCGGGGAGCAGGAAGCGGGCGCGCGGGAAGTAGACGCCCTTGCTGCCTAGGACGATCAGCAGCAACAGGCCCGTGAAGAGCAGCAGCGGCAGCGGCTGGCGGTCGGCCGCCGACAGGACGAACAGCGCCACCGAGCCCAGCAGGGTCGCCGTCACCATCATCAGGAACAGTTGCGGACGCTCGACCGACAGCAGGTCGAAGACGGTCCGCAGGGTGCCCGCCCCGCCGTCCCACTCGTTGCGCCACAGCTTCTGCACGGCGAAGTAGCCGTCCCAGCGGCCAAGCCGGAACCCGACCCAGACGACGTACGAGAGCCAGCCGAGCGGGGCGAGCAGGGCACCCGCGAGGACGCGTACCGCGAAACGGCGACCCCTTCCCCGGCGCCACAGCGTGAGCAGCGCCGTCAGGGAGACCGCAGCCGCGAGCGCGACCCCCGTGGGGCGTGTCAGGCCCGCGAGCGCGGCCAGCGTGCCCGCCCAGATCCAGCGCCCGGTGAGCGAGGCGTACAGCGCCCACGCGGTGAGCGCCGTGAAGAGCGACTCCGTATAGCCCATCCACTGCACGAGGGCGACGGGCAGTGAGCCCCAGAGCGCCGCGAGCAGGACGCCGGCCCGGCGTCCGTACAGATGGTCGCCCACCACGAAGATCCCCCACGCCGCGAGGAACGAGCAGGCGACGGAGACCGTGAGCCCCACCGCCCCGCGCGGCTCCGGCACGATCACGCTGCCCGCCCTGATGAGCAGGGGATGCAGGGGGAAGAACGCGAGGTTGTTCGCGTCGATCTGCGTGCCCAGGGTGTGCGCGTAACCCTGGTCGGCGATCTTCAGGTACCAGTCGCAGTCCCACGACTCCGCGAGGAGGTGCCAGACGTCCCGGTGCTCCCTGCGGGCCCAGAGCGCGAAGACCACGGCACCGAAGAGACGTACGGCGGCGTACGCGAGGAGCGCGGGCGAGGCGTGGCGCAGAGGGGAGCGCCGCTTCGGGGTGGGGCGGCGGGACGGGGAAACGATCCGGGGCGCGGCGGCGGGGGCCGCTGCGGCCGAGGTCTCTGGGGTCGGTCCGTACGGCACTGCGGCAGCTCCCGGAACGTGATCGTGCGCTGCCGGTCACCCTTCCCGGGGGACCGGCAGCGCACCGGATCACTGCGGCAGCCGCGCCGTCACAACCACTCGAAGGGGTGGCCCTGCCGGGCCACCCGCCTCAGGAGACCGCTAGATGCCCGCGGCCGCGGACAGGTCGCGCTTGATCGCCGCGAGGAGGTCCGCCGCCCTGGCGCGGGCGGCGGGCAGGTCGGCCTTGGCCGCCACCGGGACCACGACCTCCAGGTAGCACTTGAGCTTCGGCTCCGTGCCGCTCGGGCGGACGATGACGCGGGCCCCGTCGAGCGTGTAGCGCAGGCCGTCCGTGGGCGGCAGCTTGTCCGTGCCCCGCGTCAGGTCCTCGGCCTTCGTCACGGGCAGGTCCGCGAGCGCCGTGGGCGGCTGCTCGCGCAGGCGGCGCATCGCGTCGGCGATCAGGGAGAGGTCCTCCACGCGGACGGACAGCTGGTCGGTGGCGTGCAGCCCGTGCTCCACGGCGAGGTCGTCCAGGAGGTCGAGGAGCGTGCGGCCCCCCGCGGCGGAGCCGCTATCGGACTCAGCCTTGAGCTCGGACGCGAGCTCCGTGAGGAGCAGCGCCGCCGTGATGCCGTCCTTGTCGCGTACGCCTTCGGGGTCCACGCAGTAGCCGAGGGCTTCTTCGTATCCGTAGCGCAGGTCGTCGACGCGGGCGATCCACTTGAAGCCGGTGAGGGTCTCCTCGTACGCGAGGCCCGCCTTCTCGGCGATGCGGCCCAGGAGGGAGGAGGACACGATCGACTCGGCGAACGTGCCGCGGGCGCCCCTGCGCACGAGGTGCGCCGCGAGGAGCGCGCCGACCTCGTCGCCCCGGAGCATGCGCCAGTCGGCGCCGTCCTTGACCGCGGCGGCACAGCGGTCCGCGTCCGGGTCGTTGGCGATGATCAGGTCCGGGTCCGTCTCGCGGGCCTTCGCGAAGGCCAGGTCCATCGCGCCCGGCTCCTCCGGGTTGGGGAACGCGACCGTCGGGAAGTCCGGGTCGGGCTCCGCCTGCTCGGCGACGAGGGCGGGCACGGGGAAGCCGGCCCGGTCGAACGCCGCGAGCAGGGTGTCCTTGCCGACGCCGTGCATCGCCGTGTAGACCGTGCGGGCCGTCCGGGGGGAGCCGGGGGCCAGGACGGCGTCCGTGCGGGCCAGGTAGGCGTCCAGGACGTCGTCCGCGAGGGTCTCCCAGCCGGACTCCGGGCGGGGCACGTCGTTCAGCGAGGCGACCGCGTCGATCTGCGCGGCGATCTCCGCGTCCGCGGGCGGCACGATCTGCGAGCCGTCGCCCAGGTAGACCTTGTAGCCGTTGTCGCGCGGGGGGTTGTGGCTCGCCGTCACCTCTACGCCGGCGACGGCCCCGAGGTGCCTTATGGCGAAGGCGAGTACGGGGGTGGGGAGCGGGCGGGGGAGAACGGCGGCCCGCAGGCCCGCGCCGGTCATCACGGCCGCGGTGTCGCGCGCGAAGTCCGTGGACTTGTGGCGGGCGTCGTAGCCGATGACGACGAGACCGCCGGTCTGGCCCTGCGCCTTGAGGTACGCGGCGAGGCCCGCGGCGGCTCGGATGACCACGGAGCGGTTCATGCGCATGGGGCCCGCGCCGAGCTCGCCGCGCAGGCCCGCGGTGCCGAACTGGAGGGTGCCGCTGAAGCGGGCGGCCAGCTCTTCGGTGTCCCCGGTGTCGATGAGCTTGGCGAGTTCCTCGCGGGTCTCGGGATCCGGGTCCTCGGCCAGCCACGCCTGGGCCAGCGCGATGAGTTCAGAGTCGTCCGGCACGTGTCTTCAGCCTCTCGTATGCGGTTCCTTGGCAGGGGCCTGGCGGGTGTTTCTGTCCCGCCGCTTCGCGGCGGATGTCTCCTACCCACTCGCCTGATTACCCCGCGTCGGGGTGGGACTGCCTGTGCCGCCGCTTCGCGACGGATATCTCCCGCCCACCCACCCGATTACCCCGTGACGGTGAGGGGTTCTTGTCCCGCCGCTTCGCGGCGGGTGTTCCCCGCCCACCCACCCGATTACCCCGCGTCGACAAGGGCTTGTGCGCTCGGCCGGTGATGCGGGGTAAACGGGCGGGTGGGCGGGAAAGCCTGTGCGGCAATGGGCACCGCAGGGCGCCAAGGCAAAGAGCGCGGCGGCCCCGCCAGGCAGGCCCCCGTCAGCTAAGGCGCCCCGCCAGGCAAGGCGCCCCGCCGGGCAAGGCGCCCCGCCGGGCAAGGCGCCCCGCCGGGCAAGGCGCCCCGCCGGGCAAGGCGCCCCGCCAGGCAAGGCGCCCCCGCCCGGAAAAATCAGATCCGGCCCAGCACCCGGCCGAGCAGCTCCCCCATACGGGTAGCGCTGTCGCGGCCCGCCTGGAGGACCTCTTCGTGGTTCAGGGGCTCGCCCGTCATGCCCGCGGCGAGGTTCGTGACGAGGGAGATGCCGAGCACCTCCGCGCCCGCCTCGCGCGCGGCGATCGCTTCGAGGACCGTCGACATGCCTACCAGGTCCGCACCGATGGTGCGGGCCATGCGGACCTCGGCCGGAGTCTCGTAGTGCGGGCCGGGGAACTGCGCGTAGACGCCCTCTTCGAGGGAGGGGTCGACCTCCTTGCAGAGGGCGCGCAGGCGCGGGGAGTACAGGTCGGTGAGGTCGACGAAGTTCGCGCCGACGATCGGCGACGTGGCCGTCAGGTTGAGGTGATCGCTGATCAGGACCGGCTGGCCGGGGCGCATGCCCTCGCGCAGGCCGCCGCAGCCGTTCGTCAGCACGATCGTCTTGCAGCCGGCGGCCACCGCGGTGCGCACGCCGTGCGAGACGGCGGCCACGCCACGGCCCTCGTAGTAGTGGGTGCGGCCCAGGAAGACCAGGGCGCGCTTGTCACCGACCTTGAAGGAGCGGATGCGGCCGCCGTGGCCCTCCACCGCCGGCGGCGGGAAGCCGGGCAGCTCGGTGACGGGGAACTCGGCGTCGGGCACGCCGAGTGCGTCCACCGCCGGCGCCCAGCCGGAGCCCATCACAAGGGCTACGTCGTGGGTCTCGGCGCCCGTCAGCTCACGCAGGCGCGCGGCGGCGGCGTCGGCGGCGGCGTAGGGGTCGCCCTGGATGTCGTCCGGAATAACTGAAGCGTTCACGCGGATGAGAGTAGCCGCTCGCGCCCTACGCGCGTAGATGACGATGCTCACGGGATTCGGATCGTTGTCTTGTCGTTTCCGACGAGAGCCCCGGAGCGAGGGGGCAGGTGCGCCTAGCAGGGGCGCTTGCGGAGCTCCATCACATAGTCGTGAGGTGCGCCCGCGGTCTCCGCCGCGTCGGCCAGCTCCCCGAGATAGCGCGCGGACGGCAGGCCGCCCTCGTATCCGTTGAGGACGTACACCCAGGCCGGTTCCTCGCCGTCGAGCGTGTGCACGCGCACCCGCATCCGGCGGTAGATGTCGAGCCCCACGCCCTCCCACCGGTCCATGGAGTCCTCGTCCATGGGGGCGACGTCGTACAGGGTCACGAAGACCTGCGAACGAGGCGCCTCGACGATCGTGGCGAGGGCGCCCTCCCACCCCATGTGCTCCCCGCCGAACGTCAGCCGCCAGCCGTTCAGCCAGCCGGTCTGGCGCAGCGGCGAGTGCGGGGCGCGGCGGGACATGAGCCGCGGATCCAGATTGCCGGCGTACGCGGCGTAGAGCGACATGTGGTCGAGGGTACGGCAGGTGACGCGTGCGTCCCTCCGGCAACGGAAGTGCCCTTCTTGTAGGAAGAACGGCCCGGATCGGCCCGGATGGCGCCCCCGGGGGCGAAGCACCTTGAAGCGTGCGGGACAATGGAGTACGTGACTCGGATCGTGATCATTGGCGGCGGACCCGGCGGATACGAGGCGGCACTCGTTGCCGCCCAGCTCGGCGCGGAGGTGACCGTCGTCGATTGCGACGGTCTTGGCGGGGCGTCGGTGCTCACCGACTGCGTCCCGTCGAAGACTCTGATCGCCACGGCCGAGGTGATGACCAGCTTCGACTCCTCGTACGAGGAGCTCGGCATCATCGTCGCGGACGACACCCCGCACATCGACACTCCCGCGCGCGTGGTCGGCGTCGACCTCGGCAAGGTCAACCGGCGTGTGAAGCGCCTCGCGCTCGCGCAGTCCCACGACATCACCGCGTCCGTCACGCGTGCGGGCGCGCGCGTGCTGCGCGGCCGTGGCCGCCTGGAGGGCCAGCAGGACACCGACGGTTCGCGCAAGGTCGTCGTGCGCGCGGCCGACGGGACCGAGGAGACCCTGGTCGCCGACGCCGTCCTGATCGCCACCGGCGGTCACCCGCGCGAGGTCCCCGACGCGCTGCCCGACGGCGAGCGGATCCTGAACTGGACCCAGGTGTACGACCTGGACGAGCTCCCCGAAGAACTCATCGTGGTCGGATCCGGTGTCACCGGTGCCGAATTCGCCGGTGCCTATCAGGCGCTCGGGTCCAACGTCACGCTCGTATCCAGTCGTGATCGCGTGCTGCCCGGCGAGGACCCGGACGCCGCCGCCGTCCTCGAAGACGTCTTCCGGCGTCGCGGCATGAACGTCATGTCGCGCTCGCGCGCCGCCTCCGCCAAGCGGGTGGGCGACCGCGTCGAGGTGACGCTCGACGACGGCCGTGTCATCTCCGGTACGCACTGTCTGATGGCCGTGGGCGCCATCCCGAACAGCAGCGGCATGGGTCTGGAGGAGGCCGGGGTCAGGCTCAAGGACTCCGGGCACATCTGGACCGACAAGGTCTCGCGCACGTCCGCCCCCGGTGTGTACGCCGCCGGTGACGTCACCGGGATCTTCGCCCTCGCCTCCGTCGCCGCCATGCAGGGGCGCATCGCGATGTACCACTTCCTGGGCGATGCGGTGCAGCCGCTGAACCTGAAGACGGTGTCGTCGAACGTCTTCACCGACCCCGAGATCGCGACCGTCGGCTACAGCCAGTCCGACGTCGACAGCGGCAAGATCGACGCCCGCGTCGTCAAACTGCCGCTCCTGCGCAACCCGCGCGCGAAGATGCAGGGCATCCGCGACGGCTTCGTCAAGATCTTCTGCCGTCCCGGTACGGGCATCGTGGTGGGCGGTGTGGTCGTCGCGCCGCGCGCTTCGGAACTGATCCACCCCATCTCGATCGCGGTCGACAACAATCTGACCGTCGAGCAGATCGCGAACGCGTTCACCGTGTATCCATCCCTTTCGGGCTCGATCGCCGAGGTCGCACGTCAACTTCACACGCGTAAGTCGGCGGGCGAAGCCTGATCGCGAACTGATCGTCGGTTGAACGCCGAATGATCGGGGTTCCGGCGGGGTAGTAACTCCGCGCAGGTCACGGGCTGTTGTCGCCCATTCGCCCGGCATAGTCGGGGTGAGTAGGCGCCTATACCACTTCCCACCCAGCTGTGCGAACAACTTCTGTAATTCGGCGCAAACTGCTGAAAGCAGACGGTCGTTGGGGTTACTGTCAGTTTCGTGTTCGCTGCAGAACGTCGCCAATTGATCCTCGAAATGGTGCGGGCCAACGGAGCTGTATCGCTCCGGGAGCTCGCCCGCGTCGTCCAGACCTCCGAAGTGACCGTACGGCGGGACGTGCGCGCGCTGGAGGCAGAAGGACTCCTCGACCGCCGACATGGCGGTGCGGTATTGCCGGGCGGATTCACGCGGGAGTCCGGCTTTCCGCAGAAATCACATCTCGCGACCGCCGAGAAGACGGCTATCGCCGATCTCGCGGCGGGACTCGTCGAAGAAGGCGAAGCCATCGTCGTCGGGGCGGGTACGACCACGCAGGAGCTGGCCCGACGGCTCGCGCGGGTGCCCGGTCTGACCGTCGTCACCAACTCCCTCTTGGTGGCACAGGCCCTGGCTCATGCCAACCGCGTCGAGGTCGTCATGACCGGCGGCACCCTGCGCGGTTCCAACTACGCACTCGTGGGCAGCGGGGCCGAACAGTCCCTGCAGGGTCTGCGGGTCTCGCGCGCCTTCCTGTCGGGCAGTGGTCTGACCGCCGAGCGCGGCCTCTCCACGTCCAACATGCTCTCCGCGAGCGTGGACCGTGCGCTCGTCCAGGCGGCCGCCGAGGTCGTGGTCCTCGCGGACCACACCAAGCTCGGTACCGACACGATGTTCCAGACGGTGCCGACGGACGTCATCACCCGCCTGGTCACGGACGAACCGCCCACGCACGACGACCGTGCGGCCACCGAGCTGCAGGCCCTGGCTGACCAGGGTGTGCAGATCGCGGTCGCGGGCGGGAGCGCGAACTCCAACTCCGGACCAGGGGTGGATTCCGTCCCGGCGCGGCAGCCGCGCCGGGACGTGCCACTGCCGGGTCAGCGCCGTAACCACGGCGGTCACGGGGCGGGACCCGGTGCGCAGTTGCGCAGTGCGGTGCTCGGGGAGCAGCAGCCCGGGGAGCGCGCCGCGCGGGTGGCGGATCTACGCCGCCGCTGAACCGGATCCTGAACCGGGTCCGGAAGTGGATTCCGAAGTGGATCTACGCCGCCGCTGAACCGGCCGCCCGGCTCGTGCCGGGCTCGTCGGGTGCCGATCCTTCCGGCTTCAGGCCGCGCAGGGTCAGCATCAGGAGGCGGTCCGCCAACTCCGGCTCGTCGGGGGTCTCTTCGGCGGCCAGCGCGATCGCGTTGGTCAGCTGCATGAGGTCGCCGATCGAGACGCCGTGGCGCACGGCGCCTGCCTGCTGTGCCCGCACGAGCAGGGCCGTGCCCGCCTCGCGCATCGGCCTGCTGCACCGGGAGAGTGCCGAACTGTCGTCGTGCGACGCCGACATGAGGGCGCGGGAGAGCCCGCGGTACTCACCCGCATGAGTGATGATGGCGCGCAGCCACGTCACCAGGGCCGAGCAGGGCTGCGGATCTTCGAGGAGCGCGCGGGAGCGGTCCAGGAGATCACTCACCGCCTCTTCGAAGACGGCGCTCATCAGGGCGTGGCGGTTGGGGAAGTGGCGGTAGAGGGTGCCGATGCCTACGTTCGCGTGGCGGGCGATGTCCTCAAGGGAGGCGTCCGTGCCGTGTTCCGCGAAGGCGGTGCGGGCCTCTGCGAGGAGCCGGTCGTAGTTGCGGCGCGCGTCCGCTCTTTTCGAGCGGGGGCGCTTTTGCGGGCTCTCTGCCATGCGGGCCTCCCTGGACGTGCCTCAAGTCTGCCCGAAGCTTGCGAACCGTCGATCACCGGCTCCGCCGAGTTCGTCCTCAAACTCCCCCAAGCTCTTAAAGAGCAGGGGGACCCCCATGACGGGCTGAGACCTTACTGGCCGGGCTGGATGCTCCAGCCCGGCCAGTAACGAGTGCTGCTCTGCGGTCAGTCCTTGATCTCGCAGATGACCGCGCCGGAGGTCAGGCTCGCGCCCATCTCCGCCGTGAGGCCCTTGATGGTGCCCGAGCGGTGGGCGTTGAGGGGTTGTTCCATCTTCATGGCCTCCAGGACGACGACCAGGTCGCCCTCCTTGACCTCCTGGCCCTCCTCGACCGCGACCTTGACGATCGTGCCCTGCATGGGCGAGGCCAGGGTGTCGCCGGAGGCCGCGGGGCCGGACTTCTTCGCCGCGCGCCGCTTGGGGCGGGCGCCGCCCGCGGCGGCCGTGCGGGCGATGGTCATGCCGAGCGAGGAGGGCAGCGAGACCTCAAGGCGCTTGCCGCCGACCTCGACGACCACCGTCTCGCGGCCCGGCTCCTCGTCCGTCTCGGCGTCGGCCGGAGCGGCGAACGCCGGGATCTCGTTGACGAACTCGGTCTCGATCCACCGGGTGTGGACCGTGAACGGGTCGGCGGAGCCGGTCAGTTCGGGGGCGAAGGCCGGGTCCCTGACGACCGCGCGGTGGAAGGGGATGGCGGTGGCCATGCCCTCCACGGTGAACTCCTCCAGGGCGCGGGCGGCCCGCTGCAGGGCCTGCTGACGCGTCGCGCCGGTGACGATCAGCTTGGCCAGGAGCGAGTCCCAGGCCGGGCCGATCACCGAGCCGGACTCGACGCCCGCGTCCAGGCGCACGCCGGGACCCGAGGGCGGGTCGAAGAGGGTCACCGTGCCGGGCGCGGGCAGGAAGCCGCGGCCGGGGTCCTCGCCGTTGATGCGGAACTCGAAGGAGTGGCCCCGCATCTGGGGGTCTCCGTAACCGAGCTCCTCGCCGTCGGCGATGCGGAACATCTCGCGGACCAGGTCCAGGCCGGTGACCTCTTCGGTGACCGGGTGCTCCACCTGCAGACGGGTGTTGACCTCCAGGAAGGAGATCGTGCCGTCGGTGCCGACCAGGAACTCCACGGTGCCGGCGCCCACATAGCCGGCCTCCTTGAGGATCGCCTTGGACGCCGCGTACAGCTCGGCGTTCTGCGCCTCGCTCAGGAACGGCGCGGGGGCCTCCTCCACCAGCTTCTGGTGGCGGCGCTGCAGCGAACAGTCACGGGTGGACACCACGACCACGTTGCCGTGCTGGTCGGCCAGGCACTGCGTCTCCACATGCCGCGGCTTGTCCAGGTAGCGCTCCACGAAGCACTCGCCGCGACCGAAGGCCGCGACGGCCTCGCGCACGGCGGAGTCGTAGAGCTCGGGGACCTCTTCGAGGGTCCTCGCGACCTTCAGACCGCGTCCGCCGCCACCGAAGGCGGCCTTGATCGCGATCGGCAGGCCGTGCTCCTCGGCGAAGGCCACGACCTCGTCGGAGCCGCTGACGGGGTCCGGCGTACCGGCCACCAGCGGGGCACCCGCGCGCTGCGCGATGTGCCGGGCGGCGACCTTGTCGCCCAGGTCACGGATGGCCTGCGGCGGCGGGCCGATCCAGATCAGATCGGCGTCCAGTACGGCCTGGGCGAAGTCGGCGTTCTCCGAAAGGAAGCCGTATCCGGGGTGGATCGCATCCGCCCCCGCGTCCTTGGCCGCGGCCAGCACCTTGGAAATGTCCAGGTAGCTGGTGGCCGGAGTGTCACCGCCCAGGGCGAACGCCTCATCTGCCGCGCGTACATGCAGCGCATCCCGGTCAGGATCTGCGTAGACGGCTACGCTCGCGATCCCTGCATCCCGGCATGCCCGAGCAACGCGGACAGCGATTTCGCCACGGTTGGCGATGAGCACCTTGCGCACGATGGCTCCCTCCTTGAAACAAGCCGAGTTTAGGGACTGCCGACACGACCTTTCGACCCGTCCCCAATGGTGAGCTTGCCCACACGGAGCGTGATCCGGGGCCTGCCCGTCCGCGAAATCCCTTGTCGCACCACGGTACGCAGGGTCCCTTGTGGGCAGACTAACGCGCCGATGTGGTCAAGGTCTCTGTGAGAGCGCGCTGCGGCACAGGGGCATTCTTTGTGGAGTCCCTACGAATGGCCCAATGATTCTTTGCTTGCCGCAGAGCCCTTGTCCCTCGGTTTACCCGTTAGTAGCGTTCGCGATGTCTGGCACGTACTAGCGGTAACAGCGGAAGAGGGTGGGCGCCGTGGCGCGTAGACCGGTGGCCTGGGTGGGCGCGATCGTGCTCTTGGCGGAGGCGGTGGGCATCGCGTTGCTCAACTGGTTCCTGGGGCTCGTCGTGAACAAGCAGGACATGTCGCTCGCCGGGCTCGACCCGCACGCGATGTCCGTGTCGACGTGGATCGCGGGCGGCGTCTTCGGCCTCTACCTCGCGCTGTGCGGCGTCGTCATGGCGCTCTCGGCGATCCGCGACCGCGCGCCGGGCCGCCTCGGCCGGCTGCTCCTGATCAGCGCCGCCGTGGTGCACGGCCTGCTCGGGGCGTTCTCGGTCGGCCTGGTGGGCTGGCCCGCCTTCGCCTTCATGATGGTCGTGCTCGGCCTGATCGTCCTGACGCTGGTGGCGTACGACAAGAGGCCCGCCGAGGTCTCCGACGAGCCGCAGGCCGGCGGCGCGCCGGAGAACGGCGCCCCGCAGCCCGCCTGAGACCTCGCCTGAGACCTCCTCTGAGCGGTCCTGACTACTTGGCCCACAACTCCGTGATGCCGACGCCGAGTTCGCCGAGCAGGCGGCGGAGCAGCGGCAGCGAGAGGCCGATGACGTTGCCGTGGTCGCCCTCGATCGAGTCGATGAAGGGGGCCGAGAGGCCGTCGAGCGTGAACGCGCCCGCCACGTGCAGGGGTTCACCGCTCGCCACGTACGCGGCGACCTCCGCGTCCGAGGGGTCGCCGAAACGGACGACGGTCGAGGCGAGCGCCGACACATGGCGTCCGGCCACGGTGTCGTACACGCAGTGGCCGGTCTGCAGGATGCCCGCGCGGCCGCGCATGGACTTCCAGCGGGCGGTGGCCTCCTCGGCGTCGGTGGGCTTGCCCAGCGCCTGTCCGTCCAGTTCGAGGACCGAGTCGCAGCCGACGACCAGGGCGCCCTTGGCGTCCGGGCGCGCGGAGACGACCGACGCCTTGGCCTCGGCCAGGGCGACGGCGAGTTCGGCGGGGGTGGGTGCGGAGATCGCGTCCTCGTCGACCCCGCTGACGATGACCTCGGGGGCGAGACCGGCCTGCCGGAGCAGACCGAGCCGGGCGGGGGACTTGGAGGCGAGGACGAGACGGCGGGGCTGATCACTCATGCGGTCAGCGTAGCGAGCTTCGGCCGGTGCCTCAGCCGGTGAGTCTCAGTGCATGGTGAGCCTCAGTGCATGCCGAGGACGAACATCGCCACGACCATCGCCAGGGCGAGGACGAGGCCGGCGCGGCGCATCTTCGCCTGCATGTCCCGCATGTCCTTGGGCGGGTTGTTCTCCGGGTCGGACCACAGCATGAGACCGATACTGCGCGCGGCGACGGCGGGGCGCCTGAGTACGCGTACTCAGGCGCCCCGGACCGTGACACTCATTCCGGGTCTCCCCGGTCCGCCTAGCCGGGCCAGTAGGTGCGGCCCCACGCCGTCGGGCCCGGCGCGGGCAGGCGGTCGCGGGCCACGCGGGCGGGGTCCGCCCAGGCGTCGAGCACCGCGGGCGCGCCGGACGGCTGGTTCGCCACCGCCGCAGCGCGCGCCTGGACCACCGCGAGGGCGGCGGCCAGCTCCTCCGGGGTGGGGTTGCCCCGTACGACCTTGATCATGAACGGACTCCTCGTTCTCCTCGCTGCGGCGCGGACTGCCCGCAGCGCGGTCTGCGCGGTCTGGGCGCGGTCTAGAGGGGGATGTTGCCGTGCTTCTTCGGGGGAAGGGATTCCCGCTTCGTACGCAGCTGACGCAGGCCCCGCACCAGATGGGCGCGGGTCTCCGACGGCATGATCACGGCGTCGATGTAACCGCGCTCGGCGGCCGTGTACGGGTTGAGGAGGCGGTCCTCGTACTCCTGGATCAGGCGGGCCCTGGTCGCCTCGACGTCGCCGGTGGCCTCGGCCGCCGCGATCGTCTTGCGGTGCAGGATGTTCACCGCGCCCTGCGCGCCCATCACCGCGATCTGCGCGGTCGGCCAGGCCAGGTTGAGGTCGGCGCCCAGGTGCTTGGAGCCCATGACGTCGTACGCGCCGCCGAACGCCTTGCGGGTGATGACGGTGATCAGCGGGACCGTCGCCTCCGCGTAGGCGTAGATCAGCTTGGCGCCGCGGCGGATGATGCCGGTGTGCTCCTGCTCGACGCCCGGCAGGAAGCCGGGCACGTCCACGAAGGTGATGACCGGGACGTTGAACGCGTCGCAGGTGCGGACGAAGCGGGCGCCCTTCTCGGAGGCGTCGATGTTCAGGCAACCGGCGAACTGCGTCGGCTGGTTGGCGACGATGCCCACCGGGCGGCCCTCGATGCGGCCGAAGCCGGTGACGATGTTCGGCGCGAACAGCGGCTGCGTCTCGAAGAACTCGGCGTCGTCCAGGACGTGCTCGATCACCGAGTGCATGTCGTACGGCTGGTTGGCGCTGTCCGGGATGAGGGTGTCGAGTTCGCGGTCCTCGTCCGTCAGCTCCAGGTCCGCCTCCTCGGGGAAGGCGGGCGGCTCGCTGAGGTTGTTCGAAGGCAGGTAGGAGAGGAGGGACTTGACGTACTCGATCGCGTCCTTCTCGTCGCCCGCCATGTGGTGCGCGACACCGGAGGTGCTGTTGTGGGTGCGGGCACCTCCCAGCTCCTCGAAGCCGACGTCCTCGCCGGTGACCGTCTTGATGACGTCGGGCCCTGTGATGAACATGTGCGACGTCTGGTCGACCATGACGGTGAAGTCGGTGATCGCGGGGGAGTAGACGGCGCCGCCCGCGCACGGACCGACGACGAGCGAGATCTGCGGGATCACGCCGGACGCGTGCGTGTTCCGGCGGAAGATCTCCCCGTACATCCCGAGGGCCATGACGCCCTCCTGGATGCGGGCGCCGCCGGAGTCGTTGATGCCGATGACCGGGCAGCCGGTCTTCAGGGCGAAGTCCATGACCTTGACGATCTTCTGGCCGAAGACCTCGCCCAGGGCGCCGCCGAAGACGGTGAAGTCCTGCGAGAACACGGCCACGGGGCGGCCGTCGACGGTGCCGTAACCGGTCACGACGCCGTCGCCGTAGGGGCGGTTGGACTCCAGGCCGAAGTCGGTCGAGCGGTGCTGGGCGAACTCGTCGAACTCGATGAAGGAGTGCTCGTCCAGGAGCAGATCGATGCGCTCACGCGCCGTCAGCTTGCCCTTGGCGTGCTGCTTCTCGACCGCGCGGGCCGAACCGGCGTGCTTGGCCTCCTCGATGCGGCGCTGCAGATCAGCGAGCTTGCCCGCAGTCGTATGGATGTCGATGCCGGCGTCACCTGAGTCGGGGGTGGCGGGGGTATCGCTTGCGGCGCTTGGCACGGGCACGTTGGGCTCTTCCGGCTCGGACATAGGGATGCGGCTCCCTGCCTGCTCAAAGGGGCGACTGGCGGCTTGCGGCTGTTTGCTGCGGTGTTCGTGGCTGCGGTTTCGCAGTACTGCGGATGCGATTCGGCAGCACTGTGGCTGCTGGTGATCGCTTGCTACTGACTCGTAGGGTATCGGCGGCGATACGGATAGGCAGTGCGGCGTTTACCACACCTAAGGTGGCTTGCATGACGCCGCGAGATGCTTCAGACGACCCTGCCGACCTCCCCGGGGGCAACCGCTGGTCCGACCTCGACCGGCCGCCCCTGAACGCCGCGTCTTTGCGGCGCGCACTGGTGCGGGGAGGTCTGTGGACCTCTCTGGACGTGGTGCCCGCGACGGGGTCGACCAACACTGATCTGGTTGCCCGCGCCGACGAGCTGCCCGAGGGCGCGGTCCTCGTCGCCGAGGAACAGAGCTCGGGCCGCGGCCGCCTGGACCGCCGCTGGTCCGCGCCCCCGCGCTCCGGGCTCTTCTTTTCCGTGCTCCTGAAGCCGGGGGCCGCGGTGCCGGTCGAGCGGTGGGGGTGGCTGCCGCTGCTCACCGGGGTCGCCGTCGCCACGGGGATTTCGCGGGCGGCGGGGGTGGACACGGCGCTGAAGTGGCCGAACGACCTCCTCGTGACGGTGGGGGGCGAGGAGCGCAAGGCGGGCGGGATCCTGGCCGAGCGGGCCGGTCCCGCGGATCCCGCGGACGGCGGGGGCGTGGTGGTCGGCATCGGGATCAACGTGACCCTGCGCGAGGAGGAGCTGCCGGTACCGGGCGCGGGGTCGCTCGCGCTGGCCGGAGCGGCGACCACGGACCGGGACACCGTGCTGCGGGCCGTGCTGCGTTCTCTGGAGCAGTGGTACGGGGAGTGGCGCACCGCCGAGGGTGATCCGGTGGCTTCCCGCCTCCAGGAGACGTACGCGGCGGGCTGCGCGACGCTCGGCCGCAAGGTCCGCGCGGAGCTGCCGGGTGATCGGTCGATCATCGGGGAGGCGGTGGCGGTGGACGGCGACGGACGTCTGGTGCTGGCTACGGGGGACGGGGTGCAGGAGCCTGTGGGGGCGGGGGATGTTGTGCATTTGCGGGGGATTTAGGGGTTTTAGGGGGAGGGCTGGGGGGCGGGCGCTTGCTGGGTGCGGGCCCGGTGCCGGGTGCCGGGTGGGTGCGGTGCGCTGCTTGCCGTGCTCCGGGCGGAAATAACCGGACACCCCCTCACGTCTCGATGCCGGCTGCGGGTGTGTCGGGGCGCTTCCTCCCGTGGTCGGCGTGCTCCGTGGTGCCTGCCCGCCCGTTTGTTCGGTGAGGTGGTGTTGCGGGGGAACGGGTGGGTGGCTGGGAAAGCTTGTTCGTTCAGGTGAGGATGCGGGGCAAACGGGCGGGTGGTGAGGAAAGGTGTGTTCGTCAGCGCGGCCACAGGGGACCCACAGTCCAAGGCGCCCCGCCAGGTAAGGCGTGAGCTGCGGCACACCTGCCGTAAAGTTGGCGCCGGTCGATACCTGACCGCGGCAGATCGGAAGGGCAGCAGGAGTGACCGTCGACGACACCGGCTCCGGAGCGGGTGCATCCCCCGGCCCAGACGGTGAGCCCGGGCGTACCACCGGGTCCGTCGACGCGTTCGATTCCATGGACTCCGGGGACGAAAAGCCGGGGGATTCCGAGAAGGACCCCCTCGCCCTGCGCCTCGAAGGGCTGATCCTCGGCGCGGACCGCCGCTACACCCCGTTCCAGGCGGCCCGCAGCGCCGGCGTATCCATGGAGCTGGCCTCCCGCTTCTGGCGGGCCATGGGCTTTCCCGACATCGGCCAGGCCAAGGCCCTGACCGAGGCGGACGTCCTGGCCCTGCGCCGCCTCGCCGGTCTCGTGGAGGCGGGCCTGCTCAGCGAGGCGATGGCCGTGCAGGTGGCGCGGTCGACCGGGCAGACCACCGCCCGCCTGGCCGAATGGCAGATCGACTCCTTCCTGGAGGGTCTGACGGAGCCGCCCGAGCCGGGCATGACGCGGACCGAGGTCACGTATCCGCTGATAGAGCTGCTGCTGCCCGAGCTGGAGGAGTTCCTCGTCTATGTGTGGCGGCGCCAGCTCGCCGCCGCCACCGGACGTGTCGTGCAGGCCGCGGACGACGAGGAAATGGTCGACCGGCGGCTCGCCGTCGGCTTCGCCGACCTCGTCGGCTTCACGCGGCTCACCCGGCGCATGGAGGAAGAGGAGCTCGGCGAGCTCGTCGAGGCCTTCGAGACCACCGCCGCCGACCTTGTCGCCGCGCACGGCGGACGCCTCATCAAGACGCTGGGCGACGAAGTCCTGTACGCCGCCGAGAACGCGGGCGTGGCCGCGGAGATCGCCCTGCGGCTCATCGAGACCATGGCCAACGACGAGACGATGCCCGAGCTGCGCGTGGGCATCGCCTTCGGCACGGTCACGACGCGGATGGGCGACGTATTCGGTACGACGGTGAATCTCGCGAGCCGCCTCACGTCGATAGCGCCTCGTGACGCCGTCCTGGTGGACGGCGCGCTCGCCGAGGAGCTGACGCGTACGGGGGAGGCGCCGGCCTCCGAGACCGAGGCGGCACAGGCCGCGGAGCTGGCCGAGAAGGAGGGCTCCGAGGCGCCCTCCTACCGCTTTGCGCTGCAGCCGATGTGGCAGCGACCCGTGCGAGGGCTCGGCGTCGTGGAGCCCTGGCTGCTTGCCCGGCGGGGCTGAGTTTCTTTCTCCGGACCGCCGTCTCGCGGCGGAGTTTCCCGCGCGCCCACCCGTTTGCCCCGCAGCGGTGGCATGATCCGCAGGGTGGCCCGGTAACGGGCGTTAACCAGACGTGGAGGAAGTCATGGGTGGCGAGCAGCGGTTCGGGGAATTCGTCAGCGTCCGGCGGCACGACTACGTCGCCGAGCTCGTCCTCGACCGGCCGGGGGCCATGAACGCCGTGTCCACGGACATGGCCCGCTCCATCGGCTCCGCCTGCGCCGCGCTCGCGGAGGACCGTGACGCCCGCGTCGTGGTCGTGACCTCCACCCACGGGCGGGCCTTCTGCGTCGGCGCCGACCTGAAGGAGCGCAATTCCTTCTCCGACGCGGAGTTGGTGCGCCAGCGGCCCACGGCGCGCGCCGCCTACACCGGCGTACTGGAACTGCCCATGCCGACCGTCGCCGCCGTGCACGGTTTCGCGCTCGGCGGCGGGTTCGAGCTCGCGCTGGCCTGCGATCTGGTCGTCGCCGACCCGACCGCCGTGGTCGGGCTCCCCGAGGTGTCGGTCGGCGTGATTCCGGGCGGTGGCGGTACGCAGCTGCTTCCGCGCCGGGTGGGTGCGGCGCGGGCCGCCGAGCTGATCTTCACCGCGCGGCGCGTGGAGGCGGCCGAGGCGCGGGAGTTGGGGCTCGTCGATCTGCTGGTTACCGAGGGCGAGGACCGTACGGAAGCGCTCGCGCTCGCCGGGCGGATCGCCGCCAACTCGCCCGTCGGGCTGCGCGCCGCCAAGCGTGCACTGCGCCTCGGTCACGGGCTCGATCTGCGTGCCGGTCTTGAGGTCGAGGACGCGGCCTGGCGCTCGGTGGCCTTCTCCGGTGACCGGGCGGAGGGTGTCGCGGCGTTCAACGAGAAGCGGAAGCCCAAGTGGCCCGGAGAGTGAGCCGGAGGGCTGAGCCGCGGGGTGTGTCCACACGCTGAGTGATGTTCCAAACGTCCAAAATGTCGTAAATCTCCTAGCCTAGGGAGATGGGAGAGGACGTTCGGCTGCGGGCCGTGGTCGTGCTGGCGCAGGGCATGGCTGCCGCGCACACTCCGCGTGAGTCCTGGCGGGCGGCTGCTCGCGGCGCGTGCCGTGCGCTGTCCGGGAGTTTCGCCGCCCTGTCCGTCTGGGAGCGGGACCTCGGGCGGCTGAGGGTGCTCGTGAACGTGGGCGAACGGGCCGATGGGGAGGAAGAGTTCCCGGAGCGCGAGGCGTATCCGGTGAACGAGTTCCCCGAGATCACCGAGTTCCTGCACGAGCGCTGGGCGGGCGGCGGCGAGCCGCACGCCTGGGTCGAGACGGCGGCGGGGCCCGCGGAGGCCTCCGCTCCGGGCTACTGCCACCAGCGCGTCGCCGCCCTGCGCAGGCGGGGCCGCGGGTGCTGCGTGGTCGCGCCGATCGTGCTGCACGGGCGGGCGTGGGGCGAGCTCTATGTGGCGCGTCCGGTGGGGGCGCCGGTCTTCGGCCGCAAGGACGCGGACTTCGCGACGGTGCTCGCTTCGGTGGTCGCGGCGGGCATCGCGCAGACCGAGCGCCTTGAGGAGGCCCGCCGACTCGCCTTCACCGACTCGCTGACGGGCCTCGCCAACCGGCGGGCGGTGGATCTGCGCCTCGAGGAGGCGGTGGAGCGGCACCGTAGGGACGGGGCGGTGGTGAGCCTGGTCGTGTGCGATGTGAACGGCCTCAAGCGGGTCAACGACACCCGGGGCCACGCGGTCGGCGACCGTCTTCTCGAACGCTTCGGTTCCGTGCTCTCCCTCTGCGGGGCGATGCTGCCGGGGACGCTCGCCGCGCGGCTCGGCGGGGACGAGTTCTGCCTGCTCTCGGTGGGTCCTTCGGCCGACGAGGTGGTGCGGGTCGCCGACGAACTCTGCGTACGGGCGTCCGAGTTGGAACTGGGGGACGGAGTCGCGTGCGGGGTCGCTTCTACGGAGGACCCGATCGGCGAGGTCCACTCGGCCCGCCGCCTGTTCCGCCTCGCGGACGCGGCCCAGTACCGCGCGAAGGCGGCACGCGCGGTGAAGCCGGTGGTCGCGGGCCGCGAGGGCGCGGACGACCCGGTGGTACGCCTCGCGAACTCGGAGCCCTCCCGCCCGTCGGGCGAGAGACGCCGCTTCCGGGGGCGGGGGCCGGGGCCACGGGGTGGCGGCGAGCGGGGGTCCTTCGGCGCTGGGGAGGGGGAGCGGGGGTCTCGGGGTGCCGGGGAGAGCGAGCGGGGGTCTCGGGGGTCGGCGTGAGGTGTCGTCTCCTGGGGGGCGCCGCTTTCGCGGATGCGGGTGGGAGTGCCCGGGGCGGCGAGCGCGGCTTCCGCTCCTCCGCGCCCCTCGCCTCCCTCGGCTTCAGGGAAGCGGGCGAGGGCCCGCGGGTCGCGTGAGGTGTCGTCTCCCGGGGGCTGTGGCTTTCTCGGCTTTTGGGGGCCCGGGGGGTGTGAGTTCGGGTCTCTTGAGTGGGCGTGGCGTGTCCCGGCGTCGGTGGTGAGTGTTGTCGGGGTGCCTGTGACGTACCGCCGGGTAAGTGGCTCAGCTCGTATTCGACCGTGACACTTGGCGATTCAGTCCGTACGCTGCTGAATATGGATATGCACACCGTGGTCCTGGGGACGTCCGGGACAACCGCGGCGGACGTCGTCGCCGTCGCGCGCGGCAACGCCCGCATCGAGCTTTCGGCGGAAGCCGTGACCGCCCTCGCCGCGTCGCGCGAGATCGTCGACGCCCTCGCGGCCAAGCCCGAGCCCGTCTACGGCGTATCGACCGGCTTCGGCGCCCTCGCCACCCGGCACATCGGCCCGGACCTGCGCGCCCAGCTGCAGCGCAACATCGTCCGCTCGCACGCGGCGGGGATGGGCCCGCGCGTGGAGCGCGAGGTGGTCCGCGCGCTGATGTTCCTGCGGCTGAAGACGGTCTGCTCCGGCCGGACCGGCGTACGCCCCGAGGTCGCGCAGACCATGGCCGACGTGCTCAACGCGGGCATCACGCCCGTCGTCCACGAGTACGGCTCGCTCGGCTGCTCCGGAGACCTCGCGCCGCTCAGCCACTGCGCCCTCACGCTCATGGGCGAGGGCGACGCGGAAGGCCCGGACGGAGAGCTGAAGCCGGCCGGCGAGCTGCTCGCCGCGCACGGCATCACCCCCGTCGAGCTGCGCGAGAAGGAGGGCCTCGCCCTCCTGAACGGCACCGACGGCATGCTCGGCATGCTGGTCATGGCCCTCGCCGACCTCGACGCCCTCTACAAGTCCGCCGACATCACCGCCGCCCTCACCCTGGAGGCGCTCCTCGGCACCGCCAAGGTCCTCGCCCCCGAGCTGCACGCCATCCGCCCGCACCCGGGCCAGGGGGCGTCCGCCGCCAACATGCTCGCGGTACTCAAGGGGTCGGGCCTCACCGGCCACCACCAGGACGACGCGCCGCGCGTCCAGGACGCCTACTCGGTGCGGTGCGCACCGCAGGTCGCGGGCGCCGGGCGCGACACGATGGCGCACGCGCGCCTCGTCGCCGAGCGCGAGCTCGCCGCCGCCGTCGACAACCCCGTCGTCCTGCCCGACGGCCGCGTCGAGTCCAACGGCAACTTCCACGGAGCCCCGGTCGCCTACGTCCTGGACTTCCTCGCGATCGCCGCCGCGGACCTCGGCTCGATCTCCGAGCGCCGCACGGACCGGCTGCTCGACAAGAACCGTTCGCACGGCCTTCCGCCCTTCCTCGCGGACGACGCGGGCGTGGACTCGGGCCTGATGATCGCCCAGTACACGCAGGCGGCCCTCGTGAGCGAGATGAAGCGGCTCGCGGTGCCGGCGTCCGCCGACTCGATCCCGTCCTCCGCGATGCAGGAGGACCACGTCTCGATGGGCTGGTCCGCGGCCCGCAAGCTGCGTACCTCGGTCGACAACCTCACCCGCATCGTCGCGATCGAGCTGTACGCGGCGACGCGCGCGGTCGAACTCCGCGAGGGCCTCACCCCGGCCCCGGCCACGCAGGCGGTCATCGAGGCCGTCCGCAAGGCGGGCGTCCAGGGCCCCGGGCCGGATCGTTTCCTCGCCCCGGACCTGGCGGCGGCGGACGAGTTCGTCCGCTCCGGCGCGCTGCTCGACGCGGTCGAGCCGGTTACGGGTCCGCTGGCCTAGCCACACCGCGTCGTACGACGAAGGGGGCGCCGTCACCTGGTGACGGCGCCCCCTTTCCGTATCCGTATCCGCGTCTACGTGGTGACGGAACGTCAGTCGCGGTCCACGTGCTCGTGGGTGATGCCGCCCTTGACCGCGTCGACCTCGAAGTCGGTCTTGTTCCAGTCCTTGGATACGACGTCGACGGACCAGACGAGGTCGCCGCTGTCGTTGTCGTCGAGGCCGACGGAGGTGACCGTGCCCTTCGTCTTGTCCGTGGCGGTCTTGGCCGCCTGCTCCGGCGTCTGCTTGACGCGGGAGAGCCAGTCGGCCGTCTCCTTCTTGTCGCCGGCGTCCCGGTCGCCCTCGGGCGCGGAGCTGAGCACCTTGCCCGAGACGGCGTCGATGTGGACGGTGTGCGAGGTCCCGTCCTTCTCGGTCACCTTCGCGACCCACTGCGGGCCGTCGGAGCCGCTGCTGGCACTCGGACTCGGACTCGGACTCGCGCTCATGGCGTCGTCGTCATCGTCGGCGTCGTCCTTGACGTCGTTCGCGCTCTTGAGGTCCAGGTCGGTGAGCTTGCCGCCCGAGACCTTGTCCACCGCCGTGGCGGCGGCCTTGTCGTAAGTGACCTTGGTGTCGCCGAGCAGAGCCTTGCGCTCCGTCTGGTCCTGCGTGAGCGACATGCTGCCCGAGGGGGACGGGGTGGCCTCCCCCTCCGGAACGGTCTTCGCCGCTTCCGAGGTCGCCGCGGACGACGCCTTGCCGCTGTCATCGCCGCAGCCTGTCACCAGTGCCGCGGAGGCCACGACGGCGCACACGGCGCCGACGAGACGGAGATGGCGGGCGCGCGGGGCGCCGCTCCTGCTGTGCCGGGATTCGAGTCTCATGACGCAATGCCTAGCCGCCCGGCCGCCCGACCATGTTGCGGACGCGCCGGGGTCACCCGCCAGGGGCACCCGTTCGACGGCTCAGTACGCCGGGCCCTGACGTTCCCGGCGTACCGAATACGCGACGAACCCAGCTCCGAGGCCCAGGAACGCCGTCCCGCCGATGAGGTACGGCGTCGTGTCGACACCGGCGCCCGTGTCCGCCAGGCGGTTCTGCGCGGGCGCCGCGCTGTCGGCGGTGTCGGCGGTGTCGTCCGAGGGCAGCGTCGCGCGGCGCTGCTCGGTGTGGACGGCCTGCTGGGCGTCGGGGGCCTGTGCGGGTGCCTGTGGTGGTCTGAACGTCGCCGTCGCGTTCGCGGAGGGAACGAACCACAGGGCGCCGAGAAGGGCCCCCGCGGCAGTGGCGGTCAACAGCGATCGACGTGCGGACACGGAATCGGATCCCCCTTGTGGCGCTGGCGAATTGGCCGTGTGGGGCGATGGTAATGAAAGGCGCGGGTCGCGGGAAAGTCGCGGGGGCCCCGGGTCGTACGCTCCGACCCATGAGCACACCTGAGACATCACGCTTTGTACGGCTCCGCGTCGAATTGGTGGTGGAGGTCGACGGCTCCGGCGAACTGTCGGCGTCGGCCCTGCGCCGCATCGCGGAGGACGAGCACATGCCCGCCGAGGAGCGGCAGCACGCCGAGACGGCCGTCAAGGAGGACGACGCCGAGGCGCTCGCCTATTTGGTGGATCCGTTCGACCTGGTCAGCCAGGTGCCGGGGGTGGAACTCTCGCAGGCTTCCTGGAGCAGCGAGCAGATCGACTACGACCCCGATTCACCGGACTGGGAGGGGGACGAGGATGATGAGGACGACGAGGTTGAGGATGGGGACGGCACCGGCGGCCGGGGGCTCTAGCCGGTAGACGGAAATTGATACGTCTACCGGACGGAAAAAACGGAACCCGTAGCCCCGGACGGCAACCGCCGCCCGGGGTTCCGTCGTCTCAGAGGTGCACGGCTGTCACCGGCGCATCGCACGACGTGGTGTTCCCCACATCTTCCGCGGTAGTGGAACGGGACGAACCGGGCAGGACGTTGTACGGGATTACGGGGACTCCCGGCGTTCTTGGCGTGTTGGGGATTTCAGCAACGATGGGAAAGCGTGTGATGACGGACAGTAGGCGGCGGCGCGGACGGCGCAAGGGCCTTGCGGCCGTGTCCGCCCTGGTCGGCGGCGTCCTTGTGCTCTCGGCCTGTAGCAGCGACGACGGCGACAAGAGCAGCGCCGGCGGCAAGGAGTCCCAGAACCAGGTCGACGAAGCAGCCGCCAAGAAGACCTCCGAGGCCGATATCAAGATCGCGCCCAAGGACGGCTCCGACAACGCGGGCATCAACAACGCGGCCAAGGTCAAGGTCAGTAAGGGCTCTCTGACGGACGTCACCATGACGACCGACGACGGCACCGCGGTCGAGGGGCAGATAGCGGCCGACAAGAAGAGCTGGAAGCCCAGCGCCCAGCTCGACCGCGCCAAGACGTACAAGATCACCGCTACGGCCGTGGACTCAGAGGGCCGCAAGGCCCACGAGAACTCGAAGTTCACGACGGTCTCCCCGAAGAACAGCTTCATCGGGAACTTCACGCCCGAGGACGGCTCCACGGTCGGCGTGGGCATGCCGGTGTCGATCAACTTCGACAAGGCGATCACGAACAAGAAGGACGTTCAGTCCAACATCAAGGTGTCGTCGAGCAGCGGCCAGGAGGTCGTCGGCCACTGGTTCGGCAACAACCGCATCGACTTCCGCCCCGAGGACTACTGGAAGGGCAACTCCACCGTCACCCTGAAGCTGTCCCTCGACGGCGTGGAGGGCGCGGACGGCGTCACCGGCGTTCAGCAGAAGACGGTCCAGTTCAAGATCGGGCGTAACCAGGTCTCCGTCGTCGACGCCAAGACGAAGACGATGAAGGTCATGCGGGACGACAAGGTCATCAAGACCATCCCGATCTCCGCGGGCTCCCCGGAGAACAAGACGTACGAAGGCCAGATGGTGATCTCCGAGAAGTTCAAGGAGACCCGGATGGACGGCGCCACGGTCGGCTTCACCGACGGCGACGGCAAGGGTGAGTACGACATCAAGGACGTGCCGCACGCCATGCGCCTGTCCCAGTCGGGCACGTTCATCCACGGCAACTACTGGGGCGCCAAGTCGATCTTCGGCGGCGCCAACACCAGTCACGGCTGTGTCGGCCTCCAGGACGCCAAGGGTGCCGGTGACAAGAGCACTCCGGGTGCCTGGTTCTACGACAACTCGATGATCGGTGACGTCGTGGACGTCCGGAACACCGGCGACAAGACGGTCCAGCCGGACAACGGCTTCAACGGCTGGGTCATGGACTGGGCGCAGTGGCAGGCCGGTTCGGCGGTCTGAGCCGACCGAAGGACTTCCCGCGCAACTGAACGGCAGCGGCCCGCAACCCCCACCAGGGTTGCGGGCCGCTGCCGTTCGGGCTTCTCATCGCCCCTCATTGCTTCTCATCGTTCTCTTATGCCGCCCTTATCCGTTCATCACGGTGCGTACTTAGCTTCACGCACATGTTCTTCACCTACCTGAGGCGCGAGTTGCGCCGCCGCAGAAAAGCGGCCCTCGTCGTGGCCTCCGGTCTCGCGCTCGGCATCGCGCTTGTCATCGTCGTCAACTCCGTGTCGTCCGGCATGGAGCAGGCACAGGGCAAGGTCCTCCAGTCGCTGTACGGGCTCGGCACCGACATGACCGTCACCAAGGCGGCCACCCCGGCCAAGGAGGGCGGCAGCGGTCAGACGGAGGGGCGCCCGCGCTTCAAGTTCGACGCCAAGGATGCCGACGACGAGGACGGCAAGGAGCAGAGCAGCGACCGCGTCATGGTGCAGGGCTTCCAGACGCTGTCCACGTCCACGGTGACCAAGGTCGGTGACCAGAGCGGTGTCGCGGACGCCGTCGGCGGGCTGAGCCTGCAGGTCATGAAGGTCAACGGGCAGTTCGAGCGGGGGCAGTTCGAGCAGGCGCCCGGCTCCACCGGCAAGGGTGAGCGGCCCGGCGGCGGGGGTGGCGGCAGTGATCAGCAGGAGGGGCAGGTGCGCGGCGGCGGCGCCGATTTCGACGTCGACTCCTACAGCGTCTACGGGACCGATGTCAGCAAGCTCGATCTGGGCCCGCTGACCTCCTCGAAGATCAGCAAGGGCCGTACGTTCACGGGGTCGGAGGCCGACGCCAAGGTGGCCGTCGCCGATGCCTCGTACGCCAAGGAGAAGAAGCTCGCCGTCGGTGACACCGTCACGATCTCCGGCACCAAGATCAAGGTCGTCGGCATCGCGACGCCCGACAGCGGGGACGCGGCGGCCAACCTCTACCTGCCGCTGAAGCGTGCGCAGACCCTCGCCGACTCGAAGAACAAGATCACGACGGTGTACGTCAAGGCGGCGGACTCGCAGCAGATCGACGCGGTCAAGAGCGCCATCCAGAAGAACGTCTCCGGCACGACCGTGACCACGTCGACCGACCTCGCGGACACCGTCTCGGGCTCGCTCTCCACCGCCTCCGACCTCGCGACCAGCGTCGGCAAGTGGCTCTCCATGGCCGTGCTCGTCGCGGCCTTCCTCGTCGCGGGCCTGCTTACCTCGTCGGCGGTCAGCCGTCGCGTGAGGGAGTTCGGCACCCTGAAGGCGCTCGGCTGGAAGAGCGGCCGGGTGACCCGGCAGGTCATCGGTGAGGCGGTCGTCAACGGCCTGGTCGGCGGAGTGCTCGGCATCGCCGTCGGCCTCGGCGGTGCGTACGCGGTGACGGCGATCAGCCCCACCCTCACGGCGGAACTCGGCTCGGCCGGCGGACAGGCGGGCGGCGGCATGGGCGGCGGCGGCATGGGCGGCGGGCCCGGCGGTGGCGGCCCTGGCGGCGCCCTGCGCGAGTCCGCGTCGAAGGCCCTGGACATCTCGCTGACCGCGCCGGTCAGCGCCACCACCATCGCGCTCGCCGTCGGCCTCGCCGTGGCCGGTGGCCTCATCGCGGGCGCCTTCGGCGGCTGGCGTGCCTCGCGGCTGCGGCCCGCGGACGCCCTGCGCCGCGTCGAGTAGGCGGCCGCAGCGACCGCCGCGCGCCGGGCTGGCGGTCCCCGCGACCGCCGCTCGCGCCGCCAACCCCCTTACGTATCGCAGGAGTCACACCATGTATCAGCTCAAAGGCGTCACGAAGCAGTACCGCAGGGGCAAGGAGAGCGTCGACGCGCTCGCCGGAGTCGACCTGGCCATCGGAGACGGTGACCGGCTCGTCATCCAGGGTCCGACGGGCGGCGGCAAGTCCACGCTCCTGCAGATGCTCGGCGGGCTCGACCGGCCGACGTCCGGCAGCGTCGAACTCGACGGCGTCGACCTGGCCGCGCTGCCCGAAGCGCGCCTCACCAAGGTCCGCGCCGAGTCGATCGGCTTCGTCTTCCAGTCCTTCAACCTGATCCCGACGCTCAGCGCCCAGGAGAACGTCGAGACGGCGCTCGTCCCCCTCGGCATGCGCGCCGCGGACCGCCGCGAACGCGCCGCCGACGCCCTCGCATCCGTGGGCCTCGGCGAACGCCGCAGCCACCTGCCCGCCGAACTCTCCGGCGGCCAGCAGCAGCGCGTCGCCATCGCCCGCGCCCTGGTCAAGCGGCCGAAGGTACTGCTCGCTGACGAACCGACCGGCAACCTCGACGAGTCCATGCGCGACGAGATCATGGAGCTGCTCGAAGGGCTCTGGAAGGAGCACGGCCTCACCTTCGTGATGGTCACGCACGACAGCGCGATCGCCCGGAAGGCCCCGCGCCTGGCGACGATCAAGCGCGGGCAGATCAAGGTCACGGAGCGGGCCGCGCAATAGCAATGGAGCGGGCCGCGCAGTAGCCACGGAGCGGGTTCACGTGAACAACTGAACAACCAACTCGTCACTTCTGGCGCACTATTGAGCAGATGTTCGACTCTGAGCAATACTTCCTCGTCCAGGGGCGGGAGCCCCTTTGACCTCCAGGGGGAGACTTGCGCCAAAAAGTGAAGAGAGCCTATGGGGCCACGATCGCCACAGCGGCGGCCGTGGCCCTTGCCGCGGGCATGACCAGCCCGGCGTCGGCGGCGAAGCAGTCGCCCGACGCACAGGCGGCAGCCGCGCAGCCGGCGGGCCTCAAGAGCGCCGGACAGACCGCGCACCGCATCACCCTCATCACCGGAGACCGCGTCACCGTCGACTCCAAGGGGCGCGTCACCGGCTTCGAGCGGGCGAAGGGGCGGGAGCGGATACCCGTACTGACCAAGCGCGTCGGCGGTCACACGCTCGCGATACCGGCCGACGCGCAGCGGCTGATAGCCGCCGGCAAGCTCGATCAGCGTCTGTTCGACGTCACCGAGCTCAGCAAGAAGGACAACCGCAAGGCCCAGCAGAAGGGCCTGAAGCTGATCGTCGGCTACAAGGGCTCGGCAGCCGGGGCCAGGTCCGATGTGCGTGGCGCGGGCGACACCACGGTCCGCAGGACCCTGAAGTCCCTGAACGCCGAGGCCATCACCACCCCGAAGCAGGACGCCACCGACCTGTGGTCCGCGCTCGTCGCGGACAAGGGCGGCGCCACCGCGTCCGGCGTCAGCCGCGTCTGGCTTGACGGGGTCCGCAAGGCCCGCCTCGACAAGAGCGTGCCGCAGATCGGCGCAGACAAGGCGTGGGCGGCCGGCTTCGACGGCAAGGGCGTCAAGGTCGCCGTCCTGGACACGGGCGTCGACGCCACGCACGCCGACCTGAAGGACCAGGTCGTCGGCGCGAAGAACTTCACGCCCGCGGCGGACGCCACGGACCACTACGGCCACGGCACGCACGTCGCCTCCATCACGGCGGGCACCGGCGCGAAGTCGGGCGGCAAGCTCAAGGGCGTGGCGCCCGGCGCCAAGCTCCTGAACGGCAAGGTCCTCGACGACACCGGCTCCGGTG
Source organism: Streptomyces sp. NPDC055189 (assembly GCF_053606765.1). Taxonomy (NCBI): domain Bacteria; kingdom Bacillati; phylum Actinomycetota; class Actinomycetes; order Kitasatosporales; family Streptomycetaceae; genus Streptomyces; species Streptomyces sp. NPDC055189. The sequence goes on from NZ_JBSGSG010000012.1 coordinate 145,947, forward strand.
ACGACTCCGGGATCATCGCGGGCATGGACTGGGCGGCCGAGCAGGGCGCCGACATCGTCAACCTGAGCCTCGGCGGCACCGACACCCCCGGTGTCGACCCGCTCGAAGCGCAGGTCAACAAGCTCTCCGCGGAGAAGGGAATCCTCTTCGCGATCGCGGCCGGCAACGACGGAATGCCCGGCAGCGTGGGCTCCCCGGGCAGCGCGGACGCGGCTCTGACCGTCGGCGCGGTCGACGACAACGACAAGCTCGCCGAGTTCTCCAGCCAGGGCCCGCGCGTCGGCGACGGCGCCATCAAGCCCGACGTCACCGCCCCCGGCGTGGACATCACGGCGGCCGCCGCCCCCGGCAGCGTCATCGACCAGGAGGTCGGCCAGAAGCCCGAGGGCTATCTGACGATCTCCGGTACGTCCATGGCCACCCCGCACGTGGCGGGCGCGGCCGCGCTGCTCAAGCAGCAGCACCCGGACTGGAAGTACGCCGAGCTCAAGGGCGCGCTGACCGCGTCCACGAAGGGCGGCAAGTACACGCCGTTCGAGCAGGGTTCGGGTCGCATCGCCGTCGACAAGGCCATCAAGCAGTCGGTCGTCGCCGAGCCGGTGTCGCTCTCCTTCGAGCCGCAGGCGTGGCCGCACACCGACGACAAGCCGGTCGCGAAGAAGGTGACGTACAAGAACCTCGGCAAGGAGGACGTCACCCTCGACCTCGCGGTCACGGGCACCAACCCCAAGGGCGCCGCGGCACCCGCGGGCTTCTTCAAGCTGGGCGCGAAGACGGTGAAGGTCCCCGCGGGCGGTACCGCTGCGGTCGACCTGACCACCGACACCAAGCTCGGCGGCACGGTCGACGGCACGTACTCCGCGTATGTCGTGGCGACCGGCGGCGGGCAGTCCGTGCGCACGGCGGCCGCGGTCGAGCGCGAGGTCGAGTCGTACGAGCTGACGCTGAAGCACATCGGGCGCGACGGACAGGCCCCGAAGTACTACGACAGCGACCTGGAGGGCATCTCGGGGCTCGCCACCGAGAAGTCCTTCGACCCGTACGATGCCTCCGGCACGGTCAAGATCCGTGTCCCCAAGGGCGGTTACCTGCTGAATACCAGCATGTACGCCGACCCGCGGGACTTCACCAAGGGCGCCGACTGGCTCTCCCAGCCGAAGCTGAGCATCACCAAGGACACGACGGTGACGCTGGACGCCCGTACGACCAAGCCGGTCGACATCACCGTGCCGTCGGCGGACGCCAAGCCGTACTTCGGTTACCCGGACTGGACGGTCGAAGTCGACCGCGGCAGCTACTCCTTCGGCTGGTGGCTCGACGGCGGATACACCAACTTCCGTACCGCTCACCTGGGCCCGCAGGTCACCGATGGCTCGCTGCGCCAGCAGTGGGACGGCCACTGGCTCAAGGGTGACGACGCCGAGTACAACACCGTGGCCGGCGGCAAGGTCAAGCAGGTCGCGACCGGCTACACCAAGCACTACAAGGCGTCCGACCTCGCCACGGTGAAGGTCGACATGGGTGCGGCGGCCAAGGGCAAGAAGGGCACGATCGGCGCCCTGGGTTACCTCCCCGGCAGCACGAGCGGGTCCTCGATCAACATTCCGCAGGCGCTGCCCGGCACCCGGACGCTGTACCTGTCCACGGCCGACAGCGTGAAGTGGGGCCTGGACTTCGAGCAGCACGCCGGGGTCGACCAGGACGGCTGGCCGATCGTCGACGCGGTCTACACGCTGGGCGCGGCGCAGAAGTTCACCGGGGGCAAGAGCTACGAGAAGACGTTCAACACGGCCGTCTTCGGTCCCCGCATCGGCGGCCAGTACGGCGTGACCCGGCAGGGCAACGAGATCGGCGGCTATCTGCCGCTGTTCGCCGACGGCAAGACGCACGCGGGCTCCTCGGTCTTCTCCGACGTGAAGACGACCCTCTACAAGGGCGCCACCAAGATCGGCGAGAACAAGGACCCGCTGCTCGGCGGAGCCACGTTCAAGGTCCCGTCGGCCGACGCCGAGTACAAGCTGACGACGTCCGTGAAGCGCAGCGTCAAGGTGGCGGCCGCCTCCACGCGCATCGACGCGAGCTGGACGTTCCGCTCCAAGAAGGCCGACAACGCGAAGCTGCCGGTCTCCACGGCGCGGTTCGCCGCGGCGACCGACCCGGGCAGCAAGGCCAAGGCGGGCGAGACGCAGTCCGTGCCGGTGACGGTGCTGGGCGCCGCGGCCGGCTCGAACCTCAAGTCGCTCACGACGTACGTGTCGTACGACTACGGCCAGACCTGGAAGAAGGCCACCGTCACCGGCGGCAAGATCAAGGTCAAGAACCCGGCCGCGGGCAAGGGAATCTCCTTCCACGCCAAGATCACGGACAAGAAGGGCAACAAGTCGACGCTGTCGATCTACAACGCCTACTACGGCAAGTAGAACGCCACGCCGGATGAGTTAGCCGTCTTTGAGGGGCGCGGCGCCGAAAGGGCTGTCGATCACGTATCGCCAGCAACCATCGGCGCCGCGCCTCGCCGTTTCGGTACGCGTACAGCGAACTGGGCTTCGCCCAGGCTGAGTTGTCGGCGAAAGTGCTCTCGTCCCCCCGCGGAAGAGAACTCGGCACCGCCCACCCCAGAGGAAGCCGACGTCACATGACTGCCCACACCGTCGAGTACATCCGTTACCGCATACCCTCCGAGCGCTCCGCGGAGTTCCTCTCCGCCTACACCCGTGCCGCCGTTCCGCTGGCCGTGGCGCCGCAGTGTGTCGACTACGAACTCTCGCGCTGCGAAGAGGACTTCGAGCACTTCATCCTGCGTATCACCTGGACGTCGACCAAGGACCACCTGGAGGGCTTCCGGGGGTCGGAGTACTTTCGCGCGTTCTTCGCGGAGATCCGGCCGTTCGTGGAGAACATCGAGGAGATGCGGCACTACACGCCCTCCGCCGTGCGCGGCACGGGCGCGTCGACGCCGACCCTGTACACCTGGGCGGGCGGCGAGGAAACCTTCGGGCGCCTGACGGAGAGCTTCTACGAGAAGGTCCTGGGGGACGATCTCCTCGCCCCGCTCTTCGCGGACCTGCCCGCGGAGCACGCCCTGCACGTCGCCCAGTGGCTCGGCGAGGTCTTCGGCGGCCCCGCCGCGTACTCGCAGGAGCACGGCGGTCACACCCACATGGTCGGCAAGCATCTCGGCAAGGGCATCACCGAGCCGCAGCGCCGCCGCTGGGTCAACCTCATGCAGGACGCGGCGGACGACGCCGGCCTTCCGACGGACGCCGAGTTCCGGTCCGCCTTCCTCGCCTACATCGAGTGGGGCACACGGCTCGCGGTCTATTTCTCGGGCCCGGAGGCCGCCCGCCCCGCCGAGCAGCCGGTGCCGCTGTGGAACTGGGGCGCGGCGCCGCCGTACCAGCCGTGACGCGTCAGCGCGGTGCGCCCGAGCGCGCCGCGTCCGCTCCCCAGCTGGCGAGCAGCCGCAGGGCGTCCGCCGACGCCGAATCCGGCTCCGCGTGGTATGTCACCAGTGACTGATCGTGATCGTCGGGCAGGCGCAGCGTCTCGAAGGACAGGGTGAGATCGCCCACCAGGGAGTGGTGCAGCCGCTTGACGCCGTGGCCCTTCTCCCGCACGTCGTGCGTCGCCCACAGGCTGCGGAACTCCTCGCTCTTCACGGAGAGCTCGCCCACCAGCGCGGAGAGCTGCGGATCGTTCGGGAAGCAGCCCGCCTCCATCCGCAGGAAGCTCACCATGTCCGACGCCTTCTGGTCCCAGTCCCGGAAAAGGGCGCGCGACTCGGGGTGCAGGAAACAGATCCGCGCCCAGTTGCGCTCCTCGGGCGGCAGCGCGCCCCAGTCGCCGAAGAGCGCGGCGGCCATGCGGTTCCAGCCGAGGATGTCCGAGCGGCGGCCCACCACATAGGCGGGCACGCCCTCCATCGCGTCGACGAGCTGGAGCAGCGCGGGACGCAGGTGCTGCGGGCGGGCCGCGCGCTTCTTCTTGTGCTGCTTGGGCTTGGCCAGGTGCGTCAGATGCGCGTGCTCGGCGTCCGTCAGGCGCAGGGCACGGGCGATCGCGTCCAGGACCTCGCCCGAGACATTGCGGCCGTTGCCCTGCTCAAGACGGGTGTAGTACGCGACGGACACACCCGCGAGCTGCGCGAGCTCCTCGCGGCGGAGCCCCGGCACCCGCCGGTGCCGCCCGAAATTCGGCAGCCCGACGTCCTCCGGCTGCAACCGGGCCCTGCGGGTGCGCAGGAACTCGCTGAGCTCGGCGCGGCCGTCGAGGGGCTCGGGGGCGGGGGAGTGCGCAGGCTGGTCGGAGTCCATACATTCCAGTATCCGGGGTCGTACGCATACGAGCCTGTCCCCGTCAGTAGTAGGACCACTGGACGTAGGCAGAGCCGTGACCTGGGTAGATGCCCGTATGGCTGGCACGGTGGATTGCATGACCGCACAGACCAGCACCACCAGCACGGCAAACACCACAACCGTTTCCGCCTACGCCGCCCCGTCCGCCAAGGCCCCCCTGGAGCGGACCACCATCCCGCGCCGCCCGGTGGGCGAGACCGACGTACTGATCGACATCAAGTACGCCGGAATCTGTCACTCGGACATCCACCAGGCGCGCGACGGCTGGGGCGAGGGCATCTTCCCGATGGTGCCGGGCCACGAGATCGCCGGTGTCGTCACCGAGGTCGGCTCAGCCGTCACCAAGTTCGCCGTCGGCGACCGCGTCGGCGTCGGCTGCATGGTCGACTCCTGCCGCGAGTGCGAGAACTGCAAGGCGGGCCTCGAGCAGTACTGCGACAAGGGCAACATCCAGACGTACAACGCCCTGGACAAGAACGGCGAGCCGACCTACGGCGGCTACTCCACGCACGTCGTGGTGGACGAGGCCTTCACCCTGCGCATCCCCGACGGCATCTCCCTCGACGTCGCCGCGCCGCTCCTGTGCGCGGGCATCACCACGTTCTCCCCGCTCCACCGCTGGCAGGCGGGCCCCGGCAAGAAGGTCGCCGTCGTCGGCCTCGGCGGTCTCGGCCACATGGGCGTCAAGATCGCGCACGCCATGGGCGCAGAGGTCACCGTCCTCTCCCAGTCCCTGCGCAAGAAGGACGACGGCCTGCGCCTCGGCGCCGAGCACTACTACGCGACCAGTGACGACGCCACCTTCGAGCAGCTGGCCGGCTCCTTCGACCTGATCCTCTCGACGGTCTCCGCGCCGCTGCCGCTGGACAAGTACCTTGGCCTGCTGCGCCCGGAAGGCGCCTTCGTGAACGTCGGCGCCCCCGAGGAGCCGGTCTCCCTCAACCTCTTCTCCGTGATCGCCGGCGGCAAGACCCTCGCGGGCTCCATGATCGGCGGCATCCGGGAGACCCAGGAAATGCTGGACTTCTGCGCCGAGCACGGCCTGGGCTCGGAGATCGAGCTGATCAACGCCGACCAGATCAACGAGGCGTACGAGCGTGTCCTCGCCAGCGACGTGCGCTACCGCTTCGTGATCGACGCGTCGACCATCTGAGGCAGTGAGCAGGCAGTGAGCAGGCAGTGAGCCACCGACCGCGCCCGGGGCATTCCCCCGGTCGCGGTCGCGGTTGTCCGGCGCGTGGCCGGAAGTCGACTCGGCCCGTGGCCCTAGGCCGCATTGCGCAGCAGGTGGGGGGCCGTGTGACCGATGCGGGGCGGGCGGCCCGTGCCTAGTCTGAAGGGCGTCAGCACGGGCACTCCGACGCACAGGAAGAGGTCGCACGATGACCGTCGAGCTCAATCACACCATCGTCGCCGCGAAGGACAAGAACGCCTCCGCCCAGTTCCTCGCCGACATTCTGGGCCTTGAAGTGAGCCCGCAGTACGGCCCGTTCATCCCCGTCGAGATCCCCAACGGCGTCACGCTGGACTACATGGAGGCCAGCGGACCGATCATCCCGCAGCACTACGCCTTCCTGGTCTCCGAGGACGACTTCGACGACATCTTCGGCCGTATCAAGGACGCGGGGCTCACCTATTGGGCCGACCCGCACCACCACACCGTCAAGGAGATCAACACCAACGACGGCGGCCGGGGCGTGTACTGGGACGACCCGAACGGCCACAGCCTGGAGATCCTCACCAAGCCGTACGGCAGCGGGAGCTAGGGGCTGCCCCGGGAACTACTCCGGGGAACTCCCCTCCTCCGCGAGGAAGTCGAGCACGAGCGGCGTCGCGACCTCCGCGAACTCCTCGAAGTACGCGTGCCGGGCCCCGGTGACGAGCCGCATCCGTGCCCCGGAGATGCGTTCCGTGAGCAGGGGCGCATTGGCGGTCGGATTGAACACGTCGTCGGTGCCGTGCACGACGAGCGTCGGGGCGGTGATGCGCGCCAGCGCGTCCCAGGCGTCGTGCCGGGCGCTGGCGCGCAGATGGCGGCGGCGCGCGTGCGGGGGCATGGCAGGATCGCCCATGGTGTGGAACACGGGCTTTCGGGAGGCGCGATCACGCTCGGCGATCCAGCCGGGCGTGTACATCAGCTCCAGGAGGGCGCGGCGGGCCGCCGCCGCGTCGGGCTGGCTGAGGGCACTGCGCACCTCGGGCCCGCGTTCGACACCGTGCGGCGCCCCCGGTGACGTACAGCCGAGTACGAGCCGGTCGACCCGCTCCGGGTGGTCGGCGGCGATCCACTGGGCGACACGCCCGCCCATCGACGTGCCGTACACATGGGCGCGGTCGATGCCCGCGTGGTCGAGGACGGCGACGACATCGCGGGCGAAGCCGGGCGTGCTGTAGCTGTCGGTGTCGGGGTGGCCGCTCTCGCCGGTGCCGCGCCAGTCGAGCACGACGGTCAGGTACGAGGCGGCGAAATCGTCCCGCACCGGGTCCCACCAGCGGTGACTGTTGGACTGCCCGCTGAGCAGGACCAGGGGGCGGCCGGAGCCGTGGACTTCGTAGTGCAGGGCGGTGCCGTCGGCGGCTTCAGCGAAGGGCATGGGACGAACGGTAACCACATGCCGCCGTCGCTAGGGTGCCGGGATGATCGAGACACCCGAGGACTTCGCCGCGAGCACCGTCCGGCGGGAGGGGGAGCGCGGCCGCGCATGGCTCGCGACCCTGCCGGAACTGGCCGGGGAACTGCTCGACCGCTGGGACTGCGTGCCGTCGGCGCCGGTCACGCACGGGCAGGTCGGCGTCATCATTCCGGTCCGCCGCCGGTACGACGGGACGCCCGCCGTCCTGAAGATCTCCTTCCCGCACCCCGGCAACGTCCACGAGCCGGACGCCTTCACGGTGTGGGCGGGGCGGGGCGCCGTCCGCCTGCACGAACGGGACGACCCGCGGTTCGCGATGCTTCTCGAACAGGCCGGTCCCGGCTCGCTCGCCGATGAGCCGGACGCCGACGCGGCGCTGACGGCCGCGGGCCTGCTCGCCCGGCGGCTCGCCGTACCGGCGCCCGCGGGATTGCCCCGGATCGGCGCGCGGTGCGCGGAGTGGGAGCGGGAACTGCGGGACGACGACAAGGAGTTGGGCTCGCCCCTGGACTCCCGCGTACTCGATGCCGCGATCGCCGCCCTGCGGGAACTGGGGCCCGACCAGCCGGACACCCTCATCCACGGGGATCTGCACGCGGGCAATGTCCTGCGGGGCGAGCGCGAGCCGTGGCTGGCCATCGACCCCAAGGGGTACGCGGGCGACCCGGCGTACGACACGATCACCCTGCTCCAGCACCGCTTCGAGGAGCTGCTCACCGCCCCCGACGCGAAGGCGGCCGTCCTGCACCGCCTCGCCGTCTTCTCGGAAGCCGCCGGGGTGGACCCGGAGCGGGCCCGGAGGTGGACGCAGGCCCGTGCGGTGACGATGGCGTACTGGGGCCGGCTGAACGGTGATCCGCAGTGGCGGATCATGGCGGCGGACGGTCTGGCGGAGGCGCTGGTGTAAGGGCTGATCTCAGAGGCCCCGCTCAGAGGCCCGGCTCAGAGGCCGCGTTCAGAGGACGGGCTCAGGGATTTCGCCGGGGGCAGAACGCTGATCCCTTCCGGTGGGACGGGCGGCTCATACCCTGGGAAGGTGAGCAGCCACGAGCGGAACCTTGAGCGGAACCCCGAGGGAAATCCCGAGCCTGCGCAGGCCGGGCGGGAGGCGCGCGTCATCCCCCTGCGCCCGCGCTCGCGCCAGGCGGACACAGCCTCCGGGCGCCCCGCGCAGCCCGTGCGCCCCGTGCACACAACTCCTGTGCACACAACTCCCGTGCCCCCGGCGGCGAAAGAGCCGCTGTGGCGCGACGTCATCGGTGATGTCCTGCGCCGCGAGCGCCTCGCACAGGAGCGCACGCTCAAGGACGTGGCGGACGCCGCCCGCATCTCGATGCCGTACCTCTCCGAGGTGGAGCGCGGCCGCAAGGAAGCCTCGTCCGAGGTCCTCGCGGCCGGCGCCCGTGCTCTCGGCCTCAGCCTGTCCGACCTTCTCTCCCTGGCACAGGGCGAGTTGACCCGCCAGGCACACGCACACGCACAGGCTGCACGGCCGCGTCCGCGTCAGGGAGACATCCGCCTCGCCGCTTGAGGGTTCAGGCCGCCGCGGCGAGCATCCGCCGGCTGAGCACCTCGTCCGCGAGCCCGTACGCCACCGCGTCCTGCGCGGTGAACACCTTGTCGCGGTCCATGTCCGCGCGCAGCGTGGCGACATCGTGCCCCGAGTGCCGGGAAAGCACGTCCTCCACCTGCGAGCGGATCCGCATCATCTCCTTGGCCTGCAGCGCGAGGTCGGAGACCGTGCCCTGCCGCCCGCCGCTCGCGGGCTGCCCGAGCAGCACCCTGGAGTGTTCGAGAACGAACCGCCGCCCCGGGTCACCCCCGGCGAGGAGCACGGCTGCGGTGGACGCGGCCTGCCCGACGCAGAACGTCGAGATGGGCGCACTGATGAAGCTCATGGTGTCGTAGATGGCCATGAGCGAAGTGAAGGAGCCACCAGGGGAGTTGATGTAGATGGCGACTTCGCGATCCGGCTGGGACGACTCCAGATGCAGGAGTTGCGCGATGACGACATTGGCGACCCCGTCGTCGATCTCCGTCCCGAGGAAGATGATCCGCTCCGAGAGCAGCCGGCTGTAGACGTCGTAGGAACGCTCGCCCTGCGGAGTGCGCTCGACGACGGTCGGAATCGTGTACTGGCTCATGACCTCAGACCCCCAGTCCCATCCGCGGCTTGGTCGCCGCGGGCCGCACGTCGGCGAGCGAATCGAGCACCCGGTCGACCATCCCGTACTCCTTGGCCTGCTCCGCGGTGAACCACCGGTCGCGGTCGCCGTCCCGCGAGATGGTCTCCTCCGACTGCCCGGTGTGCTGGGCGGTGAGCCGCTCGACGGCCTTCTTCGTGAACTCCAGGTTCTCGGCCTGGATCGCGATGTCGGCGGTGCTGCCGCCGATGCCGGCGGAGGGCTGGTGCATCATGATCCGCGCGTTGGGCAGGGCGTAGCGCTTGCCCGCGGTCCCGACGGTCAGCAGGAACTGCCCCATGCTCGCGGCGAACCCCATGGCCAGGGTCGACACGTCATTGGGAATCAGCCGCATGGTGTCGTAGATGGCGAGCCCCGCGGTGACGGAGCCGCCGGGGCTGTTGATGTACAGACTGATGTCGGTCCGCGGATCCTCGGCGGAGAGCAGCAGCATCTGCGCACAGACCCGGTTCGCGGAGACCTCGTCGACCTGGGTCCCCAGAAAGACGATCCGCTGGGTCAGCAACTGCGCGGCCAGATGATCGTCGAACCGCGTCGAGGGCGTCTCGTCCTCCGAGGCGCTCGGCCCCCGGCCGTTGAAGATGGGTGGCATCGCTCAACCTCCTGACGGTGGGAGCGGCTCACCTGCGAGCCGCCGTCCTGTCCCACCACCTTCGGGCCACCGCACGCGCCGCGTAAGGCTTCTCTGCCCGCGGCAGATTCGCTGACGGCAGAGGGCGCCCGGGAGGTCCTGCGAGGTCAGAGGCCCGCTGGATGCCCGGAGAGCCAGGCGGCATGCCGGTCACGGAGCCGGTCGCGCTCCTCGGACGTCGTCAGGATGACGTCCGCACCGCCGTCGTAGGGATGGTGGATGCGCCGGAGTTCCGTGTCGGTGACGAACACCTCGACGAGCCGCTCGTCCGCGACGGCGCGCAGCAGGTCGTCGAGGCAACCGCGTTCCCAGGGGCGCCGGTCTGCGTACAGACGGGTGTGGGTGTGGAATTCCGGGTCGGGATCGTCCTGCTCGGACACGGTCCACCAGCGGACGCCGTCCGGATGCAGCGTCTCGCGGTGCGTCGAGAAGCAGGCGGGCCCGGTCGGGGTGTCCGACCAGTCCATGGTCACCACGAACACGTCCGTGCCCGCGAACAGTTCGTCGAGGACCGTGTTGTACCGGTCCAGGACGATCGCGTACTCGTCCTCGGACGCCGGGTAGCGCTTCGAACCGGGAAGGCTGTGGAAGCGCACCCAGCGGTCGGCGTACGCGCCGCGGAAGGTGTGGGCGAGGGGAACGCAGGAGGGGCGGCGTTCCCGCCACAGTGCCGCGAGGAGGCCGGGATCGAGTCCGGTCACTCAGCCGTGGGAGCGGCAGAGGGCGCCGGAGCGATCCCCGTCGGGCAGGCCCGGCCCCAGTTGGTTTCCGAGGGGCTGTCCAGCTGCAGGCCCGTGCCGCCGATTCCGCAGTAGCCGTCGGGGTTCTTGTCCAAGTACTGCTGGTGATATCCCTCGGCGGGCCAGAACGGGCGGGGGGCCGCCGGAAGGATCGTTGTCGTGATCGTGCCGTGGCCCGCCGCGTTCAGGACCTGCTGGTACGCGTCCAGGGACGCCACAGCGCCCGCTTCCTGCTCGGCGGTGTGGGTGTAGATCGCCGAGCGGTACTGGGTGCCCACGTCGTTGCCCTGGCGGAAGCCCTGGGTGGGGTTGTGGGACTCCCAGAAGAGCTTCAGGAGCGCGGCGTACGAGATGCGGGTCGGGTCGAAGACCACGCGGACCACTTCCGCGTGACCGGTCAGGCCCGAGCAGACCTCCTCGTACGAAGGGTTCTCGGTGTAACCGCCCTGGTAGCCGACGTACGTCGTCCAGACGCCCTCCGTCTGCCAGAACTTGCGCTCCGCGCCCCAGAAGCAGCCGAGCCCGAAGTCCGCGATCTCCAGGCCGTCGGGGTACGGGCCCAGGAGCGGGTTGCCGAGGACCGTGTGGCGGGAAGGGACGTCGAATTCGGGGGTCGCGCGGCCCTTCAGGGCCTGCTCGGGGGTGGGGAGCTCGGGCGTGCGGCCGAAGAGCATGGGGGCTGTCCTCCTGGAGCGGGGTGAAGCGTAGGCGAGCGGCTTTTACGTCAACGTGTTCGGAGGTGACCGCATTCCTCGGCATTCCCCGGCCGGAAGGCGGGCGGCGGGGCGCCTCAGTGCGACAGCGTCGCCGGGCTGCCGCCGTTCGCCTCGTACCCCGCGACGGCGAGCGCGCGGTACACCGCGTAGTCCGCGGCCGGGTCGGCGGAGACCGTCCAGGGCAGGGCGCCCACGTGGCCGTCCACGTGGATCAGCTGCTTCATCGCCTCGGCCCAGCGCTCGCAGCGGACCAGGAAGAAGACCAGGAGGTGCCGCACGTGCGCCAGCATCGGGTCGTCCGGGCGGGCCGAGTGCACGGCGTAGAGCGCGCCGCCGACCGCCTTGGTGACGGTCTCGCTCTCGTAGAAAGCGCGGACCAGATTGACCTCGGGCAGGTGCTCGTACACCGCGAAGAGCGGGAGCGCGGCCAGGAGCGAGCCCTTGGGGGCGCGGGCCGCTGCGGCCTCCGCGAAGCTGTTCGCGAGATCGCGCGAGCCGTGCCACTTCTCGCACCAGTAGTGCAGGGCCGCCAGATGCGCCCCCATATGCGCGGGCGCGCGGTCCAGGATCTTCAGCCACAGCTGCTCGAACTCCTCGCGGGGGTACGCGAGGCCGCGGGCGATCGACAGCTCGATGATGTACGGAACGGGGTCGCCGGGGGAGAGCAGCGCCGCCTGCGCGCAGGCCTCCTTCGCCTCCTCCAGGATGATCCGGAACTCGTCCGTCCCCGACGTCGAAGAGCGCCAGGCCTGCTGGACCAGGAACTCCGCGTGCACCGCCGCGCCGCCCGCGTCCTTGGGCGCCTCGGCCCGCCACACGCGCAGCCACTGCCCGCCGGGCTGGTCGCTGACCCCGCCGGGACGCTGCTGCAGCTCCAGGGATGCCGCGCCCGCGAACGCCTGCACGCGCTGCCAGCGCACCTCCCCGTGGATCTCCGTGCCCGCGAGCAGCTGCGAGGCCGCCTTCCAGCTCTGTGACTGCTGGACCACGTCCAGGACGTCCAGGAGGTCGTGGTCAGGGCCCGGCATGCGGATGTCCAGCTCCTCCTGACGCGCGAAGCCGTAGTCCGCGGGGTCCGCGGCGTCCGGTGAACCGGGGGCGACCTGGCGAATTCCGCCGCGCCTGCGCAGCAGGACAGGGCCGAGCACCGCCCCGATCATGATCGCCGCCATCAGCACCCAGAGAATTTCCATGAGTACAAGCGAACCAGACTGCTCGGACACTTGGCGAACCAGTCTCGAACTTGTCGGCCCCCACCCCGTCCCGGACTAGGCTCTGGCCGCATGAGTGACACGTTCAGCAGCCAGAGTTTCGAGACCGTCGCGATCCACGCGGGCAACACCGCCGACCCGCTCACCGGCGCGGTCGTCCCGCCGATCTATCAGGTGTCGACGTACAAGCAGGACGGCGTCGGCGGGCTGCGCGGCGGCTACGAGTACAGCCGCAGCGCCAACCCCACCCGCACCGCCCTGGAAGAGAACCTGGCCGCCCTGGAGGGCGGCAGGCGCGGGCTCGCCTTCGCGTCGGGTCTCGCCGCCGAGGACTGCCTGCTGCGTACGCTGCTCGGTCCCGGCGACCACGTGGTCATCCCCAATGACGCGTACGGCGGCACGTTCCGGCTCTTCGCCAAGGTCGTCTCGCGGTGGGGCGTCGAGTGGTCGGTGGCCGACACCTCCGACCCGGTGGCGGTACGGGCCGCGGTGACCGACCGTACGAAGGCGATCTGGGTGGAGACCCCCTCCAACCCGCTGCTCGGCATCACAGACATCGCCGCCGTCGCCCAGGTCGCCAAGGAGACGGGGGCGCGCCTCGTCGTCGACAACACCTTCGCGAGCCCTTACCTCCAGCAGCCTCTCGCGCTCGGCGCGGACGTCGTCGTGCACTCCCTGACGAAGTACATGGGCGGGCACTCGGACGTCGTGGGCGGCGCGCTCGTCGTGGGCGACGACGCGCTGGGCGAGGAGCTCGCGTTCCACCAGAACGCGATGGGCGCGGTGGCCGGGCCCTTCGACGCGTGGCTGGTCCTGCGGGGCATCAAGACCCTTGCCGTGCGGATGGACCGGCACAGCGAGAACGCGACGAAGGTCGCCGAGATGCTGACGCGGCACGCGCGCGTGACGCGCGTTCTCTACCCCGGCCTTCCGGAGCACCCCGGTCACGAGACCGCCGCCAAGCAGATGAAGTCCTTCGGCGGGATGGTGTCCTTCCAGGTCGCCGGGGGCGAGGAGGCCGCGGTCGCCGTCTGCGACCGCTCGAAGCTGTTCACCCTGGGGGAGTCGCTCGGTGGCGTGGAGTCCCTGATCGAGCACCCCGGGCGGATGACGCACGCGTCCGTGGTGGGCTCGGCCCTCGAGGTCCCCGCGGACCTGGTGCGGCTCTCGGTGGGCATCGAGAACGCGGACGACCTGCTGGCCGATCTGCAGCAGGCGCTCGGCTAGCGGCGCTTCTGGTGGGCGGGACCTGCACCGCCGCTTCGCGGCGGATCTTTCCCGCCCACCCACCCGATCACCCCGCATCAAGGCTCTGCGCAGGAGCCCTACCAGCGCGTCAGCGGTGGAGTCGTCTCCGAAGGCGGCTCCACCCAGGGCTGGGCGATCGACGCCCAGATGACGAAGGCGACGGCTGCGCCGAGCAGCAGGAACCACAGCAGCCTGCGCAGCGCCCTTCTGCGGCGCAGCATGCGGCCGCCGCGGCGGACCGCGTCTTCGTAGAGCTCGGGCGGGACCGAGGGGGGCGTGCCGTCGTCCAGAAGGTGGCGGACGGCGTCCTCCTTGCGGTCGAACTGGTTCATGACGGGGCCGCCTCCCCCAGGGGCCGCGGCGGCGCGGGGCCGCGCGGCGGATGCAGGACCGTCTCCATCGCGCGGGCGCAGATCGTCCCCACCCGGTCGGCGGGCAGCCCGAGCAGCGCGGCGGCCTGCTCCTCGGCGACACCTTCGTAGAGCCGCAGGACGAGAATCAGCCGCTCCTGGGGCGTGAGCCGGGCCAGGACGCCGCCGTGGCCGCGGTGCCGGCGCCAGGCACCGCGGGCGAACCGGATGGCCAGCTGCTGGCGGGTGCGGTCGTACGGGTCCTCGCCGCGCATCCGGTCCCAGGAGGCGTACGAGTGCGCCAGGGAAGCGGTCAGCAGGGCACGCGCGCGTGGGTTGGCGTCCGGCGGCTCGGCGGTGAGCAGCGTCGCGGCATGCAGCAGCCTGCCTGCCGCGCCCGCGACGAACGCCTCGAACTCCCGGGCCCGGCGGGCGTTCAGGAACGCCTGCCGCTCGCGCACCGCGCCTCCCGCCTGGAGGGGTCCGGCCCCCGGTCTCATATGAGGCCAGGCACACGGCCGGGGTCAATAGGCAGGAGGAGCCGGAGCGCAGGCGTCAGGAAGCGGGCGTGTCCGGAGGCGTCTGCGAGGTCTGCCGGGCGGAGAGCGCGGAATTGAAGCGCGTGAGGAGCGTGCAGAAGCTTTCGCGCTCCTGCGGGGACCAGTCGTCGGTCAGCTCGGCCATGAGGTCGCGCCGCGAGGAGCGCACTTCGTTGAGGCGCGCCTCGCCGCGCGGCGACAGCTGCAGCACAACGGCGCGGCCGTCCTCGGGGTGCGAGGTGCGTTTGACGAGGCCCGTGTCGACCAGTGGGGCGACCTGCCGGGTGACCGTCGACGAGTCGATGCCCATGCTCGCCGCGAGCGCCTTGACGCCCATCGGCCCCTCCTTGTCGAGGCGGTTGAGCAGCAGATATGCGGCGCGGTCCATGGAGTTGCGGACCTGTCCGACGCCGCCGAGGCGTGTCTGCTCCGCACGGCGGGCGAACACGGCCACCTGGTGCTGCAGCGTGTCGAGGAGGCCGGGATCGCTGGCGGTCGTCATGTCCGGAGTTGTGGGCATGGCCGGGGGCTCACTTCATGCGAGGGCGATGGGTTGGGGGACAGGGTACGCGGCCGGGACGCGAGGCGTACCGGCGCTGCGCAAACCAGTCTCGGCCCGTGGTCACCACAGGAGGACCCTGTTGTGAACTGGGAGACTGGCCGTCATGAGCTACCGCACGCCTCACTCCTTGCCGACGGTCACCCTCGACGACGTGCGCGGTGCCCAGAAGATGCTCTCGGGTGTGTCCAGGGTGACGGCGATGGAGGGCAGCAGGCACCTGTCGCAGCTGGTGGGATCGCCGGTCCACTTCAAGTGCGAGAACCTCCAGCGGACGGGCTCCTTCAAGCTGCGCGGGGCGTACGTACGGATCGCGGGGCTGCTCCCGGAGGAGCGCGCGGCCGGGGTGGTGGCCGCGAGCGCGGGCAACCACGCGCAGGGCGTGGCCCTGGCGTCCTCGCTCCTCGGCGTGCGCTCCACGGTCTTCATGCCGGTGGGCGCCCCGCTGCCCAAGGTCGCCGCGACCCGTGAGTACGGCGCCGAGGTGCGGATGCACGGTCAGGTGGTCGACGAGACGCTGGCCGCCGCGCAGGAGTACGCGCACGAGACGGGCGCCGTGTTCATCCACCCCTTCGACCACCCGGACATCATCGCGGGGCAGGGCACGGTGGGTCTGGAGATCCTGGAGCAGTGCCCCGAGCTGCGCACCCTGGTCCTCGGTATCGGCGGCGGCGGGCTCGCGGCGGGCATCGCGGTGGCGGTCAAGACGCTGCGCCCCGACGTGAAGCTGATCGGCGTGCAGGCCGCGGGCGCCGCCGCGTACCCGCCCTCGCTGGCCGCCGGGCACCCGGTGTCCATCGAGAACCCGGCGACGATGGCCGACGGCATCAAGGTCGGGCGGCCCGGCGACGTGCCGTTCCGGATCATCGAGGACCTGCTCGACGACGTGGTCACCGTCTCCGAGGACGAGCTGTCCAGCGCGCTGTTGCTCTGCCTGGAGCGGGCCAAGATGGTCGTCGAACCGGCCGGTGCGAGCCCCGTCGCGGCGCTTTTGAGCAGGCCGGAGGAGTTCGAGGGCCCTGTGGTCGCGCTCCTGTCGGGCGGCAACGTGGATCCGCTCCTGATGCAGCGGATCCTGCGCCACGGCATGGCGGCCGGGGGCCGCTATCTCTCGCTGCGCCTGCGTCTGACGGACCGGCCGGGGGCGCTTGCCACGCTCCTCGGGGCGTTGTCAGTGGTCGACGCTAACGTCCTGGACGTGAGCCACGTGCGGACCGATCCGCGCCTCGGACTCACGGAGGCGGAGGTGGAGTTGCACCTGGAGACGAAGGGCCCCGCGCACTGCGTCGAGGTCGGCACGGCTCTGCGCGAGGCGGGTTACACCGTCATCGGCTGACGGTCCGCGAGCCGTTCTGCGTTTTCCACAGGCTTCGCCCATCCCGTTGTAAAGACGCGATGTATCGCGTTATGGTGTGTCTCACGTCACTGGTCGCCGGGCGCGTCCTACCCGGCAAATCTAAGCTTTTCCGTAGGAAGTCACCCAAACCACTGGGAGAACCCTCATGCCAGGCGCCATCTACGCCGAAGGCCTTGTGAAGACCTTCGGCGACGTAAAGGCTCTGGACGGCGTCGATCTGGATGTCCCGGAAGGCACCGTGCTCGGCCTCCTCGGACCGAACGGCGCGGGCAAAACCACCGCGGTGCGCTGTCTGACGACGCTGCTGACACCGGACCGCGGCCGGGCGGTCGTCGCGGGCATCGACGTACTGAAGAATCCGAACGAAGTACGGCGCTCGATCGGCCTCTCGGGCCAGTTCGCCGCCGTCGACGAGTACTTGACGGGCCGCGAGAACCTCCAAATGGTGGGCCAGCTCTATCAGATGAAGGCCAAGGAGGCGAAGGCCAGGGCGGGCGAGCTGCTCGACCGGTTCAACCTCGCCGACGCCGCGGACCGCCCCTCCAAGACGTATTCGGGAGGCATGCGCCGCCGCCTCGACCTCGCGGCAGCGCTCGTCGTGTCGCCCCCGGTGATGTTCATGGACGAGCCGACGACGGGCCTCGACCCGCGCAACCGGCAGCAGCTCTGGGAGGTCATCCAGGAGCTGGTGTCGGGCGGCACGACCCTGCTGCTCACCACGCAGTACCTCGAAGAGGCCGACCACCTCGCGCACGACATCTGCGTCGTCGACCACGGCCGGGTCATCGCGCGCGGCACCTCCGACCAGCTCAAGGCGCAGACCGGCGGCGAGCGCGTCGAGGTCGTGGTGCACGAGCGCGAGCACATCACCCCGGCCGAGGAGGTCCTGCGGGGCCTCGGCAAGGGCGAGGTCGCCGTCGAGAGCCACACCCGCAAGCTCACGGTCCCGGTCTCCGGCGGCGCCAAGCTGCTCGCCGAGGTCATCCGCGAGCTGGACAACCGCGGTGTCGAGATCGACGACATCGGGCTGCGCCGCCCCACCCTGGACGACGTGTTCATCTCGCTGACGGGCCACGTTGCGGAGGCGGCACCGAACGGCGAGAACGGCGAGAACGGCCAGGACGCCAAGGGCGCCGAGGACATGGAGGACGCGAAGTGAGCGCTGTATCCGACACCCGGCCGATCCTGGCGCCCCGCCCCAAGGGCGGCGTCGTCCAGTCGGCCAGGGACTCGCTCGTCGTGGCCAAAAGGAACCTGATCCGCATGACCAGGATCCCCGAGATGATCCTTTTCGGGGTCATCCAACCGGTGATGTTCGTGGTCCTTTTCACGTACGTCTTCGGCGGTTCCATCAACATTCCGGGCGCACCCGCGGGCAGCGCGAGCGCCTACAAGGAATTCCTGATGGCGGGCATCTTCGCGCAGACCGTCACGTTCGCCACGGCGGGCGCCGGCGCGGGCATCGCGGACGACATGCACAAAGGCCTGATCGACCGCTTCCGGTCGCTGCCGATGGCACGCGGCGCCGTGCTGACCGGCCGCACCCTCGCGGATCTGGTGCAGACGGCCGTGACCCTGGCCGTGCTCGCCGTGGTGGCGCTGATCGTCGGCTGGCGCACGCACGAGAACATCGGCAAGGTCCTCGCGGGCTTCGGCCTGCTCCTCCTGCTCGGCTATGCCTTCACGTGGATCGGTGCGCTGATCGGCCTGTCCGTGCGGACCCCCGAGGCGGCGACCTCGGGCGGCCTGATCTGGCTGTTCCCGCTGACGTTCATCTCGAACGCGTTCGTGCCGGTCAACGGCATGCCGAGGTTCCTGCAGTACGTCGCCGAGTGGAACCCGTTCAGTGCCACGGTGGCAGCGGCCCGGGACCTGTTCGGCAACACGATCGAGGGCGTTCCCAAGTCGGTCACGGGAGCCTGGCCGATGGAGCACCCCGTCCTGGCTTCGCTGATCTGGTCCGTGCTGATCATCGTGGCGTTCCGCACGCTCGCGGTCCGCAAGTACCGCCGGGCGGACTAGCCGGGCCCGGACACGCGAAAGGCCCCCGCACGCCCGGTGCGGGGGCCTTCCGTTTCGCCGGAGCGTGCCTCAGGCCTGGTACGGCTTCGCCTGGAGGATCTTCACCGAGGCGAGCTTGCCGTTCGGCAGTTCGTACTGCGCGTCCTCGCCGATCTTCTTGCCGTTCACGCCGCTGCCCAGCGGCGACTGCGGCGAATACGTCTCGATATCGGCGCTCGCGTACTCGCGGGAGGCGAGCAGGAACGTCACGGTGTCGTCCTCGTCGCCGTCAAAGGCGATCGTCACGACCATGCCGGGCGCGACCACGCCGTCCGCGGCCGGTGCCTCACCGACCTTTGCGTGCTCCAGGAGCTGGGTCAGCTGGCGCACGCGGAGCTCCTGCTTGCCCTGCTCCTCCTTGGCCGCGTGGTACCCGCCGTTCTCGCGCAGGTCGCCCTCCTCACGCGCCGCCGCGATCTTCGTGGAGATCTCGGTGCGCGCGGGACCAGACAGGTACTCCAGCTCGGCCTTGAGCTGGTTGTACGCCTCCTGGGTCAGCCAGGTGACGTTTTCGCTGGTCTGGGTCACAGGTGCTCCTCGTAGGTACTGGGAATACAAAGCATCGCCCTACCCAGAAGGATGTTCCCTAACGGGTGGGCGAAACCACGAGCCTAACAATTCAGGCGCGTGAGGGGGAGGACATAAGCCATCAGAAATACGTCGACGCAGGTGAGCGCCGGTACACCGGGGGCGTCGGCTGGTCAGCGTGACGCAAGGGGCGCGCCGGCGCCGGTCAGCGGGCGAGCCGGCGTCAGTCCGAATGGCAGCCGAGCAGCTCGGCACTCGTCCCGCGGGCCTTCGTACGGAGCGTGACGACCTTGTCGATCCGGCCGGTGTCCTGGTCGAAGCGGAAGTCCGCGCGACCCACCTCTTCGCCGTCCTCGGCCTGCGAGCGCAGGGTGCAGTAGCCGTGCGCGTCCGCGTCCTTGCGTACTTCCAGGTGCACCTTGACCGCGCTGTCCGACACGACGTCGAACTTGATCACTTCGCCGCTGACCTTGGTGCCGGAGACGTAGTCGTATCCGAACCAGCCGATCATCAGGAGGAAGAGCACACCGAGGACGCTGCCGATGATCTTCAGCTTGCGGTCCGCCCGCTCGTCGGCCGAGCGCGCCTGGTCGTAGCGACCCTCGGGGAGCTTGTCGCTCACGGCGGCCATGATCGTCCTCCAGGAAAAGGGGATGCCGGAATTTTCCGCCCCCCGCTTCCGTCACTATAGAAGCCGCCCATTGCGCCAAATCGACCAGGGCGCCGGATCACTGAGGATCGAGTCTTGACTGAGCAGCTGCGACTGATGGCCGTGCACGCCCACCCCGACGACGAGTCGTCGAAGGGCGCGGCCACCATGGCCAAGTACGTGTCCGAGGGGGTGGACGTGCATGTCGTGACCTGCACGGGCGGGGAGCGCGGCGACATCCTCAACCCCAAGCTCCAGGGTGACAAGTACATCCAGGAGAACATCCACGAGGTGCGCCGCAAGGAGATGGACGAGGCGCGCGAGATCCTCGGCGTCAAGCAGGACTGGCTCGGCTTCGTCGACTCGGGTCTGCCCGAGGGCGACCCGCTGCCGCCGCTGCCCGAGGGCTGCTTCGCCCTTGAGGACGTCGACAAGGCCGCCGGTGAGCTGGTCCGGCAGATCCGCTCCTTCCGTCCGCAGGTCATCACGACGTACGACGAGAACGGCGGCTATCCGCACCCCGACCACATCATGACCCACAAGATCTCGATGGTGGCCTTCGACGGTGCGGCCGACGCCGAGAAGTACCCGGAGAGCGAGTTCGGGCCGGTCTACCGCCCGCTGAAGCTCTACTACAACCAGGGCTTCAACCGTCCCCGCACCGAGGCGCTGCACCACGCGATGCTCGACAAGGGCATGGAGTCGCCCTACGGGGACTGGCTCAAGCGCTGGGACGAGTTCGAGCGGGTCGAGCGCACCCTGACCACCCACGTTCCCTGCGCCGACTTCTACGAGGTCCGGGACAGGGCGCTGATCGCGCACGCCACGCAGATCGACCCCGAGGGCGGCTGGTTCCGGGTGCCGATGGAGCTCCAGAAGGAGGTCTGGCCCACGGAGGAGTACGAGCTCGCGAAGTCGCTCGTCGATACATCCCTCCCCGAGGACGACCTCTTTGCGGGCATCCGCGACAATGCCTAGCGTGAACGTACATCTGGCAATGACGCATCTCGTCCCTCTCGCCAAAGAGGTCGACGATGACAAGGTGACCCCGGGTGTTCTCGGCTTCATCGTCTTCGCGGTGATGGCTCTGGCCGTCTGGGGGCTGATGAAGTCGATGAACAAGCACATGCGGAAGGTCGACTTCAAGGAACCCGCGGAAGCCACCTCCGCCGAGAGCAAGCCCGCAGAGGCCGAGCCCCGCAAGGGCTAGGGAGCACTCGTCACCGTCACTCCCATCACCTCCCGGGAGTGGCGGTTCGGCACCATGCCCAGGCTCCAGGCCTGCCAGCCGGCCTCCAGGTCGGCGCCGCGCTGCAGGAGCAGGCCGTACGCCTCCATGTAGTCGACGAGCGCCCCGTCGCGCGTCGGGTGACCGGCGCGGACCAGCTGGTTGAGCTCCTCCTGGGCGACGGCGGTGCCGATCTCCCAGCCGCCGGGCGACGCGTACGGCAGCAGGGTGCAGCGCAGGAAGCGGGCCCAGTCGCCGCCGCGGCGGTCGCCGTACGAGGCGAAGAGCTCGGCGGCCTCGTCGCACAGGGCGAGCGCCTGCTGGGCGCGCGTGTTCCCCGCGTCGACGACCGCGAGCTCCAGGCACGTCCAGGCCTCGCCGTGCGCGACGCCGATGCGCTGGAAGTCCGCACGGGCGTCCACCAGGAGCTGGCGGGCGAAGCCGGAGTTGCGCAGCGAGCCCGTCTGGGCGGCACGCTGGTCGCGCGTGACCCGCGCCGAGTGGTGCCGGGCGCAGGCCAGTCCGTACACGTCCCGCATCCGCGAGAACATCGTCCGCGAGCGCTCGAGCTCGCGCACCGCCTGGTCGAGCTGGCCCGCCTCCTCCAGGGCCTGGCCCAGGTAGTAGGCGCTCCACGCCTCGCCGCGCGCGTCCTCGTTCTCGCGGTGCCGCGACACCGCCTGCCGCAGGCCGTCCACCGCGGCCGACGCGTCGCCCTCCACCATGCGGGCCCGCGCCAGCTGCGTCAGGGCCCACGCCTCGCCGCGGCCGTCGCGCGTACGCCCGTACAGCTCCAGGGCGCCGCGCAGCTGCTCCTCCGCACGCGGTACGTCGCCCATGCGCAGGCACAGCTGGCCGAGCTGGAAGTGCGCCCACGCCTCGCCGTGCAGGGAGTCGTTCTCGCGGTGCAGGGCGAGGGAGGCCTCCAGGAGGCCGAGGGCCTTGTTGAGGTTGGAGCGGTCGCGCTCCACCGCCGCGAGGGCGTGCATCGTCCAGGCGCGGTCACCGGCGAGCTCGTCGGCGGCCTGCAGATCGAGGGCCTCGCTGAGCCGGGCCGCCGCCTCCGTCAGATTGCCCTGGTGGTGCAGGGTGATCCCCAGGGAGCACAGGGCGAGGGCCGCGCCCGCGTCCTGGTGGGCCTCCATGTAGAGGTCGACGACCGACGTCAGGGTCGTCCGCGCCTGGTCGAGCTCGCCGAGCTGCCGGGACGCGATACCCGTGCGCCACTGCACGCTCCGCGTGAGAAGCCCCTGGTCGACGGCTTGCGCGAGCTCGCTGATCTCGCCCAGGCGGTAGAGGTCGCCGCGCAGCAGGCAGTAGTCGCACAGCGCGCCCAGGAGGTGGAGCACCGCCTGCTGGTCGACGCCCTCCGCGTGCCGCAGCGCCGCCGTGATGAAGCTCGACTCGTCGTCCAGCCAGCGCAGGGCGGCGTCGAGCGAGGAGAAGCCGTGCCGGTCGAACTGGCCGGCCCGCGTCGACATCTTGCCGTCGACCAGACGGATCACGGACCCGGCGAGCTCGCTGTAGCTGACGATCAGCCGCTCCTGCGCGGCCGTGCGCTCACTCGGCTCCTCCTCGTCAAGGACGCGGGCGAGCGCGAAGGCCCGTACGAGATCGTGCAGGCGGTAGCGGCTGCCGCGCACGTGGTCGACGAGGCCCGCGCGCGAGAGCGCGGTCAGCTGGCGGGCCGCCTCCTGCTCGTCGGCGCCGAGCAGGGCAGCGGCGGCGGCCGTCCCCAGGGACGCGCGGCCCGCGAGGGCGAGCCTGCGCAGGAGGCGCCGCGCGGGCTCTGCCTGGTCGGTGTAGCGCAGCCACAGGACGCGCTCCACGGGCTCCACCGGCCCGTACGCGGCGAGGTCGGCGGCCAGCTCGCGCGGGGTGCGCGAGCCGATCGAGGAGCCCGCGACGCGCAGGGCGAGCGGCAGGCCGCCGCACAACTCCCGCACCGCGTCCTCGGACTCGGCGTCGTAGGGCCCCGAAGCGTCCTGCGCGGCCTCCCTCAGGAGCTCCTCGGCGCCCGCCGCGTCCAGCGGCTCCACCGCCAGCTGGTGCACCCAGGCGGGCAGGTCGGCGGGGAGTTCGAGCGGCTTGCGGGTGGTGACGATCACGAGGCTGTCGGAGCGCTCGGGCACCAGGGTGCGCACCTGTGCCGGGTCGCTCACGTCGTCCAGTACGACGGTCACCGCGAGGCCGGTCAGATACTGGTGGTAGAGCTCGCTGAGCCGCTTGACCTGCTGCTCCTGCGAGGAACGCTCCCGGAACAGCAACTGCTCGCGCGGCGCGCCCAATCGATTCAGCAGATGCAGGAGCGCGTCCCGCGTGGACAGCGGCTGGGAGCTCTCGCCCCGCAGGTCGACGACGCACGCACCCCGGAACTGGTCCCGCAGATCGTGCGCGGCACGCACCGCCAGCGAGGAGCGCCCGGAGCCGGGCGCGCCGTGCAGCACGACCACGGTGGGCCGGGTCTCTGTGCTGGCCCGCGCGGCGTGCACCCACTGCGCGACCCGCGCGAGCTCGGCGCGCCGCCCGGCGAACGGGCCCTCGGGCTCCGGCAGTTGGGTGAAGGACTGCTCCAGTACGGTGCGCCTGCGGGCCGCCGCGCTCTTGTCCGTGCCGCGCAGCTGGGGCGCGGCCTTCTTCTTGGCGCCCCCGGAAGAGGCCTGGAGCACCCGCTGCTGGTCGATGAAGGGCCGGATGCCCCGCACCTCAAGGGCCGTCAGCCACTGGAGCCGCAGCTGCTCGGGCCCGCCCGGCTGGTTGATCGCACCGGCGCGGCGGCTGGCGTCGGGCACATGGGACGCGGTGACCTTCAGCACGGTGGCGGCCGCACCGACGGCACCCACGACCGCGCCCGCGCCCAGCGCGGTCGACGTCCCCGTCCCGAGCACGAGGTCGGCGACACACGCGGTCACGGCCGCAACGACGGCCACGAGCAGCGGAGTTCCCGCCCCCTCCTTCGCATAGCGCTGCGCGAAGGAGAGCTGCCCGGCCTGCGCCTCGTCGACGGCCCGCGTATAGGCCGTGTACTCCTCGTCGGCGGTCTGCCCCATGGCGTCGAGCGCCCCCCGGGCCCGCGAGAGCAGCACACCCCCGTCGATGCGCCCGCCGGAGCGCCGCACCTCTTCCTCCACCGCCCGCACCAACAGCCGCTCGGCTTCGGCCCGATGGCTGTCCCGCATATGGGTCCCCCTCCGAGAGCAACATCTGAGATCAGCAGTCGCCTGCGGTCACAAGTGTCCTGCGTACGGGCCGTCGGCGCGAGGGAGTCTCGGGATCATGCGGGGGACTTCTGCTGTGCGGGGGCGCAACGAGGATCACTCCTCCCGCCGGGTCAGAGCCCCGCGAGCTCTCGCAGCCTGCCCAGCGCGGGGTTTCTTTCGATCGCCGGGTACTGCTGCACGAGCCAGGTGATTCCGGACGTGACGAATGAGCGCACGGCGACTTCGTAGTCGGCGAGCAGACACTCCGGTGCTACGGGACCCGCGTTGTACGAGGGGGTGAACCTCACCCGGTCACCGGCGAGTTCAACGTGAATCACGTAGGTGTTCTCGGTGAAGTCGATGTCCGCTGCACCGCCGGAATGCAGTGTTTTCAGGGAATACGCCAGGGTGAACATGATGTCGACCAGGGGCGTCCCAGCCCCGGCCAGAAGTTCCTGCTCGGCCACCTTGAAAACTACGGTGCACTCAAAATATCCGTAGCGCAGATCCGTCGCGCTGAGGGCGGCCAGATCGATCCGCCCCGCCTCCCAAGCACGCCGGGCGCCGGCGGGGATGTCCCGGCTGCCCTCGGGGTCGAAGCTGATGTGCGGCATCAGGTCTCCTGGTTCTGTTGATCGGTCCGCTGGTGACGTAGTCTGCGGCCCGACCCGGCGCGGGGCCGGCGCAGTCTTCGGTTCGACATGCCAGCGGGCCCGTGGCACATACGCACCCCCAGGCCGTGTGCGCGAGGATGGGGGGTATGCCGAACCGACTGGCCCATGAGACGTCCCCCTACCTCCTTCAGCACGCCGACAACCCCGTCGACTGGTGGCCCTGGTCGGCGGAGGCTTTCGCAGAGGCGCGGGAGCGAGGCGTTCCCGTGCTGCTCAGCGTGGGGTACAGCAGCTGCCACTGGTGTCACGTCATGGCGCACGAGTCGTTCGAGGACGACGGCACGGCCGCCTTCCTGAACGAACACTTCGTCAACATCAAGGTGGACCGCGAGGAGCGGCCCGACATCGACGCCGTCTACATGGAAGCCGTACAGGCCGCGACGGGCCAGGGCGGCTGGCCCATGACCGTCTTCCTCACGCCCGACGCCGAGCCCTTCTACTTCGGCACGTACTTCCCGCCCGAGCCCCGGCACGGCATGCCGTCCTTCCAGCAGGTGGCCGACGGGGTGCGGCGCGCCTGGACGGACCGGCGCGACGAGGTCGACGAGGTCGCCGGCAAGATCGTCCGCGACCTCTCCGAGCGGCAGCTGGCGTTCGGCGCCGACGAGCTGCCCGGCGAGGACGACCTCGCGCAGGCGCTGCTCGGCCTGACGCGCGACTACGACGCGACGCAGGGCGGATTCGGCGGCGCGCCCAAGTTCCCGCCGTCCATGGTCATCGAGTTCCTGCTGCGGCACTACGCCCGCACCGGCTCCGAGGGCGCCCTCCAGATGGCGGCCGACACCTGCGAGCGGATGGCGCGCGGCGGGATCTACGACCAGCTCGGCGGCGGGTTCGCGCGCTACTCCGTGGACCGCGAGTGGGTCGTGCCGCACTTCGAGAAGATGCTGTACGACAACGCCCTGCTCTGCCGGGTCTACGCCCACCTGTGGCGGGCCACCGGCTCCGACCTCGCCCGGCGCGTCGCCCTGGAGACCGCCGACTTCATGGTGCGCGAACTGCGCACGAACGAAGGCGGGTTCGCCTCCGCGCTCGACGCGGACAGCGAGGACCCCGCGAGCGGCAAGCACGTCGAGGGCGCGTACTACGTGTGGACGCCGCAGCAGCTGCGCGAGGTGCTCGGCGACGCGGACGCGGAGATCGCCGCGGCGTACTTCGGGGTGACGGAGGAAGGGACCTTCGAGGAAGGCGCTTCGGTCCTGCAGCTTCCTGCGGACAGCGGCGTGGTGGCGGATGCCGCGCGCCTCGCCTCGATCCGGGAGCGGCTGCTCGCGGCGCGGGCGGAGCGGCCCGCGCCCGGCCGTGACGACAAGGTCGTCGCCGCCTGGAACGGCCTTGCCGTCGCCGCGCTCGCGGAGGTGGGGGCGTTCTTCGAGCGGCCGGATCTGGTGGCGGCGGCGGTGGGTGCCGGGGACTTGCTGGTGCGCCTGCACATGGACGACAGGGCACGGCTCTCCCGTACGTCCAGGGACGGCGTCGTGGGCGCCAACGCCGGTGTCCTTGAGGACTACGCGGATGTCGCCGAGGGGTTCCTCGCGCTGGCCTCCGTGACGGGGGAGGGAGTGTGGCTGGAGTTCGCCGGGTTCCTGCTCGACCACGTCCTCGGCCAGTTCGTGGACGCGGAGTCGGGGTCGCTGTACGACACTGCGGCTGACGCCGAGCAGCTGATCAGGCGGCCGCAGGACCCCACCGACAATGCGGTGCCGTCCGGGTGGACGGCGGCTGCGGGGGCGCTTCTGTCGTACGCGGCGCATACGGGGGCCTCGCCTCATCGTGAGGCGGCCGAGCGGGCGTTGGGGGTCGTGAAGGGGCTCGCGCCCCGGGCCCCGCGGTTCATCGGGAACGGGTTGGCGGTGGCCGAGGCGGCCCTCGACGGCCCTCGTGAGGTCGCCGTCATCGGTGAGGTGGGGGGCGAGCTGCACCGTACGGCGCTGTTGGGTACGGCGCCGGGGGCCGTTGTCGCCGCCGGGCCTGCGGGCGCCGGCGAGTTCCCGCTGCTCGCGGGGAGGGAGCAGCCCGCGGCCTACGTCTGCCGCCGCTTCGTCTGCGACGCGCCTACCGCTGACGCGGGGGAGCTTGCAGCGAAGCTCTCGGGCTGAGGGCTCGGGGGGCGGTCCCTGCGGGGCTTCGTCCCCAACCCCGCCCCTTCCCGGCTGTATCTATTAGCGGCTCCGCAGCCCTGTCCGGACCGGGGGCTTCATCCCCAACCCCGCCCCTTCCCGAAAACCCGCTCGGCGCGGGGGCCCTGTGCCTGTGCGTGCCGTCATCACCGGCTCCGCCGAGTTCGTCCCCAAACGCCGGACGGGCTAAGAGGTTCCGGCCGGGCTGGATGGATCCAGCCCCGCCGGCGTTTGAGGCCATCTTGTCGGGGTCTGGGGCGGAGCCCCAGGTAG
>NZ_JBSGSG010000013.1:0-164416 GCF_053606765.1 Streptomyces sp. NPDC055189
ACGGGCGGTGCCCCCGCCCGAGCGGCGGGGCCACGGACCGTACTCTTGAGCACGTGCAGGAACTCCACGATGCCCCCCTCGCCCCGCTGACCACCTTCCGCCTCGGCGGTCCCGCGGCCCGTCTGATCACCGCGACGACCGACGCCGAGGTGATCGCCGCCGTCCGCGAAGCCGACGACTCCGGGACCCCGCTGCTGATCGTCGGCGGCGGCTCGAACCTCGTCATCGGGGACAAGGGCTTCGACGGCACCGCGCTGCGCATCGCCACGAAGGGCTTCGAACTCGACGGGACGAAGCTGGAGTTGGCGGCCGGCGAGGTGTGGACCGACGCGGTGGCCCGCGTCGTGGAGGCCGGGCTCGCGGGCATCGAGTGCCTCGCCGGGATCCCCGGCTCCGCGGGAGCGACGCCGATCCAGAACGTGGGGGCGTACGGCCAGGAGGTCTCGTCGACCATCACCGAAGTGATCGCGTACGACAGGACGACGCACGAGACGGTCGCCGTCACGAACGCCGAGTGCGACTTCTCGTACCGTCACAGCCGTTTCAAGGCCGAGCCCGACCGCTTCGTGGTGCTGCGCGTCCGCTTCGCCCTTGAGGACGCCCAGGGGATGAGCGCCCCCCTCAAGTACCCGGAGACGGCGCGCACCCTCGGCGTCGAGGCGGGAGACCGGGTTCCGGCGGCCGTCGCCCGCGAGACCGTACTGAAGCTGCGCGCGGGCAAGGGCATGGTGCTCGACCCCGAGGACCACGACAGCTGGTCGGCCGGGTCCTTCTTCACCAACCCGATCCTCACGGAGGAGGAGTTCGCCGCCTTCCACGCGCGCGTGGTGGACCGTCTGGGCCCGGAGGTGGCACCCCCCGCCTTCCCGACGGACGACGGCCGCGTGAAGACCTCCGCGGCCTGGCTCATCGACAAGGCGGGCTTCACCAAGGGCTACGGAACGGGCCCGGCCCGCATCTCCACCAAGCACACCCTCGCCCTCACCAACCGCGGCGGCGCGACCACGGAGGACCTCTTGGCCCTCGCCCGTGAGGTCGTCGCCGGAGTGCGGGAGACCTTCGGGGTCACGCTGGTCAACGAGCCGGTGACGGTGGGCGTCAGCCTCTGAGGCCCGACGGGCGGCTAGTAGGCCACGCCCACGCCCTGCTTCACCGTCGACACGTCGTCGACCGCCGCCAGCATCGCGTGTGCCACATCGGCCCTTCCGATGAACCGCCCGCTGGCCGGGGTGCCCCCGACGACCATGCGGTAGACGCCCGTCGCCGGCTTGTCCTGCAGCCGCGGCGGGCGCACGGACGTCCAGTCCGTCGAGCTGGCCGCCAGGTCCGCCTCCATGGCCCGCAGATCGTCGTACACCGGATTCAGGATCTTGCTGACCAGGGATCCCATGATCCGGTCGACCGCGGGCTGACGCTCGGCCGGCGGGCCGACCGGCGCCGCGCTCACCACCACCAGCCTGCGCACCCCCTCGGCCTCCATCGCGTGCACCACCGACCGCGTGAGCCCGGTCGCGATCCCCGCGTCCGCCTTCTTGCGCGGCCCGAGGCCCGAGAGGACCGCGTCCCGCCCGGTCACCGCCGCCCGCAGGGCCTCCGGATCGGTCAGGTCGGCCCGGAACACCTCCAGTCCTTCTCCCGTCACGCTCAGCCTTGCGGGGTCACGTACGACGGCCGTGACCCCGTGGCCCGCCGCGAGCGCCTGCCTGACGATCTCCCCGCCGACACCGCCGGTGGCACCGAACACCGTGAGCTTCATCGCGCACCCTCCCCAGGTGGGTAAGTATTCACTCACCACTAGGGTGAGTATTCACTCACCCATTCGTCAAGGTTGGTTGGACGGCACATGCAGCAGAAGCCCACCCGGGCCCGCATCCTGGACGCGGCGCACGACCTCATGCTCACCATCGGCCTCGCCCGTGCCACCACCAAGGAGATCGCCAAGGCGGCGGGCTGCTCCGAAGCCGCGCTCTACAAGCACTTCGCGAGCAAGGAGGAGCTGTTCGTGGCCGTCCTCCAGGAGCGGCTGCCCCGCCTCGGCCCGCTCCTGCGCCGCCTCGCCGAGGATCCGGGGGAGCGCTCCGTAGCGGACAACCTCGCCGAGATCGCCCGCCTGGCCTGCCACTTCTACGCCCAGAGCTTCCCGATCGCCGCGTCCCTCTACGCCGAGACCAAGCTCAAGCGCCGCCACGAAGACTCCATGCAGGAGATGGGCACGGGCCCGCACGTGCCCATCGAGGCCCTCGACGCCTACCTCCGCACCGAACGCGACGCAGGCCGGATCGCCTCCGGAGCCGACACTTTCGCCGCCGCCTCGCTCCTCCTGGGGGCCTGCGCCCAGCGCGCCTTCGCCTACGACTCCACGGTCGGCAAGCAACCCCCGCAGCCCGTCGAGGAGTTCGCCGCCGCCCTCGCCGGCACTCTCCTTGCGGGCATCAGCCGCTGAGCCACTCCTCGATCCCGGACAGCAGCTTCGCCTGTATGTCGACCGGGGCCGCAGAGCCGCGCACCGACTGCCGGGCGAGCTCGGCCAGGTCGCCGTCGTCGAAGGCGTGGTGCTTGCGCGCGATCTCGTACTGCGCCGCGAGCCGTGATCCGAAGAGCAGCGGGTCGTCGGCCCCCAGCGCCATCGGCACCCCGGCGTCGTACAGGGTCCGCAGCGGGACGTCCTCGGGCTTCTCGTAGACGCCGAGGGCCACGTTGGACGCCGGGCACACCTCGCAGGTCACGCCCCGCTCGGCGAGCCGCTTCAGGAGCCGCGGGTCCTCGGCCGCCCGCACCCCGTGCCCGATCCGCCCGGCGTGCAGGTCGTCCAGGCAGTCCCGCACCGAGGAGGGCCCGCTGAGCTCACCGCCGTGCGGCGCCGCGAGCAGGCCGCCGTCCCGCGCGATCGCGAAGGCCCGGTCGAAGTCCCTTGCGAAGCCCCGGCGTTCGTCGTTCGAGAGCCCGAAGCCGACGATGCCGCGATCGGCGTACCGCACGGCGAGCCGTGCCAGCGTGCGGGCGTCCAGAGGGTGCTTCATGCGGTTCGCGGCGACGAGTACACGTATCCCGAGGCCGGTGTCCCGCGAGGCGCTCTCGACGGCGTCCAGGATGATTTCCAGGGCCGGGATGAGCCCGCCGAGCCGAGGCGCGTACGACGTCGGGTCGACCTGGATCTCCAGCCACCCCGAACCGTCCCGCAGATCCTCCTCCGCGGCCTCCCGCACCAGGCGCTGGATGTCCTCGGGCTCCCGCAGACAGGATCGCGCCATGTCATAGAGCCGCTGGAAGCGGAACCACCCGCGCTCATCGGTCGCCCGCAGCTGCGGAGGCTCACCGCCGGTCAGCGCCGGGGGCAGCCGCACCCCGTACTTGTCGGCGAGTTCCAGCAGGGTCGTGGGCCGCATCGACCCGGTGAAGTGCAGATGCAGATGGGCCTTCGGCAGCTCTCTTACGTCACGTACACGCTCCATTGGAGGATCTTGCCGTACGCGGGCGGCGTCCCGGAAGCCACTTCCCCCATCGTGCACATGCCCGAACGAAGAAACGGGCCGCCTCCCCGGAGTGGGGAGACGGCCCGCACGCGCGCGTGGAGCGCGAAAACTCAAGCGAGACCTCAGTCGCGGGCCTCGGCAAGCAGCTTCTGGACCCGCGAGACGCCCTCGACGAGGTCCTCGTCACCCAGGGCGTACGAAAGGCGCAGGTAACCCGGCGTCCCGAAGGCTTCGCCAGGAACGACCGCGACCTCGGCCTCCTCCAGGATCAGCGCGGCGAGCTCGACCGAGTTCTGCGGGCGCTTGCCGCGGATCTCCTTGCCGATCAGGCCCTTCACCGAGGGGTACGCGTAGAAGGCGCCCTCGGGCTCGGGGCAGAGCACGCCGTCGATGTCGTTCAGCATCCGCACGATGGTCTTGCGGCGCCGGTCGAAGGCCTCGCGCATCTTCTCGACGGCGGTCAGATCGCCGGAGACGGCCGCGATGGCGGCGACCTGCGCGACATTGGAGACGTTCGAGGTGGCGTGCGACTGCAGGTTCGTCGCGGCCTTCACGACGTCCTTCGGGCCGATGATCCACCCCACCCGCCAGCCGGTCATCGCGTACGTCTTGGCCACGCCGTTGACCACGATGCACTTGTCGCGCAGCTCGGGCAGGATCGCGGGGAGCGAGGTGAACTTCGCGTCTCCGTAGACGAGGTGTTCGTAGATCTCGTCGGTCATCACCCACAGGCCGTGCTCGACGGCCCAGCGGCCGATCGCCTCGGCGTCGGCCTCGCTGTAGACGGCACCCGTCGGGTTGGACGGCGACACGAAGAGGACGACCTTCGTGCGCTCCGTGCGAGCGGCCTCCAGCTGCTCCACCGAGACGCGGTAGCCCGTGGTCTCGTCGGCGACGACCTCGACCGGCACGCCGCCCGCGAGACGGATCGACTCGGGGTACGTCGTCCAGTAGGGAGCCGGGACGATGACCTCGTCGCCCGGGTCGAGGATCGCGGCGAACGCCTGGTAGATCGCCTGCTTGCCGCCGTTGGTCACCAGGATCTGCGAGGCGTCGACCTCGTACCCGGAGTCGCGCAGCGTCTTCGCGGCGATCGCGGACTTGAGCTCGGGGAGCCCGCCGGCCGGGGTGTAGCGGTGGTACTTCGGGTTCTTGCAGGCCTCGACGGCGGCTTCGACGATGTAGTCGGGCGTCGGGAAGTCGGGCTCGCCCGCGCCGAAACCGATCACCGGTCGCCCGGCGGCCTTGAGGGCCTTCGCCTTGGCGTCGACGGCGAGGGTCGCGGACTCGGAGATCGCGCCGATGCGGGCGGAGACCCGGCGCTCGGTGGGAGAAGTGGAAGCGCTCATCGCCCCATCGTTCCAGACCTGAAAGACCCCCGGCACGCGGGATTCAGATGTTCGACAAGGCCATCGGATCTGTTTCTGTTCGACGGGGCGCCGCAGAACACGTACACTCACTGCTCGTTGGCCCTCACCGGCCGCACCCTCTCCTCGCACTCTGTGCAGCCGGGCGGATGCGGTAGGTTGGGGGAAATCAAAGGGTCGTAGCTCAATTGGTAGAGCACTGGTCTCCAAAACCAGCGGTTGGGGGTTCAAGTCCCTCCGGCCCTGCTACACACTCCTCTCGGATGTGTGCGCATGTACGTACTGCATTGCACCGCCGTGCGGCTCATACCGGGCGCGGCACGGCCACGACCCGGAATCAGGTGAGGACGAGTGACGGACGCCGTGGGCTCCATCGACATGCCTGATGCCCAGGACGAGGCGCCGGAGTCCAAGAAGAAGGCCCGCAAGGGCGGCAAGCGCGGCAAGAAGGGCCCCTTCGGCCGTCTCGCGCTCTTCTACCGCCAGATCGTCGCGGAACTCCGCAAGGTCGTCTGGCCGACTCGCAGTCAGCTCACGACGTACACCACCGTGGTGATTGTCTTCGTCGTCATCATGATCGGTCTTGTGACCGTGATTGACTATGGGTTCAACCAGGCCGTCAAGTACGTCTTCGGCTGAGCCGATGGCACAGCCAAGAGCGAAGGGCGCCGTACCCGGCGCCCGTTTCGCGCGTTCCACCCCTCTGTATCCAGGAAGAAGCAGCCACCGTGTCTGACCCGAACCTGAACGACGCCATCGAGTCGGCGGAGTCCGTGGAGGACAAGCTCGACATCGTCGAGGCGGCGGACGCCGAGGACCCGGACCAGGCCGAGGCTGCTGACGCCGCCGCGGGCGTACCCGCCGAAGAGTCGGCCCTGCACGTCGAGCCCGAAGCCGAGTCTGCGGACGCCGACGAGACCGACGAGGACGGCGAGAGCGCCGCCGATGACGAGACCGAAGAGGCCGCCGAGTCCGCGGAGGACGAGGAGGAGGCCGAGCCGGTCGACCCGATCGTGGCCCTGCGCGACGAGCTGCGCACCCTCCCCGGCGAGTGGTACGTCATCCACACCTACGCCGGTTACGAGAACCGCGTGAAGACCAACCTCGAGCAGCGTGCCGTCTCGCTGAACGTCGAGGACTTCATCTTCCAGGCCGAGGTGCCGCAGGAAGAGGTCGCGCAGATCAAGAACGGCGAGCGCAAGACCATCCGTCAGAACAAGCTCCCCGGATACGTCCTGGTGCGCATGGACCTGACGAACGAGTCCTGGGGCGTCGTCCGCAACACCCCCGGCGTCACCGGCTTCGTGGGCAACGCCTACGACCCGTACCCGCTGACCCTGGACGAGATCGTGAAGATGCTCGCCCCCGAGGCCGAGGAGAAGGCGGCCCGCGAGGCTGCCGAGGCCGAGGGCAAGCCGGCTCCGTCCCGCAAGGTCGAGGTCCAGGTCCTCGACTTCGAGGTCGGCGACTCGGTCACCGTCACCGACGGTCCGTTCGCGACGCTGCAGGCGACGATCAACGAGATCAACGCCGACTCGAAGAAGGTCAAGGGTCTCGTCGAGATCTTCGGCCGCGAGACCCCGGTCGAGCTCAGCTTCGACCAGATCCAGAAGAACTAGCCTCCGCGGCTTCCTCTGGAACACACGCCTCCGACCAGGTCAGACGGGCTCTCAAAGCCTGTCTGACCTGCTCGGTTTTTGGCCGCGTGACGATACCCGTTATCGTGGTGCGGTATGCCTCCATCCGGATGACTGGATGAAGGCTGGAAACTCTCACTAGGACCCGGAGAGAGCAATGCCTCCCAAGAAGAAGAAGGTCACGGGGCTTATCAAGCTCCAGATCCAGGCCGGCGCAGCCAACCCGGCCCCGCCGGTCGGCCCCGCGCTGGGCCAGCACGGCGTCAACATCATGGAGTTCTGCAAGGCCTACAACGCCGCGACCGAGTCGCAGCGTGGCTGGGTCATCCCGGTGGAGATCACGGTCTACGAAGACCGCTCCTTCACCTTCGTGACCAAGACTCCGCCGGCCGCCAAGATGATCCTCAAGGCCGCGGGTGTCGAGAAGGGCTCCGGCGAGCCGCACAAGACCAAGGTCGCCAAGATCACCGAGGCGCAGGTCCGCGAGATCGCCACCACCAAGATGGAAGACCTCAACGCCAACGACCTGGACGCCGCGTCGAAGATCATCGCCGGCACCGCCCGTTCCATGGGCATCACGGTCGAGGGCTGAGAGCTTTCCCCGTCTGACCTTTCTCAGTGGTAGGGCCAAGCGCTGGTCCACACCACGACTCCACACTTGAAACCAACAGGAGCAGAAGTGAAGCGCAGCAAGACTCTCCGCGCTGCGGACGCCAAGATCGACCGGGACAAGCTCTACGCCCCGCTCGAGGCCGTCCGTCTCGCCAAGGAGACCTCCTCGACCAAGTTCGACGGCACCGTCGAGGTCGCCTTCCGCCTGGGTGTCGACCCGCGCAAGGCCGACCAGATGGTCCGTGGCACCGTGAACCTCCCGCACGGCACCGGCAAGACCGCCCGGGTCCTGGTCTTCGCGACCGGTGACCGTGCTGCGGCCGCGGAAGCCGCTGGGGCCGACATCGTCGGCGCCGACGAGCTCATCGACGAGGTCGCCAAGGGTCGCCTGGACTTCGACGCCGTCGTCGCCACCCCGGACCTCATGGGCAAGGTCGGCCGCCTCGGCCGCGTGCTCGGCCCGCGTGGTCTGATGCCGAACCCGAAGACCGGCACCGTGACCCCCGACGTCGTGAAGGCTGTCAACGACATCAAGGGCGGCAAGATCGAGTTCCGCGTCGACAAGCACTCGAACCTGCACTTCATCATCGGCAAGGTCTCCTTCGACGAGACCAAGCTGGTGGAGAACTACGCCGCGGCCCTGGAGGAGATCCTCCGTCTGAAGCCGTCGGCCGCCAAGGGTCGCTACATCAAGAAGGCCGCCATCGCCACCACGATGGGCCCCGGCATTCCGCTGGACAGCAACCGCACCCGCAACCTCCTCACCGAGGAGGACCCGGCCGCCGTCTGAATCTGACGGCAGTCGCGTCGTGTACGCGTTTGTGATGACGGGCCCCGCAACCTTTCGAGGTGCGGGGCCCGTCCTCGTATTAGTACGTGTTCCTCAGCGCTTTCGGGGGACTGCACTAGCGTGCGGGATTCACACGAGTACAAGGGGTGGGATGTCATGAACAGCACGACAAAGCGACGCGCTGGTCTGTCGATCGCGGTGGCCGCCGCGCTGACCGGGGTCGCGGCCTGTGGCTCCTCCGGCGGTGACGGTGAAGGGAAGAGCAAGGGCGAGGATTCGGTGGCCCTCAGCCCGATAGCCGCCCTGCGCACCATCGAGGACAAGACCGACGATGCCGACTCGGCCAAGATCGAGGGCAAGACGGTCATGGGCAGCAAGATGTCGATGGACATGACCGGCGCCATGGAGTGGTCGGACGGCATCACCGGCAACATGACGGCGACGCTCACGGGCGGAACCCAGGCCGAGCAGATGGAGCAGATGGGGCAGTCGAAGATCGACTACCGCTATCTGAAGAACGGGTTCTACGCGAACATGGGCGACAAGTTCGCTCAGCAGGCGGGCGGCGGCAAGCACTGGATCGAGTACGACTACGCCACCCTGGCCGAGATAAGCGGCGCTGCCGGTGATGCCTTCAAGGATCAGATGCAGAACTCCACCCCGAACCAGTCGGTCAAGATGCTGCTCGCCTCGGGTGACGTGAAGCGCGTGGGGGAGGAGACCGTGCGCGGGACGAAGACGACCCACTACTCCGGGACCGTCGATGCCGCGGACTTCACCGGCAAGAACTCGGATCTCGACGCCGAGCAGATGGCCGAGCTCAGGAAGCAGTTCAAGCAGGTGGGTCTCAGCAAGCAGACCATCGACATCTGGGTCGACGGCGACGACCTGCTGGTCAAGAAGGCCGAGAAGGGCGAGATGGCCGACGGCGACTTCTCCCAGACCGCCTACTACAGCGACTACGGGACCCCCGTGTCCGTGGAGAAGCCCGCTGCCTCGGACACCATGAGCTTCAAGGACCTCATGAACCAGCAGCCGCAGGCCTGAACTCGACTGTCGGGTATTCTCACCAAACCTAAATGTGTCGATCATGTGTTCCTAGGGGTGGGGTCATGACTGTGAAGAGAGTGGCGGGCGCTGTGCTCGCGACCGCGTTGCTGTGTACCGGTGCGGTGGCCTGTGGAGGCTCCGACGGCGGCAAGAAGACGGGGGCGGACTCGGGGGAGACGCAGTCCCGGTCGAAGGTCACCGAGGTCATCACGGCGGCGTACGAGAAGACCTCGAAGGCGAAGTCGGCCAAGGTCGAGATGACGATGACGGCACCGGCGTCGATGGGCGGCGGCGCGGGCGACATGAAGATGTCCGGCGTCATGGGCTGGGATCCGACGGTCATGGATCTGACGATGTCGGGTTCGGCGCTCACGGAGGGCGACCCGGAGGCCCCGGAGAAGGTCCGGATGCTCTGGCAGGACGACGTGATGTACATGGACATGGGGGCCGCCGCCGCCAAGGACATGGACGGCAAGCAGTGGATGAAGATGGATCTGAACGCCATCGCCGAGCAGGCCGGTGACGAAAAGATCGCCAAGCAGATGACCAGCGGTCTGGAGAACATGAACCAGGACCCGGCGCAGCAACTGGCCCTGCTTCTGGAATCGCCGAACCTGAAGCACGTCGGCTCCTCGAAGGTCGACGGCGTGCAGGCCCAGCGTTACAAGGGCCGGCTCACCGTCAAGGAAATGATGGAGACGAATAAGGACCTCGACGACATGCTCAGCAAGAAGGAGCGTGAGGAGCTTTACAAGAGTGCCGAGAAATCCGGTATGAAGGGCTACGACACCGAGGTCTGGGTCAACGAGGACGACTATCCGGTCCGCATGGATGTCGGCATGAAGTTCCCCCAGGGCACGATGAAGATGTCCGTGAAGCTTTCGGACTACGGCACCAGCGCCAAGGTCAGCGCCCCGCCGGCCGGGGAGACCTTCGACCTGATGGAGATGTTCAAGGAGCTCGGCAAGGGCGGCTCGGGCGGCCTGGGGGACGCCACCGACAGCGGCCTCTGAGCCGATTTGCCTGACGCGAACCCGTTCGCGTACTCTTCCACAGAAGCCAAAGACCGCTGGTCGTTGCCGTGTGCTCGCAAGAGGACGCGGTGGCCGAAGGATCCGCTGAAACTGCGGACGACCCGCGCAGGTGACTGTGGTTGTGCTCCCGGACGGGTTTCCGTCGGGTCGAGCTCACGCCCCGTGCGCCTGCGCCGGGGCGTTTTGTTTTGTCAGCCCCTTCTGAGCGGTCCTCATCACCCGGAAGGAGGCTGACGCTCTATGCCGACGCCCGACAAGGCTGCCGCGGTAGCCGAGCTCACGGACAAGTTCCGCAGCTCGAACGCCGCCGTGCTGACCGAGTACCGGGGTCTCACCGTGGCGCAGCTCAAGCAGCTGCGCCGCTCCCTCGGTGAGAACTCCGAGTACGCCGTGGTGAAGAACACGCTGACCAAGATCGCGGCCAACGAGGCCGGGATCAACACGCTGGACGACCTGTTCTCGGGTCCGACGGCGGTTGCCTTCGTCACCGGTGACCCGGTGGAGTCGGCGAAGGGTCTTCGTGACTTCGCCAAGGACAACCCCAACCTCATCATCAAGGGCGGTGTCCTTGACGGTAAGGCGCTGTCCGCCGATGAGTTCAAGAAGCTCGCGGACCTCGAGTCCCGCGAGGTTCTGCTCAGCAAGCTGGCCGGCGCGCTGAAGGGCAAGCAGACGCAGACTGCGCAGCTCTTCCAGGCGCTGCCGTCGAAGTTCGTCCGCACCGCGGAGGCGCTTCGTGCCAAGCAGGCCGAGCAGGGCGGTGCCGAGTAATTCGGCTCGCGCATTGATCGCCGCCCGTTAGGGCGACGGTCGCAGCGGGCCACACGTACGCCCGCCTTCATATACACCCGGCACCAGCCGAATTAGTGGAAGGATCGCCCATCATGGCGAAGCTCAGCCAGGAAGACCTGCTTGCCCAGTTCGAGGAGCTCACCCTCATCGAGCTCTCCGAGTTCGTGAAGGCCTTCGAGGAGAAGTTCGACGTCACCGCCGCCGCGGCCGTCGCCGCCGCCCCGGCCGGCCCGGCCGCCGCCGCCGAGGCCCCGGAGGAGCAGGACGAGTTCGACGTCATCCTCACCGGCGCCGGCGAGAAGAAGATCCAGGTCATCAAGGTCGTGCGCGAGCTCACCTCCCTGGGTCTCAAGGAGGCCAAGGACCTCGTCGACGGCACCCCGAAGCCGGTCCTCGAGAAGGTCGCCAAGGAGGCCGCCGAGAAGGCTGCCGAGTCCCTCAAGGCTGCCGGCGCCTCGGTCGAGGTCAAGTAACCTCGCGAGTCGTCTGACTCCTTTCAGGTGCTGCTCAGGCAGTGCCGCGCCAAGGGCGATCACCCATCTGGGTGGTCGCCCTTCGGCGTTCTCCGGCTCACCCCTACGGCTGCCTTGCGCTGTCGGTCCCGACGAGTATGGTGATCTTCGTCGTGCCTTGGGACGG
Source organism: Streptomyces sp. NPDC055189 (assembly GCF_053606765.1). Classification (NCBI taxonomy): domain Bacteria; kingdom Bacillati; phylum Actinomycetota; class Actinomycetes; order Kitasatosporales; family Streptomycetaceae; genus Streptomyces; species Streptomyces sp. NPDC055189. The sequence goes on from NZ_JBSGSG010000013.1 coordinate 11,395, forward strand.
CCGTGACGGTGACGATCCGAGAGCCAAGTCGGGGCAGGGGGGCCTTGACGAACCGCACGCAGCGCGCAATTCTCAGGACGCGTCGTCACAACGATCCGGATCCGAGGCATGGATCGGCGGCGAAGAGGGCAGTATCGATGTGCATCGAGGGCGTGGCTTGCAGCAGGGGTTGAGAACAACGAGGGTCTCCCAGAACCCGCACTGGACATCAGTGGGCCAACTGGCTACACTGACCCTTTGCGCTGCCTGTTAGCTGCCTCCTGCCCGTCACCAGGGGCATGCCCATGCTTGAGCACTGTGGACCGAATCTTCCCTGACCAGGGAATTCTGTCCCCCTGTCCAGCCTGGGACCGGTACGCGCGTAGTGAGTCCGAGCCCTCGGAAGGACCCCCTCTTGGCCGCCTCGCGCACTGCCTCGACCGCGAATACGAACAACGGCGCCAGCACCGCCCCGCTGCGCATCTCCTTTGCAAAGATCAGGGAGCCCCTCGAGGTTCCGAACCTTCTTGCGCTGCAGACCGAGAGCTTTGACTGGCTGCTCGGGAATGAAGCCTGGAAGGGTCGTGTCGAGGCGGCTCTCGACAGTGGACAGGACGTCCCCACCAAGTCCGGTCTGGAGGAGATCTTCGAGGAGATCTCTCCGATCGAGGACTTCTCCGGGTCGATGTCCCTGACGTTCCGCGACCACCGTTTTGAGCCCCCGAAGAACTCCATCGACGAGTGCAAGGAGCGCGACTTCACGTTCGCCGCCCCGCTCTTCGTCACCGCTGAGTTCACCAACAACGAGACCGGCGAGATCAAGTCCCAGACGGTCTTCATGGGCGATTTCCCGCTCATGACGAACAAGGGCACCTTCGTCATCAACGGCACCGAGCGTGTCGTCGTGTCGCAGCTGGTCCGTTCGCCGGGTGTCTACTTCGATTCCTCGATCGACAAGACGTCCGACAAGGACATCTTCTCCGCCAAGATCATCCCGTCCCGGGGTGCCTGGCTGGAGATGGAGATCGACAAGCGCGACATGGTCGGTGTCCGCATCGACCGCAAGCGCAAGCAGTCGGTCACCGTTCTGCTCAAGGCTCTCGGTTGGACGACCGAGCAGATCCTTGAGGAGTTCGGCGAGTACGAGTCCATGCGCGCCACCCTGGAGAAGGACCACACCCAGGGCCAGGACGACGCGCTGCTCGACATCTACCGCAAGCTGCGTCCCGGCGAGCCGCCGACCCGTGAGGCCGCTCAGACGCTCCTTGAGAACCTCTACTTCAACCCGAAGCGCTACGACCTCGCGAAGGTCGGCCGCTACAAGGTCAACAAGAAGCTGGGTGCGGACGCTCCGCTCGACGCGGGCATCCTCACGGTCGAGGACATCATCGCCTCGATCAAGTACCTGGTGAAGCTGCACGCCGGTGAGACCGAGACCGTTGGCGACAGCGGTACGTCGATCGTCGTCGAGACCGACGACATCGACCACTTCGGCAACCGTCGTCTGCGCAACGTCGGCGAGCTCATCCAGAACCAGGTCCGCACGGGTCTGGCTCGTATGGAGCGCGTCGTCCGCGAGCGCATGACGACTCAGGACGTCGAGGCGATCACGCCGCAGACCCTGATCAACATTCGCCCGGTCGTGGCGTCGATCAAGGAATTCTTCGGCACCTCGCAGCTGTCGCAGTTCATGGACCAGAACAACCCGCTGTCGGGTCTCACCCACAAGCGCCGTCTCTCGGCGCTTGGCCCGGGTGGTCTCTCCCGTGAGCGGGCCGGCTTCGAGGTCCGTGACGTGCACCCGTCTCACTACGGCCGTATGTGCCCGATTGAGACTCCCGAAGGCCCGAACATCGGTCTGATCGGTTCGCTCGCCTCGTACGGCCGCGTCAACGCGTTCGGCTTCGTCGAGACGCCGTACCGCAAGGTCGTCGAGGGCGTCGTCACCGACGACGTCGACTACCTCACGGCCGATGAGGAAGACCGCTTCGTTATCGCCCAGGCCAACGCCGTGCTTGGTGAGGACATGCGCTTCACCGAGTCGCGCGTCCTGGTCCGCCGTCGTGGCGGCGAGATCGACTACATCCCCGGCGACGACGTCGACTACATGGACGTCTCGCCGCGCCAGATGGTGTCGGTCGCGACCGCGATGATCCCGTTCCTCGAGCACGACGACGCCAACCGTGCCCTCATGGGCGCGAACATGATGCGTCAGGCCGTGCCGCTGATCACCGCCGAGGCTCCCCTCGTCGGCACCGGCATGGAGTACCGCTGTGCGGTCGACGCCGGTGACGTGATCAAGGCCGAGAAGGCGGGTGTGGTCCAGGAGGTCTCCGCGGACTACGTCACGGTCACGAACGACGACGGCACGTACACCACGTACCGCATCGCCAAGTTCTCCCGGTCGAACCAGGGCACCTCGGTCAACCAGAAGGTTGTCGTCGACGAGGGCGCCCGCGTGATCGAGGGCCAGGTCCTGGCCGACGGTCCCGCGACCGAAGAGGGCGAGATGGCCCTCGGCAAGAACCTGCTCGTGGCGTTCATGCCCTGGGAAGGTCACAACTACGAGGACGCGATCATCCTGTCGCAGCGCCTCGTCCAGGACGACGTCCTCTCCTCGATCCACATCGAGGAGCACGAGGTCGACGCCCGTGACACCAAGCTCGGCCCGGAGGAGATCACCCGGGACATCCCGAACGTCTCCGAAGAGGTCCTCGCCGACCTCGACGAGCGCGGCATCATCCGTATCGGTGCCGAGGTCGTCGCCGGCGACATCCTCGTCGGCAAGGTCACGCCCAAGGGTGAGACCGAGCTGACGCCGGAGGAGCGCCTGCTCCGCGCGATCTTCGGTGAGAAGGCGCGCGAGGTGCGCGACACCTCGCTGAAGGTGCCGCACGGTGAGATCGGCAAGGTCATCGGCGTACGCGTCTTCGACCGTGAAGAGGGCGACGAGCTGCCGCCGGGCGTGAACCAGCTGGTTCGTGTCTACGTGGCGCAGAAGCGCAAGATCACGGACGGCGACAAGCTCGCAGGCCGACACGGCAACAAGGGCGTCATCTCCAAGATCCTTCCGATCGAGGACATGCCCTTCCTTGAGGACGGCACGCCGGTCGACATCATCCTCAACCCGCTGGGTGTCCCGTCCCGAATGAACCCGGGTCAGGTCCTGGAGATCCACCTCGGCTGGCTCGCCAGCCAGGGCTGGGACGTCTCCGGTCTCAGCGAGGAGTGGGCGCAGAGCCTGCAGCGCATCGGCGCCGACCAGGTCGCCCCGCGGACGAACGTCGCGACCCCGGTCTTCGACGGCGCCCGCGAGGACGAGCTGACCGGCCTCCTCGAGCACACCGTCCCGAACCGCGACGGCGACCGCATGGTCCTCCCGTCCGGCAAGGCGCGACTGTTCGACGGACGCTCCGGCGAGCCGTTCCCGGACCCGATCTCGATCGGGTACATGTACATCCTCAAGCTGCACCACCTGGTCGACGACAAGCTGCACGCCCGTTCGACCGGTCCGTACTCCATGATCACCCAGCAGCCGCTGGGTGGTAAGGCTCAGTTCGGTGGTCAGCGCTTCGGTGAGATGGAGGTGTGGGCGCTGGAGGCATACGGCGCCGCATACGCCCTCCAGGAGCTGCTGACGATCAAGTCCGATGACGTGACCGGCCGCGTGAAGGTCTACGAGGCCATCGTCAAGGGCGAGAACATCCCCGAGCCCGGCATTCCCGAGTCCTTCAAGGTGCTCATCAAGGAAATGCAGTCGCTCTGCCTCAACGTGGAGGTGCTGTCCTCGGACGGCATGTCCATCGAGATGCGCGACACCGACGAGGACGTCTTCCGCGCGGCGGAGGAGCTCGGTATCGACCTGTCCCGGCGCGAGCCGAGCAGCGTCGAAGAGGTCTGACGGGTTGGCCGGCCGGACCTCGTGTCCGGCCGGCTCTCCCCGGACCCGTTCAGACCATGATTGAGACTCGACCCCGAAAGAGGGATTGACGACAAAGTGCTCGACGTCAACTTCTTCGACGAGCTGCGGATCGGCCTTGCCACCGCGGACGACATCCGACAGTGGTCCCACGGCGAGGTCAAGAAGCCGGAGACCATCAACTACCGCACGCTCAAGCCCGAAAAGGACGGACTCTTCTGCGAGAAGATCTTCGGTCCGACCCGGGACTGGGAGTGCTACTGCGGTAAGTACAAGCGTGTCCGCTTCAAGGGCATCATCTGCGAGCGCTGCGGCGTCGAGGTCACTCGCGCCAAGGTGCGTCGTGAGCGGATGGGCCACATTGAGCTGGCCGCCCCTGTCACGCACATCTGGTACTTCAAGGGCGTCCCGTCGCGCCTCGGCTACCTGCTTGATCTCGCCCCGAAGGACCTCGAAAAGGTCATCTACTTCGCGGCGTACATGATCACGTTCGTGGACGAGGAGCGCCGTACGCGTGACCTGCCCTCCCTGGAGGCGCACGTCTCCGTGGAGCGTCAGCAGGTCGAGAACCGTCGCGACTCCGACCTGGAGGCCCGCGCCAAGAAGCTCGAGACCGACCTGGCCGAGCTTGAGGCCGAGGGCGCCAAGGCCGACGTGCGCCGCAAGGTGCGCGAAGGTGCCGAGCGGGAGATGAAGCAGCTGCGTGACCGTGCGCAGCGCGAGATCGACCGTCTCGACGAGGTCTGGAACCGCTTCAAGAACCTCAAGGTCCAGGACCTGGAGGGTGACGAGCTGCTCTACCGCGAGCTGCGTGACCGCTTCGGCACGTACTTCGACGGTTCGATGGGTGCCGCTGCACTGCAGAAGCGCCTTGAGTCGTTCGACCTGGATGAGGAAGCCGAGCGCCTCCGCGAGATCATCCGTACCGGCAAGGGCCAGAAGAAGACCCGTGCGCTCAAGCGCCTCAAGGTCGTCTCCGCGTTCCTGCAGACCAGCAACAGCCCCAAGGGCATGGTGCTCGACTGCGTGCCGGTCATCCCGCCGGACCTGCGTCCGATGGTGCAGCTGGACGGTGGCCGCTTCGCGACCTCCGACCTGAACGACCTGTACCGCCGCGTCATCAACCGCAACAACCGCCTGAAGCGGCTTCTCGACCTCGGTGCTCCCGAGATCATCGTGAACAACGAGAAGCGCATGCTCCAGGAGGCCGTGGACGCCCTCTTCGACAACGGTCGTCGTGGTCGCCCGGTCACCGGTCCCGGTAACCGCCCGCTGAAGTCCCTGAGCGACATGCTCAAGGGCAAGCAGGGTCGTTTCCGTCAGAACCTTCTCGGTAAGCGTGTGGACTACTCCGCGCGTTCCGTGATCGTCGTCGGCCCGCAGCTGAAGCTGCACCAGTGTGGTCTGCCGAAGGCCATGGCACTGGAGCTCTTCAAGCCGTTCGTGATGAAGCGTCTGGTTGACCTCAACCACGCGCAGAACATCAAGAGCGCGAAGCGCATGGTCGAGCGCGGCCGCACGGTCGTGTACGACGTCCTGGAAGAGGTCATCGCCGAGCACCCGGTTCTCCTGAACCGTGCGCCGACGCTGCACCGCCTCGGCATCCAGGCCTTCGAGCCGCAGCTGGTCGAGGGCAAGGCCATTCAGATCCACCCGCTCGTCTGCACCGCGTTCAACGCGGACTTCGACGGTGACCAGATGGCCGTGCACCTGCCGCTCTCCGCGGAGGCGCAGGCCGAGGCCCGCATCCTGATGCTGTCCTCGAACAACATCCTGAAGCCGGCAGACGGCCGTCCCGTCACCATGCCGACCCAGGACATGGTTCTCGGTCTCTTCTTCCTCACGACGGACGAGGAAGAGCGCAAGGTCATCGGTGAGGGCCGTTCGTTCGGTTCCTCCGCCGAGGCGACCATGGCGTTCGACGCCAAGGAGCTCTCGCTCCAGGCGAAGGTCGACATCCGCTTCCCGGTGGGCACCATCCCGCCGCGCGGCTGGACCCCGCCGGCCGTCGAAGAGGGCGAGCCCGAGTACCAGCAGGGCGACAGCTTCCGGCTGCGTACGACCCTGGGCCGCGCGCTCTTCAACGAGCTGCTGCCCGAGGACTACCCGTTCGTCGACTACTCGGTGGGCAAGAAGCAGCTCTCCGAGATCGTCAACGACCTGGCCGAGCGCTACCCCAAGGTCATCGTGGCGGCGACGCTCGACAACCTGAAGGCGGCGGGCTTCTTCTGGGCGACCCGTTCCGGCGTCACCGTGGCCATCTCCGACGTCGTGGTCCCCGAGGCCAAGAAGGAGATCGTCGCGGGCTACGAGGCCCAGGACGAGAAGGTCCAGAAGCAGTACGAGCGCGGTCTGATCACCAAGGACGAGCGCACGCAGGAGCTCATCGCGATCTGGACCAAGGCGACCAACGAGGTTGCCGAGGCGATGAACGCGAACTTCCCCAAGACGAACCCCATCTTCATGATGGTTGACTCGGGTGCCCGAGGAAACATGATGCAGATGCGTCAGATCGCCGGTATGCGTGGTCTGGTGTCGAACGCCAAGAACGAGACGATCCCGCGCCCGATTAAGGCCTCCTTCCGTGAGGGCCTGTCGGTGCTTGAGTACTTCATCTCGACTCACGGTGCTCGTAAGGGTCTTGCGGACACGGCTCTCCGTACCGCTGACTCCGGTTACCTCACCCGTCGTCTGGTCGACGTCTCCCAGGACGTCATCATTCGCGAGGAGGACTGTGGCACCGAGCGCGGTCTGAAGCTCAAGATCGCGGTCAAGGGCGAGGACGGTGTGCTCCGCAAGACGGAGAACGTCGAGACCTCGGTGTACGCCCGCATGCTGGCCGAGGACGTCGTCATCGACGGCAAGGTCATCGCGCCGGCCAACGTCGACCTCGGTGACGTCCTGATCGACGCCCTGGTCGCCAACGGCGTCGAGGAGGTCAAGACCCGTTCGGTCCTGACCTGTGAGTCCGCGGTCGGTACCTGTGCCTTCTGCTACGGCCGTTCGCTCGCCACCGGCAAGCTGGTCGACATCGGTGAGGCGGTCGGCATCATCGCCGCCCAGTCCATCGGTGAGCCCGGCACGCAGCTGACGATGCGTACGTTCCACACCGGTGGTGTGGCCGGTGACGACATCACCCAGGGTCTGCCCCGTGTCGTCGAGCTCTTCGAGGCTCGTACGCCCAAGGGTGTCGCCCCGATCTCGGAGGCGGCAGGCCGCATCCGTATCGAGGAGACCGAGAAGACCAAGAAGATCGTCGTCACGCCGGACGACGGCAGCGACGAGACTCCCTTCCCGATCTCGAAGCGTGCCAAGGTCCTCGTGCGTGAGGGTGACCACGTCGAGGTGGGCCAGAAGCTCACCTTCGGTGCCACCAACCCGCACGACGTGCTGCGGATCCTCGGTCAGCGCGCGGTCCAGGTCCACCTGGTCGGCGAAGTCCAGAAGGTCTACAACAGCCAGGGCGTGTCGATCCACGACAAGCACATCGAGATCATCATCCGGCAGATGCTGCGCCGCGTGACGATCATCGAGTCCGGCGACGCGGAGCTGCTGCCGGGCGAGCTCGTCGAACGCTCGAAGTTCGAGACCGAGAACCGTCGTGTGGTCACGGAAGGCGGCCACCCGGCCTCCGGCCGTCCGCAGCTGATGGGTATCACCAAGGCCTCGCTGGCGACGGAGTCGTGGCTGTCCGCGGCCTCCTTCCAGGAGACGACCAGGGTCCTGACGGACGCGGCGATCAACGCCAAGTCCGACTCCCTGATCGGCCTCAAGGAGAACGTCATCATCGGTAAGCTCATCCCGGCCGGTACGGGTCTCTCCCGCTACCGCAACATCCGGGTGGAGCCGACCGAGGAAGCCAAGGCTGCGATGTACTCGGCCGTCGGTTACGACGACATCGACTACTCGCCCTTCGGCACGGGCTCCGGCCAGGCTGTTCCGCTGGAGGACTACGACTACGGGCCTTACAACCAGTAGGCGTTGGTCGGTAGTTGCTTGAGTTGAACTGAAGGGCGCTCACTCCGTATTTGCGGGGTGGGCGCCCTTCGGCGTTTCAGCGCACGGCTCGTTCAGAGGTGTGTGCGCAGGTAGGGCTCCAAGGCGAGCAGCCGCGTGTGGGTTTCGGGGTGGCTGGAGAGCAGCCGGGCCGTCCTGCCCGGCTGCTTGAAGCCGTACCCGGCGGCGACGGCCCGCGCGCGGTCGGTGTCCTCCTGCAACTGCGTCTGACGCAGGATGTCCGCGAGCATGGGGGCGAAGCCCAGGGCCGCGGCCTGCTGATCGGCCCGGAGTTCGCCCCGGCGGCCGAAGTGGGCCAGCAGATACGGGGTGACGATCAGCGGCACGAGGATGAACCACAGGGTCGCCGCCACGGACAGCAGGAAGCCCCCCAGGACCAGGAAGACGAGGCCGGTCGCCACCGGCGAGATGCGCCTCGCCACGAAGAACGTGATCCGGGCGATGCGTCGGGCCACGGCCCAGACCACGCGCCCCGGCATCGAGTACCACTGGCCGAGCAGTCCCGCCCAGGCGTGCCCGCCGGTGTGATGCCCCAGCTCGTGGGCCAGTACGGCAGCGAGCCTGCTGCTGGGCAGCTGGTTCAGGGAGTACGTCGTGACGCTGACGACATGACCGGCGGCCGCGAGGGCGTTGAGCTCGCCGCTGCTCTCCACCATCAACTCGTACGACTGCGGTTCGATGCCCGCGCGGGCGGTGACCTCCTGCCAGACCGGTTCGAGCCGCGTCCGCTCCTCGGCGAGCGGCTGTCGCAGACCGAGTGCGTGCCGGGCGAAGGCCAGCTCGGTCGGCCGGTGGAAGACCAGGGCCCCGGACGCGAGCCAGGCCAGGACGACGAGCCAGCCGAGAGCGCCGAGCAGGCCGACGGAGAGGCCGCTGACGACGAAGGAGCTCACGAGGAATCCGGGTACCTGGGCAAGGAGGCTTCCCACGGCGGTGGCGTCGGCACCCCGCTGGTGGGCGGCCACGTGCAGCCGCGCGCCTTGGTGCCGGTAGTCGAGATCGTCGGCTGCCCGGTGCGGCTCGGGAGGGCGTGCCGCGGAAGGGCGTGGCTCCGGGGGGAGCGGTGGGGGCTCGGCGATGGGGTGGGCCGCTGCGGGGTTCGGGTACGGGTCCGGGTACGTGGGCGCTGGGTCCGGGTACGTGGGGGCCGGATCGGGTTGAGCGGGGTCCGGATACGCCGGCTCGGGGTACGCGGACGCCGGGCAGAAGGGGGCGGGGGCGGGCTCCGGGTAGCTGGGTTCTGGGTAGGCGGGCTCCGGGTAGCCGGGTGGCGGCTCCGGGCGGCCGGGGTCCGTGGGGTGGGGCGGGGCCATGGGCGGGCTCCTTCGTTCTGTGTGTGGTCGTCAGCTGATGAGGAGGGCGGCGGGCAGCAGCACGGTGCCGGTGCAGAAGGCGATCAGGCCCGCACGGATCCACTGGTGCTTGCGCGTGGCGATGAGGCTCGTCTCGGTGAGTGCCGACAGGAGACCCGCCACGGGATCGCGCTCGGTCTCGACGAGTGCCCGGGCCAGCTCGCCCTCTCGTACGGCCTGCCGGATGTCACCGAAGTAGGACAGGGGGCGTCCGGTGGTCCACGTGGTGCCGTGGAAGCGAGGCAGTACGGCGAGGAGCAGGGCGAACAGGGCGAACACGAGAGCCAGCACACCGGCCCACCAGAGCGCCGCCCCGGCAGCGGAGAGCTCGCCCGGCCGCCACTCCCGTCCGGCGAGCAGTCCGCTGAACACGCCGGCCGTCATGCCCAGGGCGGCCACCAGTACCGACGCTTTGCCGTCCGCCCGGGCGATCTCGGACCGCAGGTCGGTGAGAAGCCGCTCGGCGGCCTGCGCGCCGGAGGATTGAGGCGGTGCCGGCGGCGTCGGGTCGGCGGTGCCCGGCGTGCTCATACCGGCGTCGTGTCGTGCGGTGTCCCGCCCTGATCGGCGGCCGGGGCGGGGCCGGTCGTGCCCGTCTCCGGGGCGTCGTACGGCTGTTGCGGCGCATCTTGCGGGGGCAGCGCGGCCCGCTGCTCGACGTCCGCTTCCGGCGTGGGTGCCGAGAGGTCGAGACCCTGCTGCTGGAGGAGGTCGTTGACCGCCTTCAGGGCGTGCTTCGCCGACTCGGCCTTCTGGTAGTCCTCCAGGCCGTCGCCGCTGATCAGCTCCAACTGGCTCTGGATGAGGGAGAGCTGATCCCTGCGGATGCTGCTCATGACGAGCTGGGTGTCCTCGGGGTGCTGGGCCAGGTGCAGCGCCCACGCCCCGACCCCGCCGTGCTGGAGGTGGTAGCGGTAGAACTCGATCTTCCGCGCGGTCAGCTCCTGTGCCTGCTCCTGGCGCAGGATCTCCAGCTCGTGCTCCTGCCGGGCCTGCTGCAGTTGGTACTGGTGCTCGGGGGTGAGCATCTCGTGCTCGTAACGCAGGCTGCGCTGCCGTCGCCGGTGCGCGATCGCCTCGTCGTCCAGGCGCAGCCGCAGCATGCACGTGACGGCGATCCCGATCCCCGCGGCGAATACTCCGGACTCCACGGCGCTCTGCACCGCGTCCTCGGCCGTCGCGCTGTCCTCGATGGAGAACCGGCGGCTGACGGGCCGGGCGCACTGGTGCAGCTCACGAGTGAGCCGGGTGGGCAGGTTCCGCTCACCACTGCGTACGAACGCGATCGGATCGGCCACCCGCCAGGTCAGATCGGCGGTCACCTCGAAGGAGAACGCGTCGTCGTCGCTGGGCAGCTGCAGTTCCAGCTGGACCGGGTGGCTGCCCATGTCGACCTCGTACACGGAGACGTACCGTCTGGTCGCGGCGTCCGTCCGGGTCGGTCGGTGCGGGGGGATGTAGACGTCGTAGACGCCGGCCGCGGTGGCGAACACCAGGGCGTGATCGATCGCGGTGATGTGCCTGCGGGTGGTGTAGTCGAACCGTGAGATCGGCCGGACGGTGAGCACCGGGTCGATCAACTGGCTGTGCCGGTCGGCCTCTTGCTGCCATTCCGGCTGACGGCGGAACTCCGCCATGGGGTCAACTCCTCGGTGGTTCGGTCAGAGAACGGTGGCCGTGGCGCCCGCCGGGTGCACGGCGGTCAGCAGCCGTTCGGCGATCGCGGGCCGGGGGCCGCCGTCCTCGGCAGGCAGGGTGCGCAGCAGGTGGGTGAGGCGGTCCCGGTCGGCCACGGTCTTCACCAGGGCCGGCAGCAGCAGGCCGAGGGCCCGCTCGGCTTCGGGGAGCCGTCCGGCGACGTACACCCAGGTCCGCAGCGCATCCAGGGCGCTGCGGGTGTGGGCGCGCTCGCCCAGCGCGGTGTGCCACAGGTTCGCCAGATCGCGGGCCCACTCCGGGCTGTGCACCCCGGACTCCGCGTACCACTCGACGAGGCTCCCCTCCTCCCGGTTGTCGCAGGCGCGCACGAAGGCGGACAGTGCGAGCGCCCTGACGGCGGAGGTGTCCAGATGGAGCAGCCGCACCAGCTCGGCGAGCATCTCCCCGCGATTCCCCGCGGACAGGAGCAGTGCCGTCGACTCGATCAGGTTGTGGCGCTCGGCCTCGCTGCTGTCGTTCGCGCGCGCCCTGGCGGACAGCGCGTCCAGCGCAGGACCGGCCAGGTCGGGGCGGAGCGGGGCGAGCAGCGCGAAGGCGCGGATCGCCGTCCAGCGCCGGGCCCAGTGCCGGTCGGTGCACCACTGCGAGAGCAGCTGGGGGATGGCCGGAGCACCCGACAGCTGCGCCAGGGTGAGCGTGTTGGCCGCGGTCACCCTGGGGCCGAAGGAGCGGGAGACCGACCAACCGTCGACCAGGAGCGCCACGGTCGACGGCAGGTCGGCGGCGGCGAGCAGCGCGGTCGCGGCGGCGGCGCGCGTGCGCACCAGGGGACGGCCGTCGCGGGCCAGCTGCTTGAGCCAGGCGACCAGGGCGGGACGGGCCGAGGGGTGACCGGTCCACACCTCGGTGAGCAGCACGCCCGGCATACGGGCCTCGCTGAAGTACGCCACGTACTGGGGGACAGGGCCCCAGTCCGTTGCCTCGCTGCGCAGCTCGCCGACGGCCCGCGCCAGGTCGAGCCGGTCGGCCGGAGCCGGACCGAACACCGGTACCTCCGGCGGTCGCTCCGGGTCCTGGAGTCGTTGGAAGTGGACGAAGAGCGTGTCGGCGAACTCGGCGGCCAGCACGTAGGGCGCCTGGTCGAAGAGCGCGAGCGAGATGAGGAAGGCCTTGTCGCGCAAGCCGAGCGCGGGGTCACCCAGCCAGGCGCGGCACTGCTTCTCGACGGAGGCGAGGCTGAAGCCCCGGAGCCGGTCGAGCGCCTGCTCCGTCCCGTCGTACGCGGCGAGACCGGCGGCGAGGTCGACTGCTTCGGCCGGCCTGCGGTGCGGGTGGTCGAGGAACTCCCGCACGGGTTCGAGCGCGAGCAGCTGATCGGTGTCGGCCGGTGCGGTCGGACGGGCGGACAGGTGCGCGCGGAGTACGTCGGCGGCGTCCGGGGCCCGCCAGTCGACCGGGGTCACGCCCAGCAGATGCGGGGAGTTCTCGACGGTGATCACCAGGTGGCCGCCGGTCTTCCTGAGCTGGTCGCGCGCCGCGTAGAGATGGGTTTCACGCAGCGGCTTGTTCCGGCTGAGCGGCATGTCGCACAGCACGTGGCCGCTGCCGTGGGCGAGCTGGCCGGCAAGCGCGGCGGGGCTGGTCTCGGGCTGCAGGGCACGCACCGCCGGGACGCCGAGGTGGTGCAGGAGCATGAGGGCCGCGGCGCTGCGTCCGGTGGCATGGGCGCCACGCAGTACCAGTACGTGCTCCTCGCACAGGCGTCGCAGGGCGAGCGCGAAGGCGGGACTCTCGACGAACACCCCGGCGAGAGCCTCAAGCCGTTCGCGCGGAATCTCGCCGGAGGCGTAGGCGGGTGCGGCCGCGGCACCGTGATGGTGGATCTCGGTCTTCGCGCCCATGACGACATCGCGGCCGACGTGCCCGCCGGACACCCCGTGCTGAGCGCCACCGACCAGGGAGCCCCCGAAAGAGGAGGCCGAGCCGAGAATGAACTCCGGGGCATGGGCGAACAGTTCGCGCTGCGCCGCGCGGGCCTCCTGCGCCTGTTCCTCCGGCTCGTGGGAGTCGACCGGGTGGGAGCCCGGCGCCTCCGGCCGGCCGGCGGGGTGCTGGACTCCGTCCTGTGCCGCCCCCGGCGCGGGGGGTGCGGGACGGGCCTGCGGGGGCTCCGCGTGCGGGGACGGGTTCACGAGGCCTCGTCCTGGTCGGGCTCCGGGGTGCCGCCGGAGCCGCCGATGTGGACGTCGCCGTGTACGGTCCCGCCCGACATGCCGTGCAGGTCGCCGCCGATCAGGCTGCCGCCGAAGCTCGGCGCGCCGCCGTTGAAGTGGAAGGCGGCACCGCCCCTGGAGGGAGCCGCCTGCGCAGCCGTGCCCTGCGCCGCCTGCGGAGCCGAGCCGGGCCCCGGCGCCGGACGCTCCCCCGAGCCCGCATCCGGCGCCGGGTTTCCCCCGGCCCCCCTCTCACTGTGGTCATCGGTACGGCGCTGCCCGCCGGAGCCCCCTGAGACCGCGGGCCGCGGACCGTGCAGCCACGCCCGCAGCGGACCGTTCTTGCTGGCCACGGTCACGGCGCGGAAGTCATCGGCCGGCACCCCGGGCCGGTCGTGCCGCACGATTCCCTCGTACACGCCCTCCGAGACGCAGAGCGCGAAGTCGTCCCTGCGCTCCCGCAGGGCAGCGCGCAGCACCTCGCCGTCCAGCAGACGACAGGCGTGGTTGAGGTCGGAGCCGACCCATCCGTCGAGCTCGTCGACCGCGACGTATCCGGTGGCCACCACCGCGCGCAGCCGGATCTGCGCGGAAGTCGACGCCATCCGGTTCACTCCCCGCAGCTGCGCCGGTACTTCGCCGAGCAGGGCGCGCAGCAGGGAGTGCACCGAGGCGTTGGCGTCGATCAGCTCCATCACGGAGTCACCGCGGTCGGCGCGCCGCCGGAGGGTCTCGTCGATGCCGGCGCTCTCCAGCGCACGGTCGGTGATGTCGTACAACATGCGGCGCAAATAGGCCTGTTCGATGTCGTCACGGTCGCTGTACTTCTCGATGTCGAGCAGCAGGATGGTGCGGCTCACGGAGTCGGTCATGTTCGCCCTTCGAGCGGGGAGTTACGCCGACCAGAAGCGTGCAGACGAACGGGCCCCGGCAGTGAGGGCGGATGACGCACTCGGAGTGTGACCGTGTGCACAGAGTCGCTCTCGGGAGGGGAGTGGTCGCAGTGGGTCACCCCGGCCCGGGGCGTTCGGCACGCGCGATGCGCCGCAGGACGTCGGGCCGCATGATCACGAGAGCGCGCCTCCCGGTGGCCACGGCCTCGCGGTCCCGCAGCTCTTTGAGCAGCCGCTGCACCATTTCCCTGGAGGCCCCGACGGATCCGGCGAGTTCCTGCTTGCTGAGCGGCACGGCGAGCTCGATGCCTTCGTCCGTGCGCCGCCCGTGCGTGCGGGCCAGATCCAGGAGCAGTACGGCGAACCGCTCGCGCACGCTCATGGACGCGAACTCCAGGCGGCGCCGGTCGGCGGCCCTGGTCCGGTCGGAGGTGAGGCCGAGCAGGGCGAACGAGGCGGCGGGGGAGCGGCCGAGGAATTCCGTGAACCGCTCGTGCTCGACGGCCACGGCCCGCACCGGTTCGAGTGCGGTGACCGTCGCCGAGCGCGGCCGCCCCGTCAGCGCCGCGGATTCCCCGATGATGTCGCCGGGACCGCGCAGGGCGAGCAGCGCCTCGTAGCCGTTGGCCGCGGACGCGGTCACCTTCGTCCAGCCGGTCAGGATGAGCAGAATGTGCGACGACGGCTCGTTCTGGTGCAGGAGCTGAATGCGTGCCGCGTAGTGCAGCTCGTGGCCGAGAGTGAGCAGTGCCGAGCGTTCCTCGCTCTCCAGGCGGGCGAGGAACGGGACGCGGTCGTCCAGGCCGCCGTCCCCGGGTAAGTGCGTGGCCGTCATGAGTCCCCCGATTGTCCAGCGGATCGATCAAGCTACTTAAGCTGAGTGCCGCGTGAACACGGAACGGACAGGATCGGTGCCGGAGAGGGGTGCGATCCGCGCCGAAAAGCCCGGCGTGTCGCCCCCCACCGCATTTGTTTTGACCGAACCCGATGAGGTAGGTACGCTCAGACCTTGTGCCTGGGGTGTGCCTGGGCTCGTGCGCGTGTCTTCAGCCGCATCGCGAGTCCGAGAACGGCCACCGTAATCTGCGCCCCTTTCCGCCTTGCGGCGGGAGTCTGCAGCATTCGACACACCCGACCGCGTGGGTCGGCGACGTTCCAGGTTAGCTTTACTATTCGGCACACAGAAACCGGAGAAGTAGTGCCTACGATCCAGCAGCTGGTCCGGAAGGGCCGGCAGGACAAGGTCGAGAAGAACAAGACGCCCGCGCTCGAGGGATCGCCCCAGCGCCGCGGCGTCTGCACGCGTGTGTTCACGACCACCCCGAAGAAGCCGAACTCGGCACTCCGTAAGGTCGCGCGTGTGCGTCTGACCTCCGGGATCGAGGTCACGGCCTACATTCCGGGTGAGGGACACAACCTGCAGGAGCACTCCATCGTGCTCGTGCGTGGTGGCCGTGTGAAGGACCTGCCGGGTGTTCGCTACAAGATCATCCGCGGCTCCCTTGACACCCAGGGCGTCAAGAACCGCAAGCAGGCCCGCAGCCGCTACGGCGCCAAGAAGGAGAAGTAAGAATGCCTCGTAAGGGCCCCGCCCCGAAGCGCCCGGTCATCATCGACCCGGTCTACGGTTCTCCTCTGGTGACCTCCCTCATCAACAAGGTGCTGCTGAACGGCAAGCGCTCCACCGCCGAGCGCATCGTGTACGGCGCCATGGAGGGCCTGCGCGAGAAGACCGGCAACGACCCGGTCATCACGCTCAAGCGCGCGCTGGAAAACATCAAGCCGACCCTCGAGGTCAAGTCCCGCCGTGTCGGTGGCGCGACCTACCAGGTCCCGATCGAGGTCAAGCCGGGCCGTGCGAACACGCTCGCCCTGCGCTGGCTGGTCGGTTACTCCCGCGCCCGTCGCGAGAAGACCATGACCGAGCGTCTGCTCAACGAGCTCCTCGACGCCTCCAACGGCCTTGGTGCCGCTGTGAAGAAGCGCGAGGACACCCACAAGATGGCCGAGTCCAACAAGGCCTTCGCGCACTACCGCTGGTAGTCGCTACCCCCATCGAGACCGAGAGAAGACTGAGCCGATATGGCTACCACTTCACTTGACCTGGCCAAGGTGCGCAACATCGGCATCATGGCTCACATCGACGCGGGCAAGACGACGACCACCGAGCGGATCCTGTTCTACACCGGTGTGTCGTACAAGATCGGTGAAGTCCACGATGGCGCCGCCACCATGGACTGGATGGAGCAGGAGCAGGAGCGTGGCATCACGATCACCTCTGCTGCCACCACCTGTCACTGGCCGATGAACGACGTCGACCACACCATCAACATCATCGACACCCCGGGCCACGTCGACTTCACCGTCGAGGTGGAGCGTTCGCTCCGCGTGCTCGACGGTGCCGTGACGGTGTTCGACGGCGTCGCCGGTGTTGAGCCCCAGTCCGAGACTGTGTGGCGTCAGGCTGACCGCTACGGCGTCCCCCGCATCTGCTTCGTCAACAAGCTCGACCGTACGGGTGCCGAGTTCCACCGCTGCGTCGACATGATCGTCGACCGCCTCGGTGCGACCCCGATCGTCATGCAGCTGCCCATCGGTGCAGAGGCTGACTTCAAGGGTGTCGTCGACCTCGTGACGATGAAGGCCTTCGTCTGGTCCGCAGAGACCAAGATGGGCGAGGCGTACGACATCGTCGACATCCCCTCGACGCACACCGAGGCCGCTGATGAGTGGCGCGGGAAGCTCCTCGAGGCCGTCGCCGAGAACGACGAGCAGATGATGGAGCTGTACCTCGAGGGCCAGGAGCCCACCGAGGACCAGCTGTACGAGGCGATCCGTCGCATCACCATCGCCTCGGGCAAGGGCGGCGACACCACCGTCACCCCCGTGTTCTGCGGCACCGCGTTCAAGAACAAGGGCGTCCAGCCCCTGCTCGACGCGGTCGTGCGTTACCTGCCTTCGCCCCTGGACGTCGAGGCCATCGAGGGCCACGACGTCAAGGACCCCGAGACCGTCGTCAAGCGCAAGCCTTCGGACGAGGAGCCCCTTTCGGCTCTCGCGTTCAAGATCGCGAGCGACCCGCACCTCGGCAAGCTCACCTTCGTCCGGATCTACTCCGGTCGCCTGGAGGCCGGCACCGCGGTGCTGAACTCCGTCAAGGGCAAGAAGGAGCGCATCGGCAAGATCTACCGCATGCACGCGAACAAGCGTGAGGAGATCGCGTCGGTGGGCGCCGGTGACATCGTCGCCGTCATGGGCCTGAAGCAGACCACCACCGGTGAGACGCTGTGTGACGACAAGAAGCCGGTCATCCTGGAGTCCATGGACTTCCCGGCGCCGGTCATTCAGGTCGCCATCGAGCCCAAGTCCAAGGGTGACCAGGAGAAGCTGGGTGTAGCCATCCAGCGTCTCTCGGAGGAGGACCCCTCCTTCCAGGTCCACTCGGACGAGGAGACCGGCCAGACCATCATCGGTGGTATGGGCGAGCTTCACCTCGAGGTGCTCGTCGACCGCATGAAGCGCGAATTCCGCGTCGAGGCGAACGTCGGCAAGCCCCAGGTCGCGTACCGCGAGACGATCCGTCGGGCCGTCGAGCGCGTGGACTACACCCACAAGAAGCAGACCGGTGGTACCGGTCAGTTCGCCAAGGTGCAGATCGCGATCGAGCCCATCGAGGGCGGCGAGGCGTCGTACGAGTTCGTGAACAAGGTCACCGGTGGCCGTATCCCGCGGGAGTACATCCCGTCGGTGGACGCCGGTGCGCAGGAGGCCATGCAGTTCGGCATCCTGGCGGGCTACGAGATGACTGGTGTTCGCATCACGCTTCTCGACGGCGCCTACCACGAGGTCGACTCCTCCGAGCTGGCGTTCAAGATCGCCGGTTCGCAGGCCTTCAAGGAGGCCGCGCGCCAGGCGAAGCCCGTGCTGCTCGAGCCGATGATGGCCGTCGAGGTCACCACGCCCGAGGACTACATGGGCGATGTCATCGGTGACATCAACTCCCGTCGTGGCCAGATCCAGGCCATGGAGGAGCGCAGCGGCGCTCGCGTCGTGAAGGGCCTCGTGCCCCTCTCGGAGATGTTCGGCTACGTCGGAGACCTCCGCAGCAAGACGTCGGGTCGCGCAAGCTACTCAATGCAGTTCGACTCCTACGCCGAGGTTCCGCGGAACGTCGCCGAGGAGATCATCGCGAAGGCCAAGGGCGAGTAACTCACCCGAGTTGACGCTTTAGGCTTGACTCCGGAGTCTCCGGGGCATTCCGACCCTCTTCGGGTCGGGTGCCCCGGGCCCCGGGTATCCCAGCAAAGATCACCTGGCGCCGATGAAGCAAGGCGTACAGAACCACTCCGCAGGAGGATTCAGTGGCGAAGGCAAAGTTCGAGCGGACTAAGCCGCACGTCAACATCGGCACCATCGGTCACATTGACCACGGTAAGACGACCCTCACGGCCGCCATTACCAAGGTGCTGCACGACGCGTACCCCGAGCTGAACGAGGCCTCGGCCTTCGACCAGATCGACAAGGCTCCCGAGGAGCGCCAGCGCGGTATCACGATCTCGATCGCGCACGTCGAGTACCAGACGGAGACGCGTCACTACGCGCACGTCGACTGCCCGGGTCACGCGGACTACATCAAGAACATGATCACGGGTGCCGCGCAGATGGACGGCGCGATCCTCGTGGTTGCCGCCACCGACGGCCCGATGCCGCAGACCAAGGAGCACGTGCTCCTGGCCCGCCAGGTCGGCGTTCCGTACATCGTCGTCGCCCTGAACAAGGCCGACATGGTGGACGACGAGGAGATCCTGGAGCTCGTCGAGCTCGAGGTCCGTGAGCTCCTCTCCGAGTACGAGTTCCCGGGCGACGACCTGCCGGTCGTCAAGGTCTCGGCGCTCAAGGCGCTCGAGGGCGACAAGGAGTGGGGTGAGTCCGTCCTCAACCTGATGAAGGCTGTCGACGAGTCCATCCCGGAGCCCGAGCGTGACGTCGACAAGCCGTTCCTGATGCCGATCGAGGACGTCTTCACGATCACCGGTCGTGGCACCGTCGTCACCGGTCGTATCGAGCGCGGCATCCTCAAGGTCAACGAGACCGTCGACATCATCGGCATCAAGACCGAGAAGACCACCACCACGGTCACCGGCATCGAGATGTTCCGCAAGCTGCTCGACGAGGGCCAGGCCGGTGAGAACGTCGGTCTGCTCCTCCGTGGCATCAAGCGCGAGGACGTCGAGCGCGGCCAGGTCATCATCAAGCCCGGTTCGGTCACGCCGCACACCGAGTTCGAGGCCCAGGCCTACATCCTGTCGAAGGACGAGGGTGGCCGTCACACCCCCTTCTTCAACAACTACCGCCCGCAGTTCTACTTCCGCACCACGGACGTGACCGGCGTCGTGACCCTCCCCGAGGGCACCGAGATGGTCATGCCGGGCGACAACACTGAGATGACCGTTGAGCTCATCCAGCCCGTCGCGATGGAAGAGGGCCTGAAGTTCGCCATCCGTGAGGGTGGCCGGACCGTCGGCGCCGGCCAGGTCACCAAGATCAACAAGTAAGCTCCGCTTGCTTGAAGATCGGGGAGACCCGGTCGCTCTGAACTGAGCGCAGCGAGGAGCCCCGCACGCCTTCTGGGTGTGCGGGGCTCTTTGCGTACGTGAATGGCGGCCGTGGCAGCTTGACAGGTCGGCCCGATTGGCCTTCGGCATCCCACGTGTGGCACACTGTTCAGGTTGCTCGGTTGAGTGCCGATGCTGCGCGCCTCCCGCCGGGAGGACCGGAAGCGAGTCCCACAGTACTCGTCGCCCCATCTGCCGTAAGGCAGCACTGGAGCGGACGTACGGGAATCTTCTGGGAAGTGCAGTGCGGAAGCTGAACCAGGCGCCCGGTGGGTTTCTTCCCCCGGACCCGCGGTCATCTGGGCCGCAGCCCCTAGCAGGGAAATCCTTCGGGAAATCTCCGTGAGCGGGACTGCGACACGCCCGACCGCGTGGGTCGGAGGAAGTAGAAAAAAGGGCCTTCCGGGAGCCAGAGCGTTCGAGACAAAGGACTACCAAGTAGCCATGGCGGGACAGAAGATCCGCATCCGGCTCAAGGCCTACGACCACGAGGTCATCGACTCTTCGGCGAAGAAGATCGTCGAGACGGTGACTCGCACTGGTGCGTCGGTCGCAGGCCCGGTGCCGCTGCCCACTGAGAAGAACGTGTACTGCGTCATCAAGTCGCCGCACAAGTACAAGGACTCGCGCGAGCACTTCGAGATGCGCACGCACAAGCGCCTGATCGACATCCTCGACCCGACGCCCAAGACCGTTGACTCGTTGATGCGCCTGGACCTTCCGGCCGGCGTCGACATCGAGATCAAGCTCTGAGAGGCGCGGACAGATGACTAAGCAGATCAAGGGCGTCCTGGGCGAGAAGCTCGGCATGACCCAGGTCTGGGACGAGAACAACCGTGTCGTCCCGGTCACCGTCGTCAAGGCCGGGCCCTGCGTCGTTACCCAGGTCCGTACGAATGACTCCGACGGCTACGAGTCGGTCCAGATCGCCTTCGGCGAGATCGACCCTCGCAAGGTGAACAAGCCCCTCAAGGGTCACTTCGCCAAGGCCGACGTGACCCCCCGCCGCCACCTGGTGGAGATCCGCACCCCCGACGCCAGCGAGTACACGCTGGGCCAGGAGGTGACTGCCGAGGTGTTCGAGTCCGGCGTCAAGGTTGACGTCACGGGCAAGAGCAAGGGCAAGGGCTTCGCCGGTGTCATGAAGCGTCACAACTTCAAGGGACTCGGCGCCGGTCACGGCACCCAGCGCAAGCACCGCTCTCCCGGTTCCATCGGTGGCTGTGCCACCCCGGGCCGTGTGTTCAAGGGCCTCCGCATGGCGGGCCGTATGGGCAACGAGCGGGTCACCACCCAGAACCTGACCGTTCACGCCGTTGACGCGGAGAAGGGCCTGCTCCTCATCAAGGGCGCAGTTCCCGGTCCGAACGGCGGCCTCGTCCTGGTCCGTACCGCGGCCAAGGGGGCTTGAGGAACCGATGAGCACCATTGACATCCTTTCGCCGGCAGGCGACAAGGCCGGGACCGTCGAGCTCCCCTCGGAGATCTTCGACGTCGAGAAGATCAGCATTCCGCTGATCCACCAGGTCGTTGTCGCACAGCTGGCCGCTGCCCGTCAGGGCACGCACAAGACCAAGCGCCGCGGTGAAGTCCGCGGTGGTGGTAAGAAGCCGTACCGCCAGAAGGGCACCGGCCGCGCGCGCCAGGGTTCGACCCGTGCGCCGCAGTTCGCAGGCGGTGGCGTCGTCCACGGCCCGCAGCCGCGTGACTACTCGCAGCGGACCCCGAAGAAGATGAAGGCCGCGGCCCTGCGCCACGCCCTCACCGACCGGGCCCGCAACGCTCGTATCCACGTTGTCACCAACGTGGTCGAGGGCGACATCTCCACGAAGGCCGCGAAGACGCTGCTCGGCAAGGTCAGCGAGCGCAAGAACGTGCTCCTGGTCATCGACCGTGCGGACGAGACTTCGCTGCTCTCCGCCCGCAACCTGCCCCAGGTGCACATCCTGGAGCCGGGCCAGCTGAACACGTACGACGTGCTCGTCTCGGACGACGTGGTCTTCACCAAGGCCGCCTTCGAGTCCTTCGTGTCTGGCCCCCAGGCCGTTGAGACCGAAGGGAGCGAAGCCTGATGGCTACGCGTCACCCGAGCATCGCCCCCAAGGCGGCCAAGGCCGCCAAGGCAGCGCGCATCGCCAAGGCGAAGCGTCACGCCACCGAGGGCAAGAACACCGTCGAGACGCCGCTGAGCAAGAGCTTCACGGACCCCCGTGACGTCCTCGTCAAGCCGGTCGTCTCCGAGAAGAGCTACGCGCTCCTCGACGAGGGCAAGTACACCTTCATCGTTGCGCCCGGCGCCAACAAGACCCAGATCAAGCAGGCCGTCGAGGCGGTCTTCTCGGTCAAGGTCACTGGGGTCAACACGATCAACCGCCAGGGCAAGCGCAAGCGCACCCGCACGGGCTTCGGTAAGCGCGCTGACACCAAGCGCGCGATCGTGACCCTCGCTGAGGGCGACCGTATCGACATCTTCGGCCAGGCCTCCTAACGGAGCGCCCTGGTCCGAATATCGGACGAGGACTGAGAAATGGGAATCCGCAAGTACAAGCCGACTACGCCGGGCCGTCGTGGCTCCAGCGTCGCCGACTTCGTCGAGGTAACGCGGTCCACGCCGGAGAAGTCGCTGGTCCGCCCGCTGCACAGCAAGGGCGGCCGTAACAACGCCGGTCGTGTGACCGTTCGCCACCAGGGTGGCGGACACAAGCGCGCCTACCGAGTGATCGACTTCCGTCGTCACGACAAGGACGGCGTGCCGGCGAAGGTCGCGCACATCGAGTACGACCCGAACCGCACCGCGCGCATCGCGCTCCTGCACTACGCGGACGGCGAGAAGCGCTACATCCTGGCCCCCCGCAACCTGTCGCAGGGTGACCGGGTCGAGAACGGACCGGGCGCGGACATCAAGCCGGGCAACAACCTGGCGCTCCGCAACATCCCGGTCGGTACGACCATCCACGCCATCGAGCTGCGGCCCGGCGGCGGCGCGAAGTTCGCCCGCTCCGCGGGTGCCTCCGTGCAGCTGCTGGCGAAGGAGGGCTCCATGGCCCACCTTCGTATGCCGTCCGGTGAGATCCGCCTGGTCGACGTCCGCTGCCGCGCCACGATTGGCGAGGTCGGCAACGCCGAGCAGTCGAACATCAACTGGGGCAAGGCCGGCCGTAAGCGCTGGCTTGGCGTTCGCCCGACCGTTCGCGGTGTGGCGATGAACCCGGTCGACCACCCGCACGGTGGTGGTGAAGGCAAGACTTCCGGTGGTCGCCACCCGGTCTCGCCGTGGGGTCAGAAGGAGGGTCGTACTCGTTCGCCGAAGAAGGCGAGCAACAAGTACATCGTCCGCCGCCGCAAGACGAACAAGAAGCGCTAGGAGCGGGTTTAGATGCCGCGCAGTCTCAAGAAGGGACCCTTCGTTGACGGCCACCTCGTAAAGAAGGTGGACGCTCAGAACGAAGCAGGTTCCAAGAACGTCATCAAGACCTGGTCCCGTCGCTCGATGATCGTCCCGGCCATGCTGGGCCACACGATCGCGGTGCACAACGGCAAGACCCACATCCCGGTGTTCGTCACCGAGGCGATGGTCGGCCACAAGCTCGGCGAGTTCTCGCCGACTCGCACCTTCCGCGGCCACGTCAAGGACGACCGGAAGTCGAAGCGCCGCTAGCGCGGGGTGGAACGACTATGACTTACACCGAAGGGACAACCATGGAAGCCAGGGCCCAGGCGCGGTACATCCGCGTCACGCCCATGAAGGCCCGCCGAGTGGTGGACCTCATCCGTGGCATGGATGCCACGGAGGCTCAGGCGGTCCTGCGTTTCGCCCCGCAGGCCGCGAGCGTGCCGGTTGGCAAGGTGCTTGACAGCGCCATTGCCAACGCTGCACACAACTACGACCACAGTGACGCCTCTTCGCTGGTCATCAGCGAGGCGTACGTGGATGAGGGCCCGACCCTGAAGCGGTTCCGTCCGCGTGCTCAGGGCCGTGCCTACCGGATCCGTAAGCGGACCAGCCACATCACCGTGGTCGTCAGCAGCAAGGAAGGAACCCGGTAATGGGCCAGAAGGTAAACCCGCACGGGTTCCGGCTCGGCATTACCACCGACTTCAAGTCGCGTTGGTACGCCGACAAGCTGTACAAGGACTACGTCAAGGAAGACGTCGCCATCCGTCGGATGATGACGTCCGGCATGGAGCGCGCCGGCATCTCGAAGGTTGAGATCGAGCGCACCCGTGACCGCGTGCGGGTGGACATCCACACCGCGCGTCCCGGCATCGTCATCGGCCGCCGTGGCGCCGAGGCCGACCGCATCCGCGGCGACCTCGAGAAGCTCACGGGCAAGCAGGTTCAGCTGAACATCCTCGAGGTCAAGAACCCCGAGGTCGACGCTCAGCTGGTCGCGCAGGCCGTTGCGGAGCAGCTGTCCTCCCGCGTCTCCTTCCGTCGCGCCATGCGTAAGAGCATGCAGTCGACGATGAAGGCCGGCGCCAAGGGCATCAAGATCCAGTGTGGCGGCCGTCTCGGCGGCGCCGAGATGTCCCGGTCGGAGTTCTACCGCGAGGGCCGTGTGCCGCTGCACACGCTCCGTGCGAACGTCGACTACGGCTTCTTCGAGGCCAAGACGACCTTCGGCCGTATCGGCGTGAAGGTCTGGATCTACAAGGGCGACGTCAAGAACATCGCCGAGGTCCGCGCCGAGAACGCTGCGGCCCGTGCGGGTAACCGCCCGGCCCGTGGTGGCGGCAACGACCGCCCGGCCCGTGGTGGCCGTGGTGGCGAGCGTGGCGGCCGCGGCCGCAAGCCGCAGCAGCAGTCCGCGCCGGCTGCCGAGGCCCCCAAGGCCGACGCTCCCGCCGCAGCTGCCGCTCCGGCTGAGAGCACCGGAACGGAGGCCTGACCGACATGCTGATCCCTCGTAGGGTCAAGCACCGCAAGCAGCACCACCCCAAGCGCAGCGGTATGTCAAAGGGTGGTACGCAGGTTGCGTTCGGCGAGTACGGGATTCAGGCCCTCACTCCGGCGTACGTGACCAACCGCCAGATCGAGGCGGCTCGTATCGCGATGACCCGCCACATCAAGCGTGGCGGCAAGGTCTGGATCAACATCTACCCGGACCGTCCGCTGACGAAGAAGCCCGCCGAGACCCGCATGGGTTCCGGTAAGGGTTCCCCCGAGTGGTGGGTCGCGAACGTCAAGCCCGGACGGGTGATGTTCGAGCTGTCCTACCCGAATGAGAAGACTGCGCGTGAGGCGCTTACCCGCGCTGCTCACAAGCTTCCGATGAAGTGCCGGATTGTTCGGCGCGAGGCAGGTGAGTCGTGATGTCGGCCGGTACCAAGGCGTCCGAGCTGCGCGAACTGGGCGACGAGGAGCTTCTCGCGAAGCTTCGCGAAGCCAAGGAAGAGCTGTTCAACCTCCGCTTCCAGGCGGCGACCGGTCAGCTCGAGAACCACGGGCGGCTCAAGGCCGTCCGCAAGGACATCGCGCGGATCTACACCCTGATGCGTGAGCGCGAGCTGGGCATCGAGACGGTGGAGAGCGCCTGATGAGCGAGAGCAACGTGACTGAGACCAAGACTGACCGCGGATTCCGCAAGACCCGTGAGGGTCTGGTCGTCAGCGACAAGATGGACAAGACCGTCGTCGTCGCTGTCGAGGACCGCGTGAAGCACGCGCTGTACGGCAAGGTCATCCGCCGTACGAACAAGCTCAAGGCGCACGACGAGCAGAACGCTGCCGGCGTCGGCGACCGCGTCCTCCTGATGGAGACGCGTCCGCTGTCGGCGACCAAGCGCTGGCGCATCGTCGAGATCCTCGAGAAGGCCAAGTAAATCTCTGAGGGGTTTCCCCCAGAGTTCGTTCCGCCAGGCTCGGCGAGCTCCGTGATTCGACTTACGGAGCTCGCCGGGAACCGGCAGACAAACAGGAGATAGACGTGATCCAGCAGGAGTCGCGACTTCGGATCGCCGACAACACGGGTGCGAAGGAAATTCTCACCATTCGTGTTCTCGGTGGCTCGGGTCGCCGCTACGCGGGCATCGGTGACGTCATCGTCGCCACCGTCAAGGACGCGATCCCCGGTGGCAACGTGAAGAAGGGTGACGTCGTCAAGGCCGTCATCGTTCGCACCGTCAAGGAGCGCCGCCGTCCCGACGGCTCGTACATCCGCTTCGACGAGAACGCCGCCGTCATTCTGAAGAACGACGGCGACCCTCGCGGCACCCGTATCTTCGGCCCGGTCGGCCGTGAGCTGCGCGAGAAGAAGTTCATGAAGATCATCTCGCTCGCGCCGGAGGTGCTGTAAGCATGAAGATCAAGAAGGGCGACCTGGTCCAGGTCATCACCGGTAAGGACAAGGGCAAGCAGGGCAAGGTCATTGCCGCTTACCCGCGCGACGAGCGTGTCCTGGTCGAGGGTGTCAACCGGGTCAAGAAGCACACGAAGGCCGGCCCGACCGCCAGCGGTTCGCAGGCCGGCGGCATCGTGACCACCGAGGCCCCTGTCCACGTCTCCAACGTCCAGCTGGTCGTGGAGAAGGACGGCAACAAGGTCGTCACGCGTGTCGGTTTCCGCTTCGACGATGACGGCAACAAGATCCGCGTTGCCAAGCGGACGGGTGAGGACATCTGATGACGACCACCACCAGCCCGCGTCTGAAGACGAAGTACCGCGAGGAGATCGCGGGCAAGCTGCAGGAAGAGTTCTCGTACGAGAACGTCATGCAGACCCCCGGCCTCGTCAAGATCGTGGTGAACATGGGTGTCGGCGACGCCGCCCGTGACTCCAAGCTCATGGACGGTGCCGTCCGTGACCTGACCACGATCACCGGTCAGAAGCCGGCCATCACCAAGGCCCGGAAGTCCATCGCGCAGTTCAAGCTGCGCGAGGGTCAGCCGATCGGCTGCCACGTCACGCTTCGTGGCGACCGCATGTGGGAGTTCCTGGACCGCACCCTGTCGCTCGCGCTTCCGCGCATCCGCGACTTCCGTGGTCTGTCCCCCAAGCAGTTCGACGGCCGTGGCAACTACACCTTCGGTCTCACGGAGCAGGTCATGTTCCACGAGATCGACCAGGACAAGATCGACCGCGTCCGGGGTATGGACATCACCGTGGTCACCACGGCGACCAACGACGCTGAGGGCCGTGCGCTCCTTCGTCACCTCGGCTTCCCGTTCAAGGAGGCGTAAGCGAGATGGCGAAGAAGGCACTTATTGCCAAGGCTGCTCGTAAGCCCAAGTTCGGTGTGCGTGGCTACACCCGCTGCCAGCGCTGTGGCCGTCCGCACTCCGTGTACCGCAAGTTCGGCCTGTGCCGCGTCTGCCTTCGTGAGATGGCTCACCGTGGCGAGCTGCCGGGCGTGACCAAGAGCTCCTGGTAATTCCCCGCTGTCCTTAGGGACTTGGGAATTACTGGAGGCTCTCGGTAAGTATCTGGTCGGTAGGTAGCCCACCCCTCTATGCCTTAGGCTAGGAGGGTTGGGCGCCTGCCGCCCTGACCGACTTACTACGCCGTAGGTCCCCGCGCCGCACCCGTCCCGCCTCTGAGTGGGGAGAGGGATGGCGCAGATAGGAAACCACGGCGAGAGAGGCCGAAGGCCAATTCATGACCATGACTGATCCGATCGCGGACATGCTGACTCGTCTGCGTAACGCGAACTCGGCGTACCACGACTCCGTGGCGATGCCGCACAGCAAGATCAAGTCTCACATCGCGGAGATCCTCCAGCAGGAGGGCTTCATCACGGGCTGGAAGACCGAGGACGCCGAGGTCGGCAAGAACCTCGTCCTCGAGCTGAAGTTCGGCCCGAACCGTGAGCGCTCCATTGCGGGCATCAAGCGGATCTCCAAGCCCGGTCTCCGGGTTTACGCGAAGTCCACCAACCTGCCGAAGGTGCTCGGCGGCCTGGGCGTGGCGATCATCTCCACGTCGCACGGTCTGCTCACCGGCCAGCAGGCAGGCAAGAAGGGCGTAGGTGGGGAAGTCCTCGCCTACGTCTGGTAGTCGGGAACGGAGGAATAGCTAATGTCGCGTATTGGCAAGCTCCCCATCACGGTTCCCGCCGGCGTGGACGTCACCATCGACGGCCGGACGGTTTCGGTTAAGGGTCCCAAGGGCTCCCTTTCCCACACCGTCGTCGCGCCGATCGACATCGCTAAGGGTGAGGACGGCGTCCTGAGCGTCACCCGCCCCAACGACGAGCGTCAGAACAAGGCCCTGCACGGCCTGTCCCGCACGCTGGTGGCGAACATGATCACCGGTGTGACCACGGGGTACGTGAAGAAGCTCGAGATCAGCGGTGTCGGTTACCGCGTGCTCGCGAAGGGCTCCAACCTGGAGTTCTCGCTGGGTTACAGCCACCCGATCCTGGTCGAGGCCCCCGAGGGCATCACCTTCAAGGTGGAGTCCGCGACCAAGCTTTCGGTCGAGGGCATCGACAAGCAGAAGGTCGGCGAGGTTGCGGCCAACATCCGCAAGCTGCGCAAGCCCGACCCGTACAAGGCCAAGGGCGTCAAGTACGAGGGCGAAGTCATCCGGCGCAAGGTCGGAAAGGCAGGTAAGTAAGCCATGGCATACGGTGTGAAGATCGCCAAGGGTGACGCTTACAAGCGTGCCGCCAAGGCCCGCCGCCATATCCGCATCCGCAAGAACGTGTCGGGTACGGCGGAGCGTCCGCGCCTCGTCGTGACGCGCTCGAACCGCAACATCGTTGCTCAGGTCATCGACGACCTCAAGGGTCACACCCTTGCGTCGGCGTCGACCCTGGACACCACGATCCGCGGTGGCGAAGCCGACAAGTCGGCGCAGGCCAAGCAGGTCGGCGCGCTCGTTGCCGAGCGTGCCAAGGCTGCGGGTGTCGAGGCCGTCGTGTTCGACCGCGGTGGCAACAAGTACGCCGGGCGCATTGCCGCTCTGGCGGACGCCGCCCGCGAAGCCGGGCTGAAGTTCTAAGCCCCGGTTCCGGAGCTAGCGGACGTAACAGAGAGAGGTAATTCCAATGGCTGGACCCCAGCGCCGCGGAAGCGGTGCCGGTGGCGGCGAGCGGCGGGACCGGAAGGGTCGCGACGGTGGCGCTGCCGCCGAGAAGACCGCATACGTTGAGCGCGTTGTCGCGATCAACCGTGTCGCCAAGGTTGTCAAGGGTGGTCGCCGCTTCAGCTTCACCGCGCTGGTCGTGGTGGGCGACGGTGACGGCACCGTAGGTGTCGGATACGGCAAGGCCAAGGAAGTTCCCGCGGCCATCGCCAAGGGCGTTGAAGAGGCCAAGAAGAACTTCTTCAAGGTCCCGCGTATCCAGGGCACCATCCCGCACCCGATCACGGGCGAGAAGGCCGCGGGCGTCGTCCTGCTCAAGCCTGCTTCCCCCGGTACCGGTGTTATCGCCGGTGGCCCGGTGCGTGCGGTGCTCGAGTGCGCCGGCGTTCACGACATCCTGTCGAAGTCGCTCGGTTCGTCGAACGCGATCAACATCGTGCACGCGACCGTGGAGGCCCTGAAGGGCCTGCAGCGTCCCGAGGAGATCGCGGCTCGCCGTGGTCTGCCCCTCGAGGACGTCGCCCCCGCGGCTCTGCTTCGTGCGCGTGCGGGAGCGGGTGCGTAATGGCCCGTCTCAAGATCACGCAGACGAAGTCGTACATCGGCAGCAAGCAGAACCACCGTGACACGCTGCGTTCGCTCGGGCTCAAGCGCCTGAACGACGTGGTCGTCAAGGAAGACCGCCCCGAGTTCCGCGGAATGGCTAACACCGTCCGCCACCTCGTGACGGTTGAGGAGGTCGACTGACATGGCGGAGCAGAACCCGCTGAAGGTCCACAACCTCCGGCCCGCCCCGGGCGCCAAGACCGCCAAGACCCGTGTGGGTCGTGGTGAGGCGTCCAAGGGTAAGACCGCTGGTCGTGGTACCAAGGGCACCAAGGCCCGTTACCAGGTTCCGGAGCGCTTCGAGGGTGGCCAGATGCCCCTCCACATGCGTCTCCCGAAGCTCAAGGGCTTCAAGAACCCGTTCAAGACCGAGTTCCAGGTCGTGAACCTCGACAAGCTGAGCGCGCTGTTCCCCGAGGGTGGCGAGGTCACCGTTGAGGGTCTCGTCGCCAAGGGTGCCGTTCGCAAGAACAGCCTCGTCAAGGTCCTCGGCCAGGGTGAGGTCACCGTGGCGCTGCAGGTGACGGTTGACGCCGTCTCCGGCTCCGCCAAGGAGAAGATCACCGCCGCCGGCGGTACCGTCACCGAGCTCGTCTGAATTCTTCAGGCGCCTCGATGACTTGAGCGATTCCCAGCCGGGGATGCCCCACATATGGGGCATCCCCGGTTGGTCGTTCCAAGGGGGGCACGGTCGCCGGTAAGGTGGCGTGCACTGTCTAAGCTCCGTGCGGTCTTGCCGTGCGGTTTTTCTGACTGATACGTATTCGTCGATCCTCAGACCACTACCTCTTGCGCACGCGCGCGGGGGTCGCAGGAGGCACCGTGCTCACCGCGTTCGCCCGGGCGTTCAAGACGCCCGACCTGCGCAAGAAGCTGCTCTTCACTCTCGGCATCATCGTGATCTACCGGATCGGTACGCACATTCCGATCCCGGGCGTGAGCTATAAGAACGTCCAGGTCTGCATGGACCAGGCCAACTCCAACCAGGGGTTGTTCGGTCTGGTCAACATGATGAGTGGCGGGGCGCTGCTGCAGATCACGATCTTCGCGCTCGGCATCATGCCGTACATCACGGCGAGCATCATCTTGCAGCTGCTGACCGTGGTGATCCCGCGGCTCGAGGCCCTCAAGAAGGAGGGCCAGGCCGGCACGGCGAAGATCACGCAGTACACGCGTTATCTGACTGTCGCGCTCGCGATCCTCCAGGGGACCGGCCTCGTGGCCACGGCTCGTACGGGCTCGCTGTTCTCCGGCTGCCCCGTCGCCACCGAGATCGTTCCGGACCAGTCCATCTTCGTGACCGTCACCATGGTCATCACGATGACCGCGGGTACGGCCTGCGTCATGTGGCTCGGTGAGCTCATCACCGACCGCGGCATCGGCAACGGCATGTCGATCCTGATGTTCATCTCGATCGCCGCCACCTTCCCGAGCGCCCTGTGGGCCATCAAGAAGCAGGGCTCGCTGGCCGGTGGCTGGATCGAGTTCGGCACCGTCATCGCGGTCGGGCTCGTCATGGTCGGTCTGGTCGTCTTCGTCGAGCAGGCTCAGCGCCGCATTCCCGTCCAGTACGCGAAGCGCATGATCGGCCGCCGTTCTTATGGCGGCACCTCGACGTACATTCCGCTGAAGGTCAATCAGGCGGGCATCATCCCTGTGATCTTCGCCTCCTCGCTTCTCTACATCCCTGCTCTTGTAGCCCAGTTCGCGGGCGGCAATTCCGGGTGGAAGCAGTGGATCGAGGCGAACCTGACCAAGGGTGACCACCCGATCTACATCGCGACGTACTTCTTGTTGATCGTGTTCTTCGCCTTCTTCTACGTGGCTATCTCGTTCAACCCCGAGGAAGTCGCGGACAACATGAAGAAGTATGGTGGCTTCATCCCGGGCATCCGGGCTGGCCGTCCGACCGCTGAGTACCTGAGTTACGTACTCAACCGGATCACGTGGCCGGGCTCGCTGTATCTGGGTCTGATCGCTCTTGTACCGACGATGGCGTTGGTGGGCTTCGGCGCGAACCAGAACTTCCCGTTCGGCGGGACAAGCATCCTGATCATCGTGGGTGTGGGTCTGGAGACCGTGAAGCAGATCGAGAGCCAGCTCCAGCAGCGCAATTACGAAGGGTTCCTCCGCTGATGCGAATCGTCCTCGTCGGGCCGCCCGGGGCGGGCAAGGGAACGCAGGCAGCGTTCCTCGCCAAGAACCTGTCGATCCCGCACATCTCCACGGGCGACCTCTTCCGTGCCAACATCAGCCAGGGCACGGAGCTTGGCAAGCGGGCGAAGGCCTACATGGACGACGGCAATCTCGTCCCCGACGAGGTCACCATCGGCATGGCGAAGGACCGCATGGCGCAGCCGGACGCCGAGAACGGCTTTCTGCTCGACGGCTTCCCGCGGAACGTGTCGCAGGCCGAGGCCCTGGACGAGGCGCTCAAGACGGACGGCCAGCAGCTCGACGCCGTCCTGGACCTCGAGGTCCCCGAGGACGAGGTGGTCAAGCGCATCGCCGGCCGTCGCATCTGCCGGAACGATTCCAGCCACGTCTTCCACGTGACGTACAGCAAGCCGAAGACCGAGGGCGTCTGCGACGTCTGCGGCGGCGAGCTCTACCAGCGCGGTGACGACCAGGAAGAGACCGTGCGCAAGCGGCTCGACGTGTACCACCGCGAGACCGAGCCGATCATCGACCACTACAAGGCCCAGGGCCTGGTGGTCACGATCTCCGCGCTCGGCAAGGTGGACGAGGTCACCAAGCGCGCGATGGACGCGATCAAGGGCGGCAAGTAGCCCGTACGCAGTCCAGTACGCTGTTTCGGCCGCGGTGCCCTTCGGGGGACCGCGGCCGTAGTGTTGTGTACATAACCGGTTGTTGGACGGACGACGGAGAGCGGAAGCCCCATGGTGCAGATCAAGACCCCCGAGCAGATCGCGAAGATGCGTGAGGCGGGCCTTGTCGTCGCCGCGGTCCACGCCGCTACGCGCGAGGCGGCGGTGCCGGGTGCGACCACGAAGGACCTGGACGACGTCGCCCGCAAGGTGATCGCCGAGCACGGCGCGAAGTCCAACTTCCTGGGATACGGCGGCTTCCCCGCGACGATCTGCACCTCGGTCAACGAGGTCGTCGTGCACGGCATCCCGGACGACAAGACCGTCCTGAAGGACGGCGACATCATCTCCATCGACGCGGGCGCCATCATCGACGGCTGGCACGGCGACGCCGCCTACACCGCGTTCGTGGGCACCGGTCACGCTCCGGAGCTGATCGAGCTCTCCCGGGTGACCGAGGAGTCGATGTGGGCCGGTCTGGCCGCCATGAAGCAGGGCAACCGGCTCGTCGACATCTCCCGCGCCATCGAGTCGTACATCCGCCGCCAGCCGAAGCCCGGCGGCGGCAAGTACGGCATCGTCGAGGACTACGGCGGCCACGGCATCGGCACCGAGATGCACATGGACCCCCACCTCCTGAACTACGTCGAGCGCCGGCGCGGCAAGGGCCCCAAGCTGGTGCCCGGCTTCTGCCTGGCCATCGAGCCCATGGTCTCCCTCGGCACGCCCCGCACGGAGGTCCTGGAGGACGACTGGACGGTCATCACGACCGACGGGACCTGGTCCTCGCACTGGGAGCACTCCGTCGCGCTGACGGAGGAGGGGCCGATTGTTCTCACGGCTCCTGACTGCGGCAGGGCGAAGCTTGCGGAGTACGGCGTGACTGCCGCCCCTGACCCGCTGGGCTGAGCCCGCCTGCGCCGGGGTGGGCGCCTTTTGTTTCGGCATCCGGCGTTGGTGCGCTGTGCCCACCCGTTCCGCCCTGCGGAACGCCTGCCCACAGCGGGGACGGCCCCCGGTGCTTAGGGATCTTGGTTGTAGGGCATTCTTCCTCGATTCGTCTTTCCGGGTGGCCTGACGTAGACTGACTCGTCGGCTCTCGTGCATCCGTGTGCCTGCATGCGGCGTACGAAGTCGATCAAGGTAGTCGATTCGAAGGGCAGAGCGTGGCCAAGAAGCAAGGTGCCATCGAGATCGAGGGCACTGTCGTTGAGTCTCTTCCGAACGCCATGTTCAAGGTTGAGCTCCAGAACGGCCACCAGGTCCTGGCACACATCAGCGGCAAGATGCGTATGCACTACATCCGCATCCTCCCTGACGACCGGGTCGTGGTGGAGTTGTCTCCTTACGACCTGACTCGTGGCCGGATCGTCTACCGGTACAAGTAGATCTTGCCCGCACCTCATTCACGTGGGGTGTGGCACTGACCCGGAGAACCTCACCAATGAAGGTCAAGCCGAGCGTCAAGAAGATCTGCGACAAGTGCAGGGTGATCCGCCGTCACGGCCGGGTCATGGTTATCTGCGACAACCCGCGCCACAAGCAGCGCCAGGGCTGACGCACGACTGCAGTTCGCAGATTTTCGCGCGACGCACGTAAGCACATATGCAGGACGCGTCCCTCTTCAGTGATGGAGGGCGACACCCCCGGTCGGAGGCCGGGGACCCGGGATGTACCTCGTACGGCACTCGGGACCGGTCCTGCTGAAGACCTCCGAAAATCAACAGGAGCCTTGAATGGCACGCCTTGAAGGTGTTGACCTCCCGCGCGAAAAGCGCGTCGAGGTTGCCCTCACGTACGTGTTCGGCATTGGCCGCACGCTGTCCCAGCAGACGCTGGACGCCACCGGTGTGGACCGCAACACCCGTGTTCGTGATCTGTCCGAAGAGGACCTGATCAAGATCCGCGAGTACGTGGACGCCAACATCCAGACCGAGGGTGACCTCCGTCGCGAGATCCAGGCCGACATCCGCCGCAAGGTCGAGATCGGTTGCTACCAGGGTCTTCGTCACCGTCGTGGCCTGCCCGTCCGCGGTCAGCGCACCAGCACCAACGCCCGCACCCGTAAGGGCCCGCGTCGCGCCATCGCCGGTAAGAAGAAGCCGGGCAAGAAGTAGTCCTCAGCGGTCGATCGACAGCTGTCGCTGCAGGACCGACCACCTCGCGTAGGAGTTAATAGATGCCCCCCAAGGGTCGTCAGGGCGCTGCCAAGAAGGTGCGCCGCAAGGAAAAGAAGAACGTCGCTCACGGGCACGCCCACATCAAGAGCACGTTCAACAACACCATCGTCTCGATCACGGACCCCACGGGCAACGTGATCAGCTGGGCCTCCGCCGGCCACGTCGGCTTCAAGGGCTCGCGCAAGTCGACTCCGTTCGCCGCGCAGATGGCCGCCGAGTCGGCCGCGCGTCGCGCCCAGGAGCACGGCATGCGCAAGGTTGACGTCTTCGTCAAGGGTCCCGGCTCCGGCCGTGAGACCGCGATCCGCTCCCTCCAGGCCACGGGCCTCGAGGTCGGTTCGATCCAGGACGTCACCCCCACGCCGCACAACGGCTGCCGTCCCCCCAAGCGTCGCCGCGTCTGACGCACGTCGCTTGACCCAGGGATTTTCGGGCGGTGCGGCTCTCCGGAGCCGTACCGCCCGTACCCTTGTAGCACTCAAGGACATCAAATAGTGGGTGTCCATGACTGAAGGAAACACTTCATGCTGATCGCTCAGCGTCCCTCGTTGACCGAAGAGGTCGTCGACGAATTCCGCTCCCGGTTCGTGATCGAGCCGCTGGAGCCGGGCTTCGGTTACACCCTCGGCAACTCCCTGCGTCGGACCCTTCTCTCCTCGATCCCGGGTGCGGCCGTCACGTCCATCCGCATCGACGGTGTCCTGCACGAGTTCACCACCGTGCCGGGCGTCAAGGAAGACGTCACCGACCTCATCCTCAACATCAAGCAGCTGGTCGTTTCCAGCGAGCACGATGAGCCCGTCGTGATGTACCTGCGCAAGCAGGGTCCCGGTCTCGTCACCGCCGCTGACATCGCCCCGCCGGCCGGTGTCGAGGTGCACAACCCCGACCTGGTCCTCGCCACGCTCAACGGCAAGGGCAAGCTGGAGATGGAGCTGACCGTCGAGCGCGGTCGCGGCTACGTCTCCGCCGTCCAGAACAAGCAGGTCGGTCAGGAGATCGGGCGCATCCCGGTCGACTCGATCTACTCGCCGGTCCTGAAGGTCACGTACAAGGTCGAGGCCACGCGTGTCGAGCAGCGCACCGACTTCGACAAGCTGATCGTCGACGTCGAGACCAAGCAGGCCATGCGTCCCCGTGACGCCATGGCGTCGGCCGGTAAGACCCTGGTCGAGCTGTTCGGTCTGGCCCGCGAGCTCAACATCGACGCCGAGGGCATCGACATGGGCCCCTCGCCGACGGACGCGGCCCTGGCCGCCGATCTCGCCCTGCCGATCGAGGAGCTCGAGCTCACCGTTCGGTCGTACAACTGCCTCAAGCGCGAGGGCATCCACTCCGTGGGTGAGCTCGTGGCCCGCTCCGAGGCGGACCTGCTCGACATTCGCAACTTCGGTGCGAAGTCGATCGACGAGGTCAAGATGAAGCTCAACGGCATGGGTCTTGCGCTCAAGGACTCGCCCCCCGGCTTCGACCCGACCGCTGCCGCCGACGCCTTCGGCGCCGACGACGACGCGGACGCCGGTTTCGTCGAGACCGAGCAGTACTGATGAACTGCCCGGGGGCGTCCGCCCTCGGGGCCCTGTCCCCGGTACCTGATACGGCCGGGGCAGATCACTAGGAGAAACACCATGCCGAAGCCCACCAAGGGTGCCCGTATGGGCGGCAGCGCCGCGCACGAGAAGCTTCTGCTGGCGAACCTCGCCAAGCAGCTCTTCGAGTACGGCCGCATCACCACCACCGAGGCGAAGGCCCGTCGTCTGCGTCCCTACGCGGAGCGTCTGGTCACCAAGGCGAAGAAGGGCGACCTTCACAACCGCCGCCAGGTGCTGTCCGTCATCACCGACAAGAGCATCGTGCACACGCTCTTCACGGAGATCGGCCCGCGCTACGAGAACCGCCCGGGTGGCTACACCCGTATCACCAAGATCGGTAACCGTCGTGGCGACAACGCGCCCATGGCGATCATCGAGCTTGTCGAGGCCCTGACCGTGGCGCAGGCTGCCACCGGTGAGGCCGAGGCGGCCACGAAGCGCGCCGTCAAGGAAGACGCCCTCAAGAAGGACGACGCGCCCGTCGAGGACGCGAAGCCGGCTGAGGACGCTGCCGAGGAGTCCAAGGACGCCTGAGGCTCTGCCTTGCTGTGAGCGGGTCCGCCCTTCGGGGCGGGCCCGCTTTCGCATGTCCATGGTGCTGAGAGGATGACTGGTGTGAGTGATGAAGTAGAGCCCGGGTTCGTGCGGGTGCGTCTTGACCTTTCGTATGACGGCAAGGACTTCTCCGGCTGGGCCAAGCAGCGGCAGGGGCAGCGGACCGTCCAGGGGGAGATCGAGAGCGCGCTGCGGACCGTGACGCGGTCGCAGGAGACGTACGAGCTGACCGTCGCGGGGCGGACCGACAGCGGGGTGCACGCCCGGGGGCAGGTCGCCCACGTCGATCTGCCCGATGAGGTGTGGGCCGAGCACAGTGACAAGCTGCTGCGCAGGCTCGCCGGGCGGCTGCCGCACGACGTGCGGGTCTGGAAGGTGGCCGAGGCCCCTGCCGGGTTCAACGCGCGGTTCGCGGCCGTGTGGCGGCGTTACGCCTATCGCGTGACCGATCACCCCGGCGGTGTCGACCCGCTGTTGCGCAGTCATGTGCTGTGGCACGACTGGGAGTTGGATCTCGACGCCATGAACGCGGCGGCCGAGAAGCTCCTCGGCGAGCATGACTTCGCGGCCTACTGCAAGAAGCGCGAGGGCGCCACGACCATTCGTACGCTCCAGGAACTGCGCTGGGAGCGGCGGCCGGACGGCATTCTCGAAGCGACCGTGCGGGCCGACGCGTTCTGCCACAACATGGTGCGGTCGCTGGTGGGTGCCATGTTGTTCGTGGGTGACGGGCACCGGCCCGTCGAGTGGCCGGCCAAGGTTCTTGCCGCCGGGGTGCGGGACTCCGCCGTGCACGTCGTACGGCCGCACGGGCTCACCCTCGAGGAAGTCGGCTATCCCGCCGACGAGTTGCTCGCCGCGCGCAGCAAGGAAGCGCGCAACAAGCGGACGTTGCCCGGCGCCGGCTGCTGCTGAGCCCCCGGCGGCCGGGCTGCCGCCGGACTACTGCGGGGCGCCCGCCGCGGCGGATGCCTGGGCCGCGCCCCGCCGGTGGATCTGGCCGAAGGTGAAGCGGGCCAGGTCGTTGCCGACGGTGTAGACCTTGCGCTCCTTCTCCGTGACGTCCTTGTCGCTGGTGAAGCCGGACGTCGTGAAGTAGGCGTAGCGGCCGTAGGCGTTGTACGTGCCGCGGCAGACCGCCGTACGGCAGAAGCTGGGCACGCCCTTGCCGGGCAGCGAGACGACCAGGCCCTTGTTCGCCTGATCGTTGACCTTCTTGGCCTGGGCCGCCGTGTCGAAGACGGCGACGCCGACCGTCACGGCGATGTTGTCCTTCACGTAGCTGGCACGGAAGAGCTCGGTGCAGTCGTTCTTGGTGAGGAGCGTGCCGAGTGCGTCCTGGGTGACGCTCGCGCACTTCTTCGTGCTGTCCGTGGCGCCCTTCTTGTAGACGCGGTCGCCCGAGGTCAGCGTCTTGCCGGGGAAGAGCGTGTCGGGGCCGAGCGGCGCCTTGTCCTTCTTGGCGCTGGAGATGAACTCCTTGGGGTCCGGCGGGGGCGGCGGTGTCGTCTCCTCGAAGGACGGGCCGGGGTTCTCGCTCGCGCCGGGGATGTCCGCGGTCGAGGGCAGCTCGCTGGCCGGTTTGTTCGAGGCGGAGGAGTTGTCGC
Source organism: Streptomyces sp. NPDC055189 (assembly GCF_053606765.1). Classification (NCBI taxonomy): domain Bacteria; kingdom Bacillati; phylum Actinomycetota; class Actinomycetes; order Kitasatosporales; family Streptomycetaceae; genus Streptomyces; species Streptomyces sp. NPDC055189. The sequence goes on from NZ_JBSGSG010000013.1 coordinate 49,434, forward strand.
TGTTCGCGGAGACGACGCCCACCGCGACCGCGGCCGCGACCACGACGGTGGCGAGCGCGCCACCGCCGATCATCAGCCATTTGCGGCGCCGGGTGCGCGATTCGGACGCCTCGGCGAGCGCCGCCCAGTCAGGCGTCCGTGAATCCCCTGGACCCCACTGAGGTCCCCCTTGCCCAAAGCTCATGCGCCGCATCTTAGACGGGGAGTTGGGGATGTTGAGCGGGGGCCGGGGGAGGTGGCCGACCTAGCCTGACGCGTATGAATACGGGCAAAGTAGCTTTTAGTGGGTGGTTGCTGCGGCCGGCGACCTGGCACGCCTGGGCGGCGCTCGGTGTCGTGCTGCTCGCCACGGTCGTCCGGGTGGGGCTGCGGGGGCCGGGCGGCGGGATGGACAACGCCATCGTGGTGCGGGCGGCCGAGGCCTGGCTGGAAGGGCGCTCGCCCTATGCCGACCGGCACTTCCTCTATCTGCCGGGCGCGGTGCTCGCCGCGGTGCCGCAGGCGCTGCTTCCGGAGTCCGTCGTGCGGTACCTCGTCCCGACCGGGGTCGCGGCCTCGCTCGTCTTCGGGTGGGTGTGTGCGCTGCGGATCTACGGGGTGGAGTGGCGCAGCCGGTTCGCGGTGCTCGGGCTGCTGGCGCTCGCCCTGGGCTTCGCGCCGTTCGTGCACCTCGTCGAGCTCGGCAACTGGACCGTGGCGTCGGCCGCCGCGCTGCCGCTCGCGCTGCTCCTCGTGTGCCGGGGGAGGTGGGTGGCCGCGGGCCTGGTGATCGGGGCGGCCGTCGCCGTGAAGCCGCTGCTCGCGCCCGTCGTGCTGCTCTTCGTGTTCGCACGGCGCTGGCGGGCGCTCGGGGGTGCGGTGCTCGTGCCCGCGGCGGTTTCCGCGGGGGTGGCGTTCGTCATGCCGGATCCGACGGGGTTCTTCACGCGGACGCTGCCGTTCCTGCTGCGGGGCGACGACCGCTTCGTACGGCTCTATGAGGCGTCGCCCGCGGCCGTGCTGCCGCGGCTCGGGGTGCCGCAGGGGGCGGCGACGCTGCTGGCCCTCGTGGCCGCGGGGGCGGGGGTGTGGTGCGCGTGGCGGCGCTGGCGGGGCGGTGAGGGGACGGCGGAGCAGCGGGTCGTCGAGACGGCCGTCATGCTGATGCTGGCGGCCTTCCTGGTGTCCAGGCCGTCGTACGACCATTACCTGCTCGTCGTCGTGCCGCTGCTGCTCGCCGGGGCCCGGGAGCCCGGTGCGGTGGTCCGGGGGCCGTGGTTCTGGCTGGCGCTGGTGCCGCAGGTTCCGGGGTTCGACTGGCCCTGGCTGGAGCCGGGTGCCACGCGGGCGTACCGCGACTGCGTGACGCTCTGTGTGCTGGCGCTCACGGTCGCCCGGAGCTGCGTCCGGACGAGCGGGATCAGGCTGGAAAGCGCTGACCCGCCTGTGGCCGGCGAGTCGGCGGTGCCGGTTTCCAGGGCCGCGTTTTGACCGGTACGGGGCGGCGCGGGTAGTCTCGACGATTGTTATGCGTATTGGTGTCGTCGTTCTCACGCGAAGGGCCCATACGTAGGTTCCCTGGAGCAGTTACCAGTGGCTCGCATACGGGCAGCGTCCCGGCGATTGTGAGCCCCAGCTGCATGATCGCTTCCTGGGTGCCGTGTGTCTGGACCCCATCCACTGAAGAAGCGAAGGCTACGAAGTGCGTACGTACAGCCCTAAGCCCGGCGATGTGACCCGCCAGTGGCACGTCATTGACGCGCAGGACATCGTCCTGGGCCGTCTGGCGACCACTGCCGCCAACCTCCTGCGGGGCAAGCACAAGGCGATCTACGCCCCCCACATGGACATGGGCGACTTCGTCATCATCATCAACGCCGAGAAGGTTCACCTCTCCGGCAACAAGAAGACTCAGAAGATGGCGTACCGCCACTCCGGTTACCCGGGTGGTCTGCGTTCCGTCCGCTACGACGAGCTTCTTGAGAAGAACCCCGAGAAGGCCGTCGAGAAGGCCATCAAGGGCATGATCCCCAAGAACACCCTGGGCCGTCAGATGCTCTCGAAGCTGAAGGTCTACGCGGGCGACCAGCACCCGCACGGCGCTCAGCAGCCGGTCCCGTTCGAGATCACCCAGGTCGCGCAGTAGTTCCGGCCACCCCCAAAGACGTAAAGAAATCTGAGGAGAATCGTGGCCGAGACCACCGTTGAGCAGCCGGTCGAAGAGACCGAGGTTGTTGACGTCGAGCAGTACACCACCGAGTCCGAGGCGCCCGTCGAGGGCGAGTACACCTCGGAGTCGAACGCCGCGCGCTTCGGCGACCCCCAGCCGGCCGCCGGCCTGGGCCGTCGCAAGAACGCCATCGCCCGCGTCCGGATCGTCCCGGGCACCGGCAAGTGGAAGGTCAACGGGCGCACGCTCGAGGACTACTTCCCGAACAAGGTTCACCAGCAGGAAGTCAACGAGCCCTTCAAGGTGCTCGAGCTCGACGACCGCTACGACGTCATCGCCCGCATCTCGGGTGGCGGCGTCTCCGGCCAGGCCGGTGCGCTCCGTCTCGGTGTCGCCCGTGCGCTGAACGAGGCCGACGTCGACAACAACCGCGCCGCCCTCAAGAAGGCCGGTTACCTCAAGCGTGACGACCGTGCGGTCGAGCGCAAGAAGGCCGGTCTCAAGAAGGCCCGCAAGGCTCCGCAGTACAGCAAGCGTTAATCTGCCTGCTTGTACTGCTCGTTCGCCCCGGCGGCACGTTGTGTGCTGCCGGGGCGTTCGTTTATCGGAAACCCTGGAGGAGGACAGCAGTGGGACGACTCTTCGGCACGGACGGCGTGCGCGGTGTCGCCAACGCGGATCTGACGGCCGAGCTCGCGCTCGGGCTCTCCGTGGCGGCGGCTCATGTGCTCGGCGAGGTGGGCACGTTCGAGGGCCATCGGCCGGTCGCGGTGGTCGGACGAGACCCCCGCGCGTCAGGGGAGTTCCTGGAGGCCGCGGTGGTCGCCGGTCTCGCGAGCGCGGGCGTGGACGTCCAGCTCGTCGGTGTGCTGCCCACCCCCGCGGTGGCGCATCTCACCGGTGCGCTGGGCGCCGACCTCGGCGTGATGCTCTCCGCGAGCCACAACGCCATGCCGGACAACGGCATCAAGTTCTTCGCGCGCGGCGGCCACAAGCTGGCCGACGAGCTGGAGGACCGCATCGAGTCCGTGTACGAGGAGCACCGCACCGGCGCTCCCTGGCAGCGCCCCACGGGCGCGGGCGTCGGCCGCGTGCGGACGTACGACCAGGGACTCGACCAGTACGTCGCGCATCTCCTGGGCGTGCTGCCCAACCGCCTCGACGGACTGACGATCGTCCTCGACGAGGCACACGGCGCCGCCGCCCGAGTCTCGCCCGAGGCGTTCGCGCGCGCCGGTGCCGAGATCATCACGATCGGCGCCAAGCCGGACGGCCTGAACATCAACGACGGCTGCGGGTCCACGCACCTGGACCTCCTCAAGGCCGCCGTCGTCGAGCACGGCGCCGACTTCGGTGTCGCGCACGACGGCGACGCGGACCGCTGCCTCGCCGTGGACCACACGGGTGCCGAGGTCGACGGGGACCAGATCCTCGCCGTCCTGGCGCTCGCCATGCGGGAGCACGGCACGCTGCGCGAGGACACCGTCGTCGCCACGGTCATGTCGAACCTCGGCTTCAAGATCGCCATGGAGCGCGAAGGGCTCTCCCTGGTGCAGACGGCCGTCGGCGACCGCTACGTCCTGGAGTCGATGAAGGAGCACGGCTTCGCCCTCGGCGGCGAGCAGTCCGGGCACGTCATCGTCCTGGACCACGCGACCACCGGTGACGGCACGCTGACCGGGCTGCTGCTCGCGGCGCGCGTCGCCGAGACCGGGCGCAGCCTCGCGGAGCTCGCCGGGGTCATGGAGCGGCTTCCGCAGGTCCTCATCAATGTGCCCGACGTCGACAAGTCGCGGGTCACGACCTCCGCCGAACTGACGGCCGCCGTCGCCGACGCCGAGCGTGAACTGGGTGCCACCGGTCGGGTGCTGCTGCGCTCGTCCGGCACGGAGCCGCTGGTGCGCGTCATGGTCGAGGCCGCCGACATCGAGCAGGCACGGTCCGTGGCCGAGCGGCTCGCAGATGTGGTGAAGTCCGCGCTGGGCTAGGCCAGTTGTGTGGTGAGGTGTTGTTGTACGCCCGTGCTGCTCGGCAGCACGGGCGTACGGCGTTTTCGGCCTGGCCCTGTGGGCCCTGCGGGGTCAGAGCTTGCGCAGGCTCAGCTTCTGCACCTTGTGGTCGGGGCCCTTGCGGATGACCAGGGCGGCCCGGCCGCGCGTGGGGGCCACGTTCTCCAGGAGGTTGGGCTTGTTGATCGTGCGCCAGGTCGTGCGGGCGTAGTCCAGGGCCTCCTCCTCCGAGACCTGGGTGTACTTGCGGAAGTACGAGGACGGGTCCTGGAACGCCGTGGCGCGCAGCTTCTTGAAGCGGTTCAGGTACCAGCGCTCGATGTCCTCGGCGCGGGCGTCCACGTACACGCTGAAGTCGAAGTAGTCGGCGAGCCCCACCCGGGTGCGGCCGTCCTTGCCGGGGAGGGCCGGCTGCAGGACGTTGATGCCCTCGACGATGAGGATGTCGGGGCGCCGGACGGTCAGGCGCTGGTCCGGCACGATGTCGTAGATCAGGTGGGAGTAGACGGGCGCCGTCACCTCGTCCTTGCCCGCCTTGATGTCCGCCACGAAGCGGGTCAGGGCCCTTCTGTCGTACGACTCCGGGAAGCCCTTCCTGGACATCAGGCCGCGGGCCTCAAGCTCCCTGGTCGGCAGCAGGAAGCCGTCCGTCGTCACGCGCTCCACGCGGGGGTGCTCGGGCCAGCGGGAGAGCAGGGCCTGGAGGAGGCGGGCGACGGTCGACTTGCCCACGGCCACCGAGCCGGCGACCCCTATGACGAACGGCGTGCCCGACTGGGAGCCCTTCTCGCCGAGGAAGGTGTTGAGCGCGCCGCGCAGGCCGTCCGTGGCGCCTACGTAGAGGTTCAGGAGGCGGGAGAGCGGCAGATAGATGTCCCGCACCTCGTCCAGGTCGATGACATCACCCAGGCCGCGCAGCTTCTCCAGCTCCGCGGCGGTCAGGGGGAGCGGCGTCTTGTCACGCAGGGCGCTCCACTCGGTGCGGGTGAGGTCGACGTAGGGAGTCGCCTCCGGCCTGTGCCGGTGGGCGCTCCGCGCGGTCGTCGGGGGTACGGAGACCGAAGAGATCACAGTCCATTGTTACGGCTGTTTGAACGGGGCGGGGGGTGGGGTGCGTCACCCTGCGGGGCTTGGGCGGTTGGGGCCGGGTGGGCTCGTAGGCTGCTGCTCGTGATTATTGGGGTCGGTATCGACGTGGCCGAGATCGAGCGGTTCGAGGCGGCGCTGCAGCGTACGGCCGGGATGGCGGGGCGGCTCTTCGTGGAGCGTGAGCTGCTGCTGCCCAGCGGGGAGCGGCGGGGAATCGCCTCGCTGGCGGCGCGCTTCGCGGCCAAGGAGGCGCTGGCCAAGGCTTTGGGCGCGCCTTCCGGGCTGCGGTGGACGGACGCGGAGGTGTTCGTCGAGGAGAGCGGGCAGCCGCGGCTGCGGGTGAAGGGGACGGTGGCCGCGCGGGCCGCCGAGCTGGGGGTGCGGTCGTGGCATGTCTCGCTCAGCCATGACGCGGGGGTGGCTTCGGCTGTGGTGATTGCGGAGGGGTGATCGCTGGGGCTGGTTGCGGAGGGCTGGTTGCCGAGGGGTGATTGCTGGGGTTTGTTGGGGAGGGCTGGTTGCCGAGGGTTGGTCGTCGGGGCTGATTGCTGAGGGCTGATTGCTGGGGGGTGGGCGCCGGGTGACACTCGGGGCATGCGTACTGCTTATTCGGTGGAGACGGTCAGGGCCGCTGAGCGCGAGCTGATGGCCCGGGTGCCGGAAGGTGCCCTGATGCAGAGGGCCGCTGCGGGGCTCGCGGTGGTCTGTGCCGAGGTGCTCGGCAAGGTGTACGGGTCCCGGGTCGTGCTGCTCGTGGGGAGCGGGGACAACGGGGGCGACGCGCTGTACGCGGGGGCTCGGCTCGCCCGGCGCGGGGCGGGGGTTTCCGCGGTGCTGCTCTCACCCGAACGGGTGCATGCGGGCGGGCTTGCGGCCTTTCGGGCGGCCGGGGGGCGGGTCGTCGCGAGTGAGGGCGCGGAGGGTGTGCTGGGGCGGGCCGACCTTGTCGTGGACGGGATCGTGGGCATCGGGGGGAAGGGCGGGCTGCGGGCGCCGGCTGCTCAACTGGCGGGTGCGGTACGGGAGTCCGGGGTGCCTGCGGTCGCCGTGGACCTGCCGAGCGGGGTCGACGCGGACAGCGGGGAGGTTGCCGGGGCGGCCGTGCGGGCGGACGTGACGGTGACGTTCGGGGCGTACAAGCCGGGGCTGTTGATCGATCCGGGGCGGGAGTACGCGGGGGTTGTGCGGCTTGTGGACATCGGGCTCGGGGCTGTGCTGGGCGAGGGCGAGGGCGAGGTTGAGGCGCTTCAGTACGCCGATGTGGCCTCGCTTCTGCCGATGCCGACCGGGGAAAGCGACAAGTACCGGCGGGGTGTCGTGGGGATCGTCGCCGGGTCCGGCCGGTATCCCGGAGCGGCTGTGCTCTGCGTCGCCGGTGCGCTGCGGGGCGGTGCGGGGGCCGTGCGTTACGTGGGGCATGCCGCGGACGCGGTCATCGCACGGTTCCCGGAGACCCTCGTGTCCGCGGGGCCGCCGTCCAAGGCGGGGCGGGTGCAGGCCTGGGTGGTCGGTCCGGGGCTCGGGGACGACTCCGAGCGGCTCGAGGACGTGGTCGGCGCGGATGTGCCCGTGCTGATCGACGCGGACGGGCTGCGGCTTGCCGATGAGGCGGTGGTGCGGGGGCGCAGCGCGCCTACTTTGCTCACGCCGCATGCGGGGGAGGCTGCTGCCCTGCTGGGTGTGGCGCGGGAGGAGGTCGAGCGGGGGCGGCTTGCCGCTGTGCGGGAGTTGGCGGGGCGGTACGGGGCGACTGTGCTGCTGAAGGGGTCTACGACTCTGGTTGCGGGTGCCGCTGGCGGTGGGAGCGGTGGGGGCGGTGGGAGCGGGGTGGTGCGGGTCAATCCGACGGGGACGCCGTGGCTGGCCACCGCGGGGAGCGGGGACGTGCTTTCGGGGCTTGCGGGGGCGTTGCTGGCGGCGGGGCTCGGGGCGTTGGACGCGGGGGCCGTGGGGGCGTATCTGCATGGCCTTGCGGGGCGGCTTGCGGCGGATGGGGCGCCGGTGGGGGCGCATGATGTGGCGGAGGCGGTTCCGGTGGCTTGGCGGGATGTGCGGGGGGACTAGCGTCCGGCTTTGGCGGGGGCGGGGCTGGTCCGGTTGTGGGTGCGGGTGCGCGCCGGTATGTCCGTCCTCGCCATCCGCTGGTGGGCGCTTGGTTGCTTCGGGTGGGGAGTGCTGCGAACCGTGCTCCGGGCGGAAATACCGGCACACCCCCTTGCGAGCGCTGCCGGGTGCGGGTGCGTTCCGGTGCGGCTTCGCTTCGTGGGTGGGTGCGGGTGCGCGCCGGTATGTCCGTCCTCGCCATCCGCCTGCGGGCGTCTCGATGCTTCGGCTGGGGAGCGCTGCGAACCGTGCTCCGGGCGGAAATACCGACACACCCCCTCGCGTCTCGACGCCGACTGCGGCCTCCAGGGGGCGGATGCGGGGCAATCGGGCGGGCGGGAGAGCCTGTGCGGTCAGGGCGGATGCGGGGCAATCGGGCGGGTGGGTGGGGAAGGCTTGTTCGGTGCAGGTGAGGTCGCGGGGGTTCGGGCAGGGGTGGATTGGGGGGTGTTGCCGGCAGGCGGGTGGCGGCTGCTGACAGGGTGTTGGCGGGCTCTGAGAGACTGGGCGGCGATATGACTGAGACCGCACCCTTGCGTGCCCGTGCCGAGATCGACCTGGCCGCCCTCCGGGCCAACGTGCGCTCTTTGCGCGCCCACGCGCCAGGCGCCGCCTTCATGGCCGTCGTGAAGGCGGACGCGTACGGCCACGGAATGGTGCCCTGCGCCCGCGCCGCAGTCGAGGCGGGCGCCACCTGGGTGGGCACAGCGACCCCCGAGGAGGCCCTCGCGCTGCGGGCCGCCGGGATCGGGGGCCGGGTGATGTGCTGGCTGTGGACTCCCGGCGGGCCCTGGCGCGAGGGTGTCGAAGCTGATCTTGATATGTCCGTGAGTGGTATGTGGGCCCTGCGCGAAGTGGTGTCCGCGGCGCGGGACGCGGGGCGGACCGCCCGTATCCAGCTGAAGGCCGACACCGGACTCGGACGCAACGGCTGCATGCCCGCCGACTGGCCCGAGTTGGTCTCACAGGCCAGGCAGGCCGAGGCCGAGGGGCTCGTGCGCGTCACCGGCATCTGGTCGCACTTCGCCTGTGCCGATGAGCCGGGGCATCCCTCCATCGCCGCTCAGCTGGAGCTGTTCCGGGAGATGGTCGCCGCCGCCGAGGAGCGCGGCATCCGGCCCGAGGTGCGGCACATCGCCAACTCGCCCGGCACGCTCACGCTTCCGGAGACCCACTTCGATCTCGTACGCCCCGGCATCGCGATGTACGGGATCTCGCCCGTTCCGGATGTCGGCACTCCGGAGGACTTCGGGCTGCGGCCCGTCATGACGCTCAGCGCGTCGCTCGCCCTCGTGAAGCACGCTCCGGGGGGTCACGGCGTCAGTTACGGGCATCAGTACGTCACGCCCGGCGAGACGACCCTCGGGCTCGTCCCGCTCGGGTACGGGGACGGCATCCCGCGCCACGCCTCGGGCACCGGGCCCGTCCTTGTGGGCGGCAAGTTGCGGAAGGTCGCGGGAAGGGTGGCGATGGACCAGTTCGTGGTCGACCTGGGCGGAGACGAGCCCGCGGTGGGCTCCGAAGCCGTCCTGTTCGGCCCCGGCGACCGGGGGGAGCCGACCGCCGAGGACTGGGCCCGGGCAGCGGGCACCATCGCGTACGAGATCGTCACCCGCATCGGTTCGCGTGTTCCGCGCGTCCATGTGAATGAGCGACCCGACGACTGAGTAGGAGCGGCACGTGAGTGAGACCAGCACGGGGGCGGCCGCACAAGCGGTGACGGAAGTCGCCGCGACGGCCGGGAACTGGCGCAGGGCCGGCCTTGCCGGTGCCGCGATAGGCGTCGTCGCCGCGGGTGCCGCCGCCGGTGTCGCCATCGAGCGGCTGACCGTCGGCCGCGGCATGCGCAAGAAGGCGCGGCTCGCACTCGACGCGTCGGGGCCGTACGGATCGCTGCGCGGCACGCCGGGCCAGGCGTACGCCGACGACGGCACGGAGCTGTCGTACGAGGTCGACGAGGTCGAGACGGACGGCGCGCAGGCCCCGCGCCGCCGCAGGCTCTTCGGACGCAGGGCACCCGCTCCGGTCACCGTCGTCTTCAGCCATGGCTACTGTCTGAGCCAGGACTCCTGGCACTTCCAGCGGGCGGCCCTGCGCGGTGTGGTGCGCTGCGTGTACTGGGACCAGCGCAGCCACGGCCGATCGGAGCGCGGGGCGGCGCAGCTGGCGGACAGGACGCCGGTCTCCATCGACCAGTTGGGGCGGGACCTGAAGGCCGTCATCGACGCGGCGGCGCCCGAGGGGCCGCTGGTCCTGGTCGGGCACTCCATGGGCGGCATGACGACGATGGCCCTCGCCGACCACTGCCCGGAGCTGATCCGTGAGCGCGTCGTCGGCGTCGCCCTTGTCGGTACGTCGTCCGGGCGGCTCGGCGAGGTCAACTTCGGCCTCCCGGTCGCCGGGATGAACGCCGTGCGGCGACTGCTTCCGGGGGTCCTGAAGGCCCTCGGCTCCCAGGCCGATCTCGTGGAGAAGGGGCGGCGGGCCACCGCGGACCTCTTCGCCGGGATCATCAAGCGCTACTCGTTCTCGTCGAAGGACGTGGATCCGGCCATTTCGCGGTTTGCCGAGCGCATGATCGAGTCGACGCCCATCGACGTGGTCGCGGAGTTCTATCCGGCGTTCGCTGAGCACGACAAGACGGAGGCCCTGAAGCACTTCGCCGAGCTGCCGGTGCTCGTGCTCGCCGGTGACAAGGACCTGGTGACTCCCAGCGAGCACAGCGAGGTCATCGCCGATCTGCTCCCGGACGCCGAGCTCGTGCTCGTCCCGGACGCGGGGCACCTGGTCATGCTGGAGCACCCCGAACTGGTCACGGACCGCCTGGCGGACCTTCTCGCGCGGGCGGGAGCGGTGCCCGAGGCGGCCGGGGCACGGACGTCCAGCGGCTAACGTGGGTGGGCATGGAAGCACCGCACAACCCGGCCCCCGTGAACTCCCTCGACCTCACCGTCACCTCCCCCGAGCAGATGGGCGACCTGGGTCGCCGCCTGGCCAAGCTGCTGCGCCCCGGTGACCTCGTGATGCTCACCGGCGAGCTCGGCGCAGGCAAGACGACACTGACCCGCGGCCTGGGCGAGGGCCTCGGTGTCCGGGGCGCCGTCACGTCCCCGACCTTCGTCATCGCCCGCGTCCATCCCTCCCTGTCCGACGGGCCTCCCCTCGTACATGTGGACGCGTACCGCCTGGGCGGCGGGCTCGACGAGATGGAGGACCTCGACCTGGACGTCTCGCTGCCCGAATCGGTGATCGTCGTGGAGTGGGGCGACGGCAAGGTCGAGGACCTCTCGGACGAGCGGCTGCGCGTCGTCATCGACCGCGCCGTCGGCGACACGACGGACGAGGTGCGCGAAGTGACGCTGACCGGCGTCGGGGAGCGGTGGGCGCAGGCCGATCTCACGCTGCTCTCGGCCTGAGGCACGCTGCTGAAGGTCTGAGTCACCCTGCTCCCGGCCTGAATCCCGTCTTTCGGCCAGGACTCTCGTCTTCCGGCCAGGGCTTTCGTCTTTTCGCCCGAACATTCCGACAAGGCGTCGGCAAGATGTTGCGCGGCGCGCGTCCGGCATGGTCACATGGATGCCAGTACTGGTTAGGTCTACCTAACCACGTCTGCCCCCGGAGCCCAGGAGGCATCCATGTCGGCTTCAGAACGTGACGTACAGCCCCGGCCGCACGGGCTGCCGGGGCCGGCAGGGCCAGTGGGGTCAGCGGGGGTTTCCATGCACGATCTGCTGGCGTCCTGCGCCGCAGCGAGCGCGGTCTCGACACCGCCGCGCGACCCCGCGCCCACGGGAAACCGTCCTGCCGACCGACGCCCTACGGAACGACGACGACCTTCTTGCTGATCGTCGCGAACTCCCACATCGCGTTGCCGTCCTTGCGCGACTCGCGGATGCCGCCGGTCTTCTTCGACGGGTCCGGCTTCGGCGTGGAGCCGTCCGTCGCCGCGCTGAAGCCGATCGCGATGCCGTCGACGTTCGCGAAGCGCACGACGTGCTCGATCGCCACGCCGTCCGTTCCGGTGACGGTGCCCGAGCGCGAGGTGACGGCGTACGTCCCGGGGGCCGGGTCCACCGTGCTCGGCGTGACCTTGAAGGTGCGCTGCGCCTTGCCGGCGGCGCCGACCAGCCATACGCGGTCGTCGCCCACGGAGTAGACGACCCGCTCGCCCGTACCGGACTGCGCCGGGACCGCCGTCGGGTCGGTCTTGTCCTTGGGGGAGCGCGGGGCCGAGGCCGAGGGGGACTTGCCCGGCTTCTTGCCCAGGTCGTCCGGCGCGCTGGCCGACGCCTGGTAAGCGAGGAAGCCGACCGCGGCGACCGCGGCGGCGGTGAGCCCGGCCACGAATCCCGAGCTGCTCCTGGACAACTGCGCCACCCTCTTCGTACTCCGTACGGCTATGGGGTGACGTTAGCAGCAGGTGTGCGGCATGCCCGGTCGGCCGTGCGCCGGGCGCCGGAGCCGTAGGCTATTCGCGTGCTCTTGCTCGCTCTGGATACCGCCACCCCCGCCGTCACCGTCGCGCTGCACGACGGCTCGTCCGTCGTCGCAGCCTCCAGCCAGGTGGACGCCCGCCGTCATGGCGAGCTGCTGCTCCCCGCCGTCGACCGGGTCCTCGCCGAAGCCGGGCTGAGACTCGACGCCGTGACCGGCATCGTCGTCGGCGTGGGCCCCGGCCCCTACACCGGCCTGCGCGTCGGCCTGATGACCGCAGAGACCTTCGGACTCGCGCTCGGCGTGCCGGTGCACGGGGTCTGCACGCTCGACGGCCTCGCGTACGAGTCCGGCGTCGAGAGCGGGCCCTTCGTGGTCGCCACGGACGCGCGGCGCAAGGAGGTCTACTGGGCGCGGTACGCGGACCCCCGCACCCGCCTCACCGAGGCCGCCGTGGACCGTCCCGCCGACATCGCGGACGAGGTGGCGGGCCTGCCCGCCGCCGGCGCGGGCGCGGTGCTCTACCCCGAGACCTTCCCCGACGCCCGCGCCCCCGAGAACGTATCGGCGGCCTCGCTCGCGTCCCTCGCCGCGGAGAAGCTCGCCGCGGGTCAGGAGCTGCTGGCTCCCAGGCCGCTGTACCTGCGCCGGCCCGACGCGCAGGTGCCCAAAAACTACAAGGTGGTCACCCCCAAGTGACGTCCGTGACGACAGCTGTCCTGCGCGAGATGCGCTGGTGGGACATCGAACCGGTCTTCGTCCTCGAGAAGGAGCTCTTCCCGGACGACGCATGGTCGCGCGGCATGTTCTGGTCCGAGCTCTCGCACGCGCGCGGGCCGCAGGCCACCCGCCGCTATGTGGTGGCGATAGACGAGGGGCGGCTCGTCGGGTACGCGGGGCTCGCGTCGGGCGGCGACCAGGCCGACGTACAGACCATCGCGGTGGCCCCGAGCCACTGGGGCACGGGGCTCGGCTCCCGGCTCCTCGCCGACCTGCTGAGCGCGGCGACCGCCTTCGAGTGCGCCGAGGTGATGCTCGAGGTGCGGGTCGACAACACCCGGGCGCAGAAGCTGTACGAGCGCTTCGGCTTCGAGCCCATCGGCTTCAGGCGCGGCTACTACCAGCCGGGCAACGTGGACGCCCTGGTGATGCGTCTGACCGATCCATCAACATCCGTACAAGGAACCGACACCCATGGCTGACTCGCGCGACCAACCTCTCGTTCTCGGCATCGAGACCTCCTGCGACGAGACCGGCGTCGGCATCGTCCACGGCACCACGCTGCTCGCCGACGCCATCGCCTCCAGCGTCGACGAGCACGCCCGCTTCGGGGGCGTCGTCCCCGAGGTCGCCTCGCGCGCGCACCTGGAGGCGATGGTGCCGACCATCGACCGCGCCCTGAAGGAAGCGGGCGTCACGGCGAAGGACCTGGACGGCATCGCGGTGACCGCGGGCCCCGGTCTCGCGGGCGCGCTGCTCGTGGGCGTCTCGGCGGCCAAGGCGTTCGCGTACGCCTTCGGCAAGCCCCTCTACGGCGTGAACCACCTGGCCTCGCACATCTGCGTCGATCAGTTGGAGCACGGCAAGCTGCCCGAGCCGACGATGGCGCTCCTGGTCTCCGGCGGGCACTCCTCGCTGCTGCTCTCCGCCGACATCACCTCGGACGTACGGCCCCTGGGCGCGACCATCGACGACGCGGCGGGCGAGGCCTTCGACAAGATCGCGCGGGTGCTCAACCTCGGCTTCCCCGGCGGTCCCGTCATCGACCGGTACGCGAAGGAGGGCGACCCGGACGCGATCGCCTTCCCGCGCGGCCTGACCGGGCCGCGCGACCCGGCGTACGACTTCTCCTTCTCCGGCCTCAAGACGTCCGTCGCGCGCTGGATCGAGGCCAAGCGGGCCGCGGGCGAGGAGGTCCCCGTCCGTGACGTGTCGGCGTCCTTCCAGGAGGCCGTCGTCGACGTGCTGACCCGCAAGGCCGTGCGCGCCTGCAAGGACGAAGGCGTGGACCACCTGATGATCGGCGGTGGCGTGGCCGCCAACACGCGGCTGCGCGCCATGGCGCAGGAGCGGTGTGACGCGGCCGGTATCCGGCTGCGGGTGCCGCGGCCGAAGCTGTGCACGGACAACGGCGCGATGGTCGCCGCGCTCGGCGCGGAGATGGTGGCACGCAACCGCTCGGCATCCGACTGGGACCTGTCGGCGGACTCCTCGCTCCCGGTGACGGAGCCGCACGTCCCCGGCCACTCGCACTCTCACGACCACGACCACGTCCACGAGGTCAGCAAGGAGAACCTGTACTCGTGACCGTCGCGCTGATGTGGGAGGCCCGTGCCGTCGAAGGCCGGGGCGGGGAACTGCTCGCGTGGGCGCGCGCGCAGGTCCTGGACGGCGATCCGGTCCGGCGGGAGAGCTTCCGTGCCCCGCAGGACCGGGTGCTCGTCCTGACCTGGTGGGACGCCCCTTACGACGCCGACCTTCCCGAACTCCCGGAGCCGACCCCGGAGTTGGTGACGCGGGCGGTGCACCGGTGGCGGTTCGAGTCGCTCGGCACGGACTGACGCGGAGGCGGGGGTGCGTCAGCCGCGTTCCCCCGCCCGCAGCAGCCCGTCGATGACCGCTCCCAGTTGCACGGACATGTCGTAAGCCTCCGTCAGTTCCAGCCAGCGGTCGGCGAGTGCGGTCATGTGGGGCAGCTCTTCGGCGTCCGCGTCCGTGAGCATGTCGGGGAAGTGGCGCGCCCGGTCCGGCTCCTCGGCGCGGCGGGCCATCGCCTGTCGGAAGACCAGGTCGCCGTAGACGCAGTGCCAGATCGTCCGGTAGGCGGCGACGGCCCGGGCCGGGGACAGGCCGCAGGTCATGCAGCAGTCGATGATCTCCTCGACCATCCACAGGGCGCCCTTGTCGGTGAGGTCGCCGAGGCTGAGCACCTCGACCACCCAGGGCATCCGCGCCAGCGTGCCGTGCATGTGCACGGAGACCGCGAGCATCCGGTCGCGCGGGTCGTCGGGGAGCTCGGGGCGCGGGACCGAGTCGGCGGTCCCGGCCAGGGTGAGCATCAGGAGCTCGTCCTTGTCGCGTACGTGGTGGTAGAGCGCCATCGGGGTCGTACCGACCTCCTTGGCGACCCGGCGCATGCTCAGGGCGGCGACGCCCTCTTCCTGGAGGATGCGGCGCGCGATGCCGACGATCGTGTCGAGGTCGATGCGGCTGGGGCGGCCGCGTTTCCTCTTCTTCGCTACTTCCGCTACTTCCGCTTTCTCTGCTTCCACGTGGCTGATTGTCGCGCCTGCGGTGGGACCGGGGTGCGCGAGGGCACGCAATCCACTGCATTTTCTATACGCGTATAGTAATGTCTCCGGGCATGGTGAATCCCGTTGACTCGACAACCTCGGGGACCCGTTGGCTGCTGCCGGTGCTGCTCACCGTGCAGTTCCTGGTCTCCCTCGACATGTCCGTGGTGAACATCGCGCTGCCCGACATCGGCGACGACCTCGGCTTCGGCGCCGATTCGCTGCTCTGGGTCGTCAACGCCTACGCGCTCGCCTTCGGCGGCCTCCTCATGCTGGGCGGGCGCCTCGCTGACGTCGCAGGGCGGCGGCGCACCTTGCTCGCCGGGTTCGCGGTCTTCGGCATCGCGAGCCTGGCGGGCGGGCTCGCGCAGACGCCGGGGCAGCTCGTCGCGGCGCGGGCCGTGCAGGGCGCGGGCGCGGCGGCACTCGCTCCCGTCGCGCTCGCGCTGATCACCGTCAACTACGCCGCCGGGCCCGCGCGTTCACGGGCGCTCGGGCTCTGGGGCGCGGCGGGCGCGCTCGGCGGTGCGGTCGGTGTGATGGCGGGCGGGCTGCTCACGGACTGGGCGGGCTGGCGCTCGGTGATGCTGATCAACGTCCCGGTGGTGCTCGCGGTGCTGCTGCTCTCACGGCACGGCGTGCCCGCCGACCGGCGCACCGGGCCCGCGCCGCGCCTCGACGTGGTGGGCGCCCTGCTGGTCACGGGCGGCATGGCGGTGCTCGTCCTCGGCCTCGTCCGCACGGAGACGTACGCGTGGGGATCCGGCACGACGCTCGGCACGCTGGGAGCCGCGGCGGTGCTGCTCGCCGCGTTCGCCGTCGTCGAGGCCCGGCAGCGTCAACCGTTGCTCCGGCTCGGCCTGCTCGCGAACCGGCCGGTGCTCTCCGCCAACGCGTTCGCGCTGCTGATGTCGTCGGGGCAGTTCGCCGCCTTCTACTTCACCTCGCTCTACCTCCAGGAGGTCATGTCGTACGGATCGACGCGGGCGGGGGCGGCGTTCCTGCCGTTCTGCGCGGGCGTCGTCGCCGGGTCGGTGATCTCGACGCGGAACGCAGGGCGCTTCGGGGAGCGGGTGACGCTGGTGACCGGGGGGCTCCTCGGGGCGGCGGGGTTCGTGTGGTTCGCGCTCACGGTCGGGCCCGACGGCACGTTCCTCGGGTCCGTCCTGGGGCCCTCGCTGGTGGCGAGCGTCGGCATCGGCATGTGCTTCGTGCCGCTGGGGACGGCGGCGACTTCCGGTGTGGCCGCGGGGGAGACCGGGATGGCTTCGGGGCTGCTCAACAGCTCGCGTCAGCTGGGCGGTTCGCTGGGGCTCGCTGTTCTGGTGACGGTGGCTTCGGGTGTCACGGCGGGTACGGGGAACGGCCGGAGCCCCGGCGCGCTGGCGGACGGGTACGCGACCGCTTTCGGGGTCGCCGCCGCGCTGCTCGTGGCGGCAGCGGCGGCCACCGCGGTGCTGCATCCGGCGCGTACACCTTCGCGACCTGCGGAAACGTCCGCTGAGACGGTCGCGGAGGCGTCCGACACCGCTGCTCCCGAAAAAAGTCCGGAGAATCTCGCAGACGATGTCGATCCGCGCCCCTACCGTTCGACGCAGAGGTGAGAGGCGGGGAGAAGCCCCGCCCGTCGCCCGGCCCGCAGGGCATGCGACAGCCGAACGGAGACATGACCATGCCGCGCTTTCTGACGATGATCCGCGTCAACGAGAAGAACTCCCCCGAGGGCGGCCCCAGCCCCGAGATGGGCGAGCGCATGGGTGCGCTGCTGGAGGAGATCACCAAGGCGGGCGTCATGCTCGACACCGCCGGGCTCACCCCGAGCGCCCAGACCACCCAGGTGCACTTCGAGGGCGGCAAGGTGTCCGTCACGGACGGCCCGTTCACCGAGGCCAAGGAGGTCGTCGGCGGCTACTCGATCACGCAGTGCAAGGACAAGGCCGAGGCGGTCGAGTGGGCGAGCCGGTTCCTGAAGACCCACGACGAGCACTGGACCGTGACGGCTGAGGTCCGGGAGATCATCGAGGGCTGAGCGGCCGGCGCAGGCTCTCGCCTGCCCTGGCCGGCTCTCGCCGGCCCTTTGCGGTGACACCGCGGGGGTGCTCTGATGGGTGGCCGTGACGGCCCACTCCTCAGAGCCCCCTCGCCCGGACACCCCTCGCCCGGACACCCCCAGCGGCGCCATCGAGACGGTCTTCCGCATAGAGTCGCCGCGCCTCATCGCCGGTGTCGCGCGGATCGTGCGCGACGTCGGCATCGCGGAGGAGCTCGCGCAGGACGCGCTGGTCGCCGCGCTCGAACAGTGGCCGCTGACCGGCGTCCCCGACAACCCGGGCGCCTGGCTGATGACCACCGCCAAGCGCCGCGCCATCGACCTCGTACGCCGCAGGGAGCGCTACGCGCGCAAGTTGGCGGAGATGGGCCGCGACCTGGAGGCCGCCCCACCCCACGTGGACGAGCCCGTCGACCCCGATGACATCGACGACGACCTCCTGCGCCTCGTCTTCACCGCCTGCCACCCCGTGCTCTCCGCCGAGGCCCGCATCGCGCTCACGCTGCGGCTGCTCGGCGGTCTCACGACGACGGAGATCGCCCGCGCGGTCCTCGTCCCCGAATCGACGGTGGCCCAGCGCATCGTGCGCGCCAAGCGCACCCTCGCCGCCAAGGGCGTGCCCTTCGAAGTGCCGTACGGAGCCGAGCGCGAGGCCCGGCTCGGGTCGGTGCTCGAAGTCATCTACCTCATCTTCAACGAGGGGTACGCGGCCACCGCGGGCGACGACTGGCTGCGGCCGTCCCTGTGCGAGGACGCCCTCCGGCTCGCCCGCGTCCTTGCCGGGCTGATGCCGCAGGAGGCCGAAGTGCACGGCCTCGCGGCGCTGTTGGAGCTCCAGACGTCCCGCGCGGCGGCGCGTACGGGCCCGAAGGGCGAGCCGGTGCTCCTCGCCGACCAGGACCGCCGCCACTGGAACCGCCTCCTGATCCGGCGGGGCTTCGCCGCCCTCGCCCGCGCACACGCGGCGGCTGCGGGAGCGGCGGGTCCTTACGCACTCCAGGCCGCGATCGCCGCCTGCCACGCGAACGCCGCTTCGTACGAGGAGACGGACTGGCCCCGGATCGTCGCCCTGTACGAACTCCTGGCCGCCCGCACTCCCTCACCGGTGATCGAACTGAACCGCGCGGTGGCGGTGTCGATGGCCTCGGGCCCGGCGGAGGCGCTGCGCCTGGTGGACGCGCTGCGGGACGAGCCCGCTCTGAAGGGCTATCACCTGCTGCCGAGCGTGCGGGGTGACCTGCTGTTGCGCCTGGGCCGTGCGGCGGAGGCGCGGGGGGAGTTCGAGCGGGCGGCGGGGCTTACGCGCAATGAGCGGGAGCGGGAGTTGTTGCTGGGGCGGGCGGAAGGAATCAGCCCGTCCGGCGTTTGAGGACGAACTCGGCGGAGCCGGTGACGAGGGCGAGCGACGCCCCGCCTTCAGGCCCCCACCGGCCGCCCGATCAACATCGCCGGCGCCCCCGCCACCCGCGTAAGGAACACCGTCGCGGAGTTCTTGCCCTGCGGCTTCACCTTGCGCCGCAGCTCTTCCGGCTCCACCGCTGAACCCCGCTTCTTCACCGTCAGGATCCCCACCTCCCGCTCCCGCAGCACCGCCTTCAACTTCTTGACGCCGAAGGGCAGTTGATCGGTGATCTCGTACGCCACCGCGTACGGCGTCGCGTGCAGCGCGTCGGAGGTGACGTACGCGATGGTCTCGTCGATGAGACCGCCCTCCACCCGCGCGGCCACCTCCGCCACCAGATGCGCACGGATGACGGCGCCGTCCGGTTCGTAGAGATAGCGGCCCACCGCCCGTACCTGCGGGTCCGGCAGCATCGCGTCGAGCGGGGACGACAGACAGGCGCCCGAGGGCAGCAGCGTCGCGCGGTGCGAGGACGGGGCGTCCGTGCCGAACCACAGCACGGCCTCCTTCACGTCACCGCCGTCCGAGATCCACTCCGCCGCGGCCTCGGCGGGAACGGCCTCGTGCGGAATGCCGGGGGCGATCTTCAGTGCCGCGTGCGGGGCCTTGAGAGCGGCCCGGACGGCCCAGGAGAGGGGTGGGGAGTAGGCCTCGGGGTCGAAGATGCGACCCCGCCCGCCACGCCGCGCCGGGTCCACGAACACCGCGTCGTACGCGGCCGTGTCGACCTCGGTGACGTCGGCCTCGCGCACCTCGATGAGGTCCGCGAGCCCAAGCGCCTCCGCGTTCGCGCGCGCCACCGCACAGGTCAGCGGGTCACGGTCGACGGCGAGTACGGCGATCCCGGCCCGGGCCAGGGCGATCGCGTCGCCGCCGATGCCGCAGCACAGATCGGCCACGCTGCGTACGCCCAGGGACTTGAAGCTCTCGGCGCGGTGCACGGCCACGCTGGTGCGCGTCGCCTGCTCGACGCCGTTCGGGGTGAAGAACATCCGCCCCGCGTCATCGGCGCCGAACTTCGCCACCGCGCGCCGCCGCAGCCGCGCCTGTGCGAGCACCGCCGTGACCAGCTCCGCCGGGTGCTCGCGGCGCAGTCGGGTGGCGACGGCGAGCTCCCGTGCCGGATCGGCGTCCCGCACCTCGTCGAGATCGAGCAGCGACCGGCCTTCGGCGGTGAGCAGCGCGGAGAAGGAGGTCAGGGCGGCCGGGGCGCGGTCGAGGTCGTTCACCCGGTCCATTGTGGGCCAGTCGGTGGATGGTGCGCGCCCGGCGGCGGTGCCTGCCCTGCGGCAGCGCCGTGAGCTGCAAAGATCCGGCGCCATGCAACTAGTACGACAAAAAGATGAATTCAGGGCAAAGCGGGAGAGGCGGGAGCGGGGTCCGGCGCGGCGCAGGCGCCGGGCGACGGGCCGGACGCGGGCCGGGGCCGCCGTGCTCACCGTCGCCGCGATCGCCTCCGGATGCGCATCGGGCGCCGACGGCGGAGCGAAACCCGCACCCGGTCAGCAGCGCCTGGACGCGCCGCCCGCCCGCGCCCTCGACACCTACGCCCAGAAACTCCGCGTCGCCCAGGTCGCGCGCGCCGCCGCCGCGAAGCGCTGGGGCCTGGCGAAGACACCGCTGGCCGCGCCCGAGCCACCCGCCGAGAAGCCGAAGATCACCACGCGCAAGGGGTTCGAGGTCAAGGGCCAGGCGAATCTGCCGCCGGTCTTCACGACCATCCCGACGAAGAAGAAGATCGTCTTCCTGACCGTCGACGACGGCGCCGAGAAGGATCCGGCGCTGCTCAAGATGATGAGCGAACTGCAGATCCCGTACACCGCGTTCCTCAGCGACTACCTGGTCAAGGAGGACTACGGCTACTTCAAGAAGATGCAGTCCCGCGGCGTCGGGCTGAACAACCACACCCTCCACCACCGCTACCTGCCGGGGCTTTCGTACGCGGGCCAGCGGCGCGAGATCTGCGGCATGCAGGACATCATCCACAAGCGCTACGGCAAGCAGCCCGAGCTCTTCCGTCCGCCGTACGGCAACTACAACGCGGACACGCTGCGTGCGGCCAAGTCCTGCGGGATCAAGGCCGTGCCGCTGTGGGCGTCCGAGGCCTTCGCCGACCACATGGAGTGGCGCGAGTGGGACCGGGACCTGCATCCCGGCGACATCATCCTCACGCACTTCCGGGGACGCGAGGACTGGAAGGGCACGATGCCCGACATGGTCCGCAAGGTCATGAAGACGGTCACCGACAAGGGGTACGCGGTGGCCAGGCTGGAGGACTACCTGTGACCGGGCGGGCGCGACGATTCCTGGCGGGCGCCCTCGCGGCGGGAGTGCTCGCGCCCGCACTGCTCACCGGCTGCGCACAGTCGGTGGACCCGATCGAACGCCTGGGCAGGAAAGCGGCGGAGAAGGTCCCCAAACGGAAACAGGAAGCCGACCGCTGCGCCCGCCCGCCGGCCCGCGAGGCGGAACCGGTGGCCACGGCCGCACCCGCCGGCCCGCAGAAAACAGGACAGAGTCCGGACGCGGAGAAGGGGCCGCTGGCCCCCGAAAAGCCTTGCACTGAAGGGCGAGGAGCCGCCCCCGCACCACCGCGGAGCAGTCCGTCCCCATAAGACCCGCGTCAGCGAATTAGCAGTCCGCTTGACCGAGTGCTAATCCCCGTCCTAGTGTCAACCCTGGCACTCACCACTGGAGAGTGCCAACAGCGACGGGCAGGTCCGGCACCCGCGACGACGGATCCACCTGGTCGCCACCCCAGACTGTTAACCCCGTAGATCTCCGAAGGGGGAGACCGGATCGTGACGACCGCCAGCTCCAAGGTTGCCATCAAGCCGCTCGAGGACCGCATTGTGGTCCAGCCGCTCGACGCCGAGCAGACCACGGCCTCTGGCCTGGTCATTCCGGACACCGCGAAGGAGAAGCCCCAGGAGGGTGCTGTCCTCGCCGTGGGCCCGGGCCGCTTCGAGAACGGCGAGCGCCTGCCGCTCGACGTGAAGGTCGGCGATGTCGTGCTGTACAGCAAGTACGGCGGCACCGAGGTGAAGTACAACGGCGACGAGTACCTCGTCCTCTCGGCTCGCGACGTGCTCGCGATCGTCGAGAAGTAATTCACCTGCTTCACCAGTTTTGCTTTTTGAGTTGCGCCCCTGGTCACCCCGCTGCTGATTGCCGGGCGGCGAGGGGCGCAGTTCGTTGCTGGACATTTTCCGGGGGCTCCCCCCGGACCCCCTGAGTTTTCGAGAGGGCTGAACCGCTCCCATGGCGAAGATCCTGAAGTTCGACGAGGACGCCCGTCGCGCCCTTGAGCGCGGCGTCAACAAGCTTGCCGACACGGTCAAGGTGACGATCGGCCCCCGCGGCCGCAACGTCGTCATCGACAAGAAGTTCGGCGCCCCCACCATCACCAACGACGGCGTCACCATCGCCCGTGAGGTCGAGATCGAGGACCCGTACGAGAACCTCGGCGCGCAGCTCGTCAAGGAGGTGGCGACCAAGACCAACGACATCGCGGGTGACGGCACCACCACCGCGACGGTTCTCGCCCAGGCCCTGGTCAAGGAAGGCCTGCGCAACGTAGCCGCCGGCGCCTCCCCGGCCGCCCTGAAGAAGGGCATCGACGCCGCCGTCAAGGCCGTGTCCGACGAGCTCCTCGCGACCGCGCGCCCGATCGACGACAAGGCCGACATCGCGGCCGTCGCCGGTCTGTCCGCCCAGGACCCGCAGGTCGGCGAGCTCATCGCCGAGGCGATGGACAAGGTCGGCAAGGACGGTGTCATCACCGTCGAGGAGTCCAACACCTTCGGTCTTGAGCTCGACTTCACCGAGGGCATGGCCTTCGACAAGGGCTACCTGTCCCCGTACATGGTGTCCGACCAGGAGCGTATGGAGGCCGTCCTCGACGACCCGTACATCCTGATCCACCAGGGCAAGATCTCCTCCATCCAGGACCTCCTGCCGCTGCTCGAGAAGGTCATCCAGGCCAACGCCTCGAAGCCGCTCCTGATCATCGCCGAGGACGTCGAGGGCGAGGCCCTGTCGACCCTGGTCGTGAACAAGATCCGCGGCACCTTCAACGCCGTCGCGGTGAAGGCTCCCGGCTTCGGCGACCGCCGCAAGGCCATGCTCGGTGACCTCGCCACCCTCACGGGCGGCACCGTCATCGCCGAAGAGGTCGGCCTCAAGCTCGACCAGGTCGGCCTCGACGTGCTCGGCACCGCGCGCCGCGTGACCGTCACCAAGGACGACACCACGGTCGTCGACGGCGGCGGCGACGCCTCCGAGGTTGCGGGCCGCGTCAACCAGATCAAGGCCGAGATCGAGGCCACGGACTCCGACTGGGACCGCGAGAAGCTCCAGGAGCGCCTCGCGAAGCTGGCCGGCGGCGTGTGCGTGATCAAGGTCGGCGCCGCCACCGAGGTGGAGCTCAAGGAGAAGAAGCACCGTCTGGAGGACGCCATCTCCGCGACCCGCGCCGCGGTCGAGGAGGGCATCGTCTCCGGTGGTGGCTCCGCTCTGGTGCACGCCGCCAAGGTGCTCGGCGACTCCCTCGGCAAGGAGGGCGACGAGGCCACCGGTGTCGCCGTCGTCCGCCGCGCCGCCGTCGAGCCGCTGCGCTGGATCGCCGAGAACGCCGGCCTCGAGGGTTACGTCATCACCTCGAAGGTCGCCGAGCTCGAGAAGGGCTTCGGCTTCAACGCCGCGACCGGCGAGTACGGCGACCTGGTCAAGGCCGGCGTCATCGACCCGGTCAAGGTGACGCGCTCCGCTCTGGAGAACGCCGCGTCGATCGCTTCGCTGCTTCTGACGACCGAGACCCTGGTCGTCGAGAAGCCGGCCGAGGAAGAGGCTGACGCCGGTGGCCACGGCCACGGTCACTCGCACTGACGCTGACGCTTGCGCGTAGCTGTGACGGAGGCCCGGTACCCCGCGTTGGGGGTACCGGGCCTCCGTGCGTTTTTCGAGTGCGGGACCGTCGTGGCTTGTCGCGCAGTTCCCCGCGCCCCTTAAGGGGCGCTCTTCTTACTGCGGGCCGTACTTCCTGCCCGTCCGGGACGTCACCCCGCCCAGCAACGCCCTCGGCGTCACCTTCACCACGCCCATCAGGGCCTTGTACCGCGGGTCCGGGATGGACAGGGTCTTGCCGCGCGCCAAGTCGGCAATCGCCGCCGTGACCAGCTTGTCCGCGTCCAGCCACATCCACTTGGGGATGTTGGACGTCCCCATTCCGGCGCGCTCGTGGAACTCGGTCCGTACGAATCCGGGGCACAGGGCCATCAGACGCACCCCGGAGCCTGCCAGATCCTTCGCCGCTCCCTGCGTGAACTGCACGACCCACGCCTTCGAGGCGCCGTACGTCCCGCGCGGCACGAACGCCGCCACCGACGCGACGTTGACGACGCCCCCGCGGCCCCGCTCGCGCATCGACTCCGTCGCCGCCGACGTGAGGCGGAGCACTGCCTCGCAGTGCACCTTGAGCATCGTCAGCTCGTCCTCGATCGACACCTCCAGGTACTGGCCCTTGTTGCCGAACCCGGCGTTGTTCACCAGGAGGTCGACCGGATTCCTGCGGTCCGCGAGCCGCTTCTCGACGGCGGCGATCCCGTCGTCCGTCGCGAGGTCCGCGGTCAGGACCTCCGCCTCGATGCCGTGCCGGTCGTGCAGTTCGGTCGCCTGTTCCCGCAGCCGCTCGGTGTTCCGTGCCACCAGGACCAGGTTGTGGCCGTCACCGGCGAGCCGCCGGGCGAAGGCCGAGCCGATACCGGCGGTGGATCCCGTAATCAGAGCCGTAGTCATGGACCAAGGCTAGTGAGATCCCGGAGCCGTCGTGTCGCCCGGACTGCCCTCGGGACCGCCCCCGTACTTCTGCGCGTACTTCCGGGCCGTCACGATCAACTCGGAGTGCAGCGCGTCGCCCGCCGCCAGCAGGCCCGGCAGCAGCTTCCGCTCCGTCGTCACGGCCCTGAACTGGAGGGATACGGTGACGTCGTGCTCCGGCCTGTGCACGATCTCGATGGTGTCCCCGGCCCGGATCTCACCCGGTTCGATCACCCGCAGATAGGCGCCGGGAGCACCCTGCCGCGTGAAGCGCCTGACCCACTTCGTCTCGCCGAGGTGCCCCTGGAACGTCTGGCAGGGGATGCGGCCCGAGGTCACTTCGAGGAGCAGATCGGGACCGACGCGCCAGCGCTCGCCGATCTTTGCGCCGTTCACGTCGAGCCCGGACGTCGTGAGGTTCTCGCCGAAGGAGCCGCCCGGCAGCTTCCGGCCGAGCAGCCGCTCCCACTCGTCGAGATCCTCGCGCGCATAGGCGTACACCGCCTGGTCGTTGCCGCCGTGGTGCCGCAGATCGCAGACCTCGTCCCCGGCGAGCCCGCTCCCGGCGGTGCCCTTCGCGCCGGGAGCCGCCACCCGGACGGCTCCGTCGGCGGGCTTCTTGTCGATGCCCGTGCCGCCCGATGGGGCGTCGGTGTAGTCCACGGCCTTGAACCGGCCCAGATTCACGGAAAGAAGCTTCATGACGAAAGGCTAGGCGAGCCGACTCAAAGCGTCGACGCATTATCGGGCGCCTGCTCCAAGCGTCGCTTATGCTTGATCCATGATCGAGGCCCGTCATCTCCGCGTCCTGCGCGCCGTCGCCGCCACCGGCTCCTTCTCGGCCGCGGCGCGCGACCTCGGCTGCACCCAGCCCGCCGTCAGCCAGCAGATGAAGGCACTCGAAGCCTCCGCGGGCACGCCGCTGCTGATCCGCACCGGGCGTGAGATGCGCCTGACCCAGGCGGGTGAGGCCCTGGTCCGTCATGCCGCCGGGATCCTGGCCGGCCTGACCGCCGCCGAGGAGGAGGTCGCCGCCATCGCGGGCCTGCGGGCGGGCCGGGTCCGCCTCGTCTCCTTCCCCAGCGGCAGCTCGACGCTGGTGCCGAGCGCCCTGGCCGCCCTGCGCGCGGCGCACCCCGGCACGCGCGTCTCGCTCGTGGAGGCCGAACCGCCGCGCTCGGTGGAGATGCTGCGCGAGGGCGACTGCGACGTGGCGCTCGCCTTCCGCTACGAAGGCGCGACCGCCGCCGAGGAGTGGGACGACCTGGTCGTACGGCCGCTGCTCGCCGACCGGCTCGTCGGCCTCGTGCCGGAAGGGCACCGGCTCGCCAAGGCGGACGCGGTCGCCATCGGGGAACTGGCCGACGAGCCGTGGATCGCGGGCTGTCCGCGCTGTCGCAGGCAGCTGGTCGAGGTCTGCGAGGGAGCGGGTTTCGTGCCCCGCATCGATTTCGCGACCGACGACTATCCGGCGGTGATCGGCCTGGTCGGCGCGGGACTCGGAGTCGCGGTCCTGCCCGAGCTCGCCATCGAGTCCGTACGCCCCAAAGGTGCACGCACAGTGACGGTGGAGCCTGCCGTCCAGCGCGAGATCGTCGCGCTCACCCTGCCTGATCTGGCTCAGGTGCCCGCGGTGGCAGCCACCCTCGACCACCTGGCGCGTGCCGCGGAGCGCTGAGCGCGCCCATTGAAGAAACGTTCCTTCAGGGACGCGTGACCATGTCGCCGCGTGCTGTCGAGGTCGCGGCCGACGCCGCTGCCGAGGCCGACGGTGCGGATGTCGTGACGAGGCGGTTGCGGGCGCGGCCCATGAGTTCTTCGCGTTCGTCCTCGGTAAGGCCGCCCCACACGCCGTACGGCTCGCGCACCGCAAGGGCGTGAGCAGCGCACTCCGCGCGCACGGGGCACCTCATGCAGACCTCCTTGGCGGAGTTCTCACGCGCGCTGCGCGCCGCGCCCCGCTCGCCCTCCGGGTGGAAGAAGAGCGAGCTGTCGACCCCGCGGCAGGCCGCGAGGAGCTGCCAGTCCCAGAGATCTGCGTTCGGTCCGGGAAGGCGGGAGAAATCTGCCATTGCGTGTCTCCTGGTGGCCGTTCTGCGCGGATACGGTGCCCACGACCGTACATCTACTGTCTAAGGAGATGAAAATATGACTCATTGGAAAATCTAGCCACAGACACCAGTAAAAGGGAAGGAAAGCGTCTAAATGGGGCATGGGTTGTGATGAAAGGTTGAGGGTCTCTTGCGCCGTCTGCTCTGTGTGCGCGCCCTCACGTAGAGTGCCGAACGAGGCCGACCGCCCCGTAACTCTTTCGGGTGACCGTCGTTGAGAGTGCGAGGCGGTTGAAAGAACAAGCGCTCGGGCAGATGTCCGAGAGCGTCAACCGCACAGGTGACGAATATGTACCAGCCTGGAGGCTCAAGGTGACGCGCATCAGCTGCGGAGGGCGGCCATGACATCCGTCCTCGTCTGCGACGACTCCCCGCTTGCCCGAGAGGCGCTCCGCCGCGCGGTCGCGACCGTGCCCGGCGTCGAGCGCGTGACGACAGCGGCCAACGGCGAGGAAGTCCTCCGCCGCTGGGGCGCCGACCGCTCGGACCTGATTTTGATGGACGTACGCATGCCCGGTCTGGGCGGCGTCGAGACGGTCCGGCGGCTGCTGTCCGCCGACCCCGGTGCGCGCATCATCATGCTCACCGTCGCCGAGGATCTGGACGGTGTCGCGCTCGCGGTCGCCGCCGGTGCCCGCGGCTATCTGCACAAGGACGCCTCGCGTGCCGAACTGCGCGCGACCGTCACGCAGGCGCTCGCCGACCCGACGTGGCGGCTCGCTCCGCGCAGACTGCGCTCGGCCGAGATGGGCGCGGCGCCCACACTCACCGCGCGTGAGATCCAGGTGCTCGAGGGCATGAGCCACGGCCGGTCGAACGCCGAGATCGGACGTGAGCTTTTTCTCTCCGAGGACACGGTCAAGACCCACGCCCGGCGGCTGTTCAAGAAGCTCGGCGCCTCGGACCGCGCGCACGCCGTGGCGCTCGGTTTCCGCTGGGGCCTGGTCCGATAGGTGTATCGCCGTGCGGGCACGGCGATCCCCGCCCGCCGAGTGGTGGGCGGGGTCACGGACGCCCGTCGCTCCCTCTGTCGGGAGCGGTTGCCGTTGCTTCGCCGCCGATGCCGCATCCTTGAGATGTGGAGTTCCTCGGGGACAGGTCGGTCGAGCGGGAGGGGAGGGCGCACGAGATGAGTTCCGGCGCACCTGCTCATAACGCTTCGGTGCACAACTACGGACGTGGTGCCACGGATCAATCGGCGCCAAGGCACCATGGACCGATGCGCGATGACAAGACGACGGTGATCGGTGCCCTCGTCCTTCGCGCGGTCGAGGGTGATGAGCAGGCCACGCACGATCTTCTGGCTCATGTGCACCCCCTGGCGCTGCGGTACTGCCGCACGCGACTCTCTCGACTGCCCGGTGACGCAAGGCACTTCGTGGAGGACCTGGCGCAGGAAGTGTGCGTCGCGGTCCTCCTCGCGCTGCCGCGTTACAAGGACACGGGGCGCCCCTTCGAGGCATTTGTCTTCGCGATCGCCGCGCACAAGGTCGCCGATCTGCAGCGTGCGGCGATGCGCCATCCCGGATCCACGGCCGTGCCGTCGGACGAGATGCCGGAGCGGCCCGACGATTCCCTCGGCCCCGAGGAGCGCGCGCTGCTCAGCAGCGATGCCGAGTGGGCCAAGAAGCTCATGGCCAACCTTTCGGAGAACCAGCGCGAGCTGCTGCTCCTGAGGATCGCCGTCGGCCTCACGGCCGAGGAGACCGGGCAGATGCTGGGGATGTCCCCGGGCGCCGTGCGGGTCGCGCAGCACCGGGCGCTGAGCCGCCTGCGGGCGTTGGCCGAGCAGTAGCACGCGGCCGCAGTCCCGGCCGCGTACGCGTGCCGTATGCGGGTGCCGCATCCGCGTGCTGCTTGTGCGTGCTGCATACGTGTGAACGTACAAAGTAAGCCGATGATCTTGATCGTGGAATGAGACACCCTCGGTTCCCGTTAGCATGGACATCCGCACCGATCAAGGCCATTTGGGGAAGGTGTCATGACTGCAAACGTCGACGGAGTGCCCGAGAAGTTCGCGACGCTCGGGCTGACCTACGACGACGTGCTGCTGCTGCCGGGCGCGTCCGAGGTTCTCCCGAACGCGGTCGACACCTCGTCCCGCATCTCCCGCAACGTCCACGTGAACATCCCGCTGCTCTCGGCGGCGATGGACAAGGTCACCGAGGCCCGCATGGCCATCGCCATGGCGCGGCAGGGCGGCGTGGGCGTGCTGCACCGCAATCTGTCGATCGAGGACCAGGTCAACCAGGTCGACCTCGTGAAGCGCTCCGAGTCCGGCATGGTGACCGACCCGATCACCGTGAACCCGGACGCGACGCTGGCCGAGGCCGACGCGCTCTGTGCCAAGTTCCGCATCAGCGGCGTCCCGGTGACCGACCCGGCGGGCAAGCTGCTCGGCATCGTCACCAACCGCGACATGGCCTTCGAGAACGACCGCAGCCGTCAGGTGCGCGAGGTCATGACCCCCATGCCGCTCGTGACCGGCAAGGTCGGGATCAGCGGTGTGGACGCCATGGAGCTCCTGCGCCGCCACAAGATCGAGAAGCTGCCGCTCGTCGACGACGCGGGGATCCTCAAGGGCCTCATCACCGTCAAGGACTTCAAGAAGGCCGAGCAGTACCCGAACGCCGCCAAGGACGCCGAGGGCCGTCTCCTCGTCGGTGCCGCCGTCGGCGCGAGCCCCGAGGCGCTGGAGCGGGCGCAGGCCCTGGCCGCCGCCGGGGTCGACTTCCTGATCGTCGACACCTCGCACGGCCACAACAGCAACGCCCTGAGCTGGATGTCGAAGATCAAGTCCGGCGTGAACGTCGACGTCATCGGCGGCAACGTCGCGACGCGTGACGGCGCGCAGGCGCTCATCGACGCCGGTGTCGACGGCGTCAAGGTCGGCGTCGGACCGGGCTCCATCTGCACCACGCGCGTGGTCGCCGGAATCGGCGTCCCGCAGGTCACGGCCATCTACGAAGCGGCCGTCGCGGCGCGTGCGGCCGGCGTCCCGGTCATCGGCGACGGCGGCCTCCAGTACTCCGGAGACATCGGCAAGGCGCTGGCCGCCGGCGCCGACACCGTGATGCTCGGCTCGCTGCTCGCGGGCTGCGAGGAGTCGCCGGGTGAGCTGATGTTCATCAACGGCAAGCAGTTCAAGTCCTACCGCGGCATGGGTTCGCTCGGCGCGATGCAGGGCCGTGGCCAGGGTCGTTCGTACTCGAAGGACCGCTACTTCCAGGCGGAGGTCTCCTCGGACGACAAGCTCGTGCCCGAGGGCATCGAGGGCCAGGTGCCCTACCGCGGCCCGCTGGCCAACGTGCTGCACCAGCTCGTCGGCGGCCTGCGCCAGACGATGGGCTATGTGGGCGCCGCCTCCGTCGACGAGATGGAGTCCAAGGGCCGCTTCGTGCGCATCACGTCCGCGGGCCTCAAGGAGAGCCACCCGCACGACATCCAGATGACGGTCGAGGCGCCGAACTACACGAACAAGCGCTGACGCTCAGCACGACCAAGCGCTGACGGCGCTCCACGCGCGCGTGGGGGCGGTCCCGATTCCCGGGTCCGCCCCCTTTGCGCGCGTCGGGGATACTGGAACGGCAGACCAGTGCCGAAGTACCGAAGAAGTGCGAAGTACCGAAGAAAGCTGAAGGGCCACCCACGTGACTGAGATCGAGATCGGGCGCGGCAAGCGCGGCCGCCGGGCGTACGCCTTCGACGACATCGCCGTCGTCCCGAGCCGCCGTACCCGCGACCCGAAGGAGGTCTCGATCGCCTGGCAGATCGACGCCTACCGCTTCGAGCTGCCCTTCCTCGCGGCGCCGATGGACTCGGTCGTCTCGCCGCAGACCGCGATCCGCATCGGTGAGCTGGGTGGTCTGGGCGTCCTGAACCTCGAAGGCCTGTGGACGCGGTACGAGGACCCGCAGCCGCTGCTCGACGAGATCGCGGAGCTGGACACCGACAACGCGACCCGTCGCCTCCAGGAGATCTACTCCGCGCCGATCCAGGCCGACCTGATCGGGCAGCGCATCAAGGAGGTGCGCGACTCGGGCGTGGTCACCGCCGCCGCGCTCTCCCCGCAGCGCACCGCCGAGTTCTCCAAGGCCGTCGTGGACGCCGGCGTGGACATCTTCGTCATCCGCGGGACCACCGTCTCCGCCGAGCACGTCTCCGGTGCCGCCGAGCCGCTCAACCTCAAGCAGTTCATCTACGAGCTCGACGTGCCGGTGATCGTCGGCGGCTGCGCCACGTACACCGCCGCGCTGCACCTGATGCGCACGGGCGCCGCCGGTGTCCTCGTCGGCTTCGGCGGCGGCGCCGCGCACACCACGCGCAACGTCCTCGGTATCCAGGTCCCGATGGCCACCGCCGTCGCGGACGTCGCGGCCGCCCGCCGTGACTACATGGACGAGTCCGGCGGCCGGTACGTGCACGTCATCGCGGACGGCGGCGTGGGCTGGTCCGGCGACCTGCCCAAGGCCATCGCCTGCGGTGCCGACTCGGTGATGATGGGCTCTCCGCTGGCGCGCGCCACGGACGCGCCCGGCAAGGGCCACCACTGGGGCATGGAGGCCGTCCACGAGGACGTGCCGCGCGGCAAGCGCGTCGACCTCGGTGTGGTCGGCACGACCGAGGAGATCCTCACCGGTCCCTCGCACATCCCGGACGGCTCGATGAACTTCTTCGGGGCGCTGCGCCGGGCGATGGCGACGACGGGCTACAGCGAGCTCAAGGAGTTCCAGCGCGTCGAGGTGACGGTCGCGGACTCGCAGCACAAGCGCTGATCGACTGCTCCTCGGAGCTGATCGACTGCTTCTTCAAGAAGGGCCCCGGTACTCGTACCGGGGCCCTTCTTGCGTGCGTCACAGGCGGTGGGCCGCGCCCGCCGGGGTCGCGCCGCGGGTGTCGAGGAGCAGCTGGGCCTTCACGGCCAGACCTTGCAGGTCGTACGTGCGGTGGTGCTGGAGCAGGATCGTGAGGTCGGCGTCGGCCGCGGCCTCGTAGAGGGAGTCCGCGCGGGGGACGGGGTGGCCGAGCACGCTCCAGCTGGGGACGTAGGGGTCGTGGTAGCTGACGGTGGCGCCCATCTCCATCAGGCGGGTCGCGACCTCCCGGGCGGGGGAGCCCTGCTGATCGGCGAGGTCGGGCTTGTAGGTGACGCCGAGGAGCAGGACGCGGGCGCCGCGGGCGGACTTGCCGTGTTCGTTGAGCAGGGTCGCCGAGCGCTGGATCACGTACCGGGGCATGCGGTCGTTGACCTGCTGGGCCAGTTCGACCATGCGCAGGGGGCGGGCGCCGCGGCCGGGGTTCGGGATGTCCAGGGGGACGCCGTGGCCGCCGACGCCGGGCCCGGGGCGGAAGGCCTGGAAGCCGAAGGGCTTGGTCTCGGCGCAGCGGATGACGTCCCACAGGTCGATGCTCAGGTCGTGGCAGAGCACGGCCATCTCATTGACCAGGGCCATGTTCACGTGCCGGTAGTTGGTCTCCAGGAGGTGCACGGTCTCGGCCTCCCGCGGGCCACGCGCGCGTACGACCTTGTCGGTGAGGCGGCCGTAGAAGGCGGCGGCGGATTCCGTGCAGGCCGGGGT
The DNA here is from genome assembly GCF_053606765.1 of Streptomyces sp. NPDC055189. Lineage (NCBI taxonomy): Bacteria > Bacillati > Actinomycetota > Actinomycetes > Kitasatosporales > Streptomycetaceae > Streptomyces > Streptomyces sp. NPDC055189. The sequence goes on from NZ_JBSGSG010000013.1 coordinate 81,470, forward strand.
GAGGCCGCCGATGACCTTGGGCGTGCCCGCGTAGCCGTGGGTGCGATTGCCCGGATCGAGGCGTCCTGGCGAGTGCGCCAGATGGAAGTCGCGGCCCGCGCGCAGGCCGGAGCCCTCTTCGAGGATGGGGCGGAGGAATTCCTCCGTGGTTCCGGGGTAGGCGGGTGACTCGAGGATGACCGTGGTGTGCGGGCGCAGGCGCGCGGCCAGGGCGCGGGCGGCTTCGGCCACCTGGCTCAGGTCGAGGGTGCGGTCCGCTGCCGGAGGAGTGGGAGCACAGATGACCGCCGTGCGGACCCGACCCAGCTGGGCCGGGTCGGTGGTCGGCCGGAAGCCCCCCGAGAGCATCCGGCGGACGTCGGCGGCGGTCAGGGTTCCCTCCGCGCCGTCGCAGGGCAGGCGGCCGCTTGCCAGGTCGACGGCGCGGGCGGGGTCGTAGCCGATGGTGGCGATGCCACCCGAGACGGCGGCCCGGGCGAGGGGCAGGCCGAGGTGGCCGAGACCGATGACTGCGAGATCTGCGGGCATGGCGTTGGGCCGTCCTCCTAATAGCCGGAGCGGGACGAGCGCGCAAGTCCTGTGGACAAGGTGGACCAGCGCAATGTCAGACTAGGAGTAAATATGACCGTTATGTGGCATTGCCCAGTGTCAGGTGTCGGAGTGTTGTCCACAGGCGACGGCTGAACTCAGCGGACCCGGCCAGAATCTGGGCATGATGTGAGCGCGACCACACCCGACAAACCAACGGGAGGCAGCGGTGAGGACAGCGACCTTGGGACCGGCGGAGCGTGCCGAGTCACTTGCGGGAATGGCCGAGCGGGAGCTGGATGTCCTGGTCGTGGGTGCGGGAGTGGTCGGTGCGGGCACTGCACTGGACGCCGTGACCCGCGGTCTTTCCACCGGCCTGGTCGAGGCGCGGGACTGGGCGTCGGGCACGTCGAGCCGGTCCAGCAAACTGATCCACGGCGGTCTGCGCTATCTGGAGATGCTCGACTTCGCGCTGGTGCGGGAGGCGCTGAAGGAGCGCGGCCTGCTCCTGGAGCGCCTCGCCCCGCATCTCGTGAAGCCGGTGCCGTTCCTCTACCCCTTGCAGCACAAGGGCTGGGAGCGGATCTATGCCGGATCGGGCGTCGCGTTGTACGACGCCATGTCGATGTCACGGGGCCACGGCCGCGGCCTTCCCGTACACCGCCACCTGACCCGGCGTCACGCCCTGCGCGTCGCACCGTGCCTGAAGAAGGACGCCCTGGTGGGCGCCATGCAGTACTACGACGCGCAGATGGACGACGCGCGCTATGTCGCCACGCTGGTGCGCACGGCGGCCGCGTACGGCGCCAAGGTCGCCAACCGGGCGCGCGTGACCGGTTTCCTGCGTGAGGGCGAACGCGTCGTCGGCGCCCGGGTGCAGGACGTCGAGGGCGGCGGGGAGTACGAGGTCCGGGCCAAGCAGGTGGTGAACGCCACCGGTGTGTGGACGGACGACACACAGGCGATGGTCGGGGAGCGGGGCCAGTTCCACGTCAGGGCGTCCAAGGGCATCCACCTGGTCGTACCGAAGGACCGGATCAACTCGACGACCGGACTGATCCTGCGGACGGAGAAGAGCGTTCTCTTCGTCATTCCGTGGGGCCGGCACTGGATCGTGGGCACGACCGACACCGAATGGGACCTGGACAAGGCGCACCCCGCAGCGTCCAGCGCCGACATCGACTACCTGCTCGAGCACGTGAACTCGGTGCTCGCGGTGCCCCTTTCACGGGACGACGTCCAAGGGGTATACGCGGGGCTCAGGCCGCTGCTCGCCGGGGAGTCGGACGCCACGAGCAAGCTGTCGCGCGAGCACACGGTGGCGCATCCGGCGCCGGGCCTGGTGGTCATCGCGGGCGGCAAGTACACGACGTACCGAGTGATGGCGAAGGACGCCGTGGACGAGGCGGTGCACGCCCTCGACCAGCGGGTCGCCGAGTGTGTCACCGAGGACATTCCGCTGGTCGGCGCCGAGGGGTACAAGGCGCTGTGGAACGCCCGCGCCAGGATCGCGGCACGCACCGGGCTCCATGTGGTGCGCGTGGAACACCTGTTGAACCGGTACGGCTCACTCGCCGAGGAGGTGCTCGCCCTCATCACGGCCGAGACCACACTGGGCGAGCCGCTGCCCGCCGCGGACGACTATCTGCGCGCGGAGATCGTCTACGCCGCCTCGCACGAGGGGGCGCGGCACCTGGACGACGTGCTGACCAGGCGAACGCGCATCTCGATCGAGACGTTCGACCGGGGCACGCGCAGCGCACGGGTGTGCGCGGAGCTGATGGCGTCGGTTCTGGGCTGGGACAAGGACCAGGTGGAGCGAGAGGTTCAGCACTATGAGAAGAGGGTCGAGGCGGAGCGGGAGTCGCAGCGGCAGCCGGACGACCTGACGGCGGACGCGGCGAGGCTGGGGGCACCGGACATCGTGCCGCTGTAGCGCGCCGATCCGGCGCGCCGATGGTGCGCCGGAGCACGCGGAATCACCGTCTGCTGGTGCGTCGTGGCTGGTCGCGCAGTTCCGCGCGCCCCTGCGGGGCATGCTTGACGCGAACCTTACTGGGCAGTGGGGCCGTTGGAGGGCGCCGACTCTTCGCGGCCGACGGCGTCGCGGCGGGGCCTTGCCTCAAGTGGCGAGCAAGGGAAGAGTTCCCTGTGCGGAGCCCGTCAAAAGGGACGTTGCACCCTGGGCGTAGAGCGGTCCCGAAGTAAGGGACAATGAAGGCTCTGTCAGGGCGGGTTGCGCGGGTAGCAGCGGTAGCAGCAGAGGGGACGCATGTCGGACGCGGAGAAGACGGGTCAGTCCCGTCAGGACAAGAGCGAACGTCTCCTCTCCGGGCGCTACCGGCTGGGCGAAGTGCTCGGCCGCGGCGGAATGGGAACCGTCTGGCGCGCCAAGGACGAGACACTCGGTCGTACGGTCGCGGTGAAGGAACTGCGCTTTCCCTCCAGCATCGACGACGAGGAGAAGCGCCGGCTCATCACGCGTACGTTGCGTGAGGCCAAGGCGATCGCGCGGATCCGCAACACCAGCGCGGTGACCGTGTACGACGTGGTCGACGAGGACGACCGCCCGTGGATCGTGATGGAACTGGTCGAGGGCAAGTCGCTCGCCGAAGCCATTCGCGAGGACGGGCTGCTCACGCCGAGGCGCGCGGCCGAGGTCGGCCTCGCGGTGCTCGACGTGCTGCGCTCCGCGCACCGCGAGGGAATTCTGCACCGCGACGTGAAGCCGTCCAACGTGCTGATCGCCGAGGACGGCCGCGTCGTCCTCACGGACTTCGGCATCGCGCAGGTCGAGGGCGATCCGTCGATCACCTCCACCGGCATGCTCGTCGGCGCCCCCTCGTACATCTCGCCCGAGCGCGCACGCGGGCACAAGCCGGGACCTGCGGCCGACCTGTGGTCGCTCGGCGGGCTGCTGTACGCGGCAGTTGAGGGCGTGCCGCCGTACGACAAGGGGTCGGCGATCGCGACCCTCACCGCGGTGATGACGGAGGACGTCGAACAGCCGACGAACGCCGGGCCGTTGGAGAAGGTCATCTACGGCCTGCTCGCCAAGGACCCCGAGCAGCGGCTCGACGACGCGGGGGCGCGGGCGCTCCTGATCGACGTGATCCACGCGCCCGAGGTCAAGGAGGAGCCGGAGCCGGTCGACGCGACGAAGGTCGTGCCGTTGCCGCCGGTGCCGCCCACCTTGGGCAAGCGGTTCGGCAAGGGCAGGGGCAAAGGCAAGACGGGCGCGGGCAGCACGGCGGGTGCGGCCGGTGCCGGAGCCGGTGGTGTTGCGGGTGCGGCGGGCGCTGCCGGGTCTGCGGCCACGTCCGAGTCCGAGTCCGCCGGGGCCGCTGAGACTGCCGGCACCTCACAGTCCTCCGCGGACTCCGGGCCGGGCAAGGGCGAGGAGGCCGCCGAGCGGCTCAAGGGCGCGCTCAGGTCGGTGCGGAAGGCCGCCGCTGCGGCGACCACGCGGGGTGCGGGGGCCGGGGCGACTGCTTCCGGTGCTGACGCGGCTTCCGGATCGGGTTCGGGTGCTGACGCGGGTTCTGGTCCGGGGTCCGGTGCCGGGTCCGCCTCCGGTGCGGTGGCGGAGAAGCCTGCGCGGCCCGGTGCGGCCGGTGCGGCATCCGGGGCCGCTGCCTCCGCTGCTCCCTCCACTCCTCCCGCGACGCCGCCGCGTGCGACGCCTCCCAAGGCCTCGCTCACCGACGTGGTGCCCCGGCGCACGCTCGTCATCTTCTCGGTGGCCCTCGTGATCGCGGTGCTCGGAACGGTGCTGGCCTTCGCGCTCAGCGGCGGGGACGAGAACGACGGCCAGGACAGCAAGAACGGCGGCGACAAGGCCGCGTCCAGCGGGGCGACCGCGGGCGGCGGCGCGAAGGACGAGGAGAAGGGCAAGGGCGCCGGGCAGGACGACGGCGCCGAGAAGGGCAAGGGCGAGTCGGACACGGACACCGGCGAGGCGGAGGCCACCCCGGGTTCGGGCGAGGGCAAGGACCCGAGCGAGAGCGGCGACGACGGCGACGACGACTCGGGCAAGGAGCCGGGCGACGGCGCCGAGTCGACGTACAAGCACTCCCAGGGCTTCTCGGTGGGTCTGCCCAAGGGCTGGAAGTATCAGTCCACCGCTGCCGCGGGCGCGCGTTTCACCGGTCCCGACGGGCAGAAGCTGCTGATCGGCTGGACCACCACCCCCAAGTCCGACCCCGTGGCCGACTGGAAGAGCCAGGAGTCGTACATGGTCCGGTCGCAGTACAAGCGCATCCGGATAGAGAAGGTCGACTACCGGGGCTGGAACACGGCCGACTGGGAGTTCACGTACGTCGACGGCGGCACGAAGTACCGCTCGATAGACCGCGGCTTCGTCGTCAACGGCGGCCTGGGCTACGGAATGATGTACACCGCCAAGGACGCCAAGTGGGACAGCGACGAGCGCAAGGACGCCTGGCAGACCCTCACGAAGACGTTCAAACCGAAGAAGTAGCTACGAACGGGCTTGGGGCCGCGGACTCCGGGGAATCGGAGAGTCCGCGGCACTGGCCCCAGTGAGATCTCGCATCCCCTCAATGCGGTTTGCCTCGGGCACGTATCGTGAGTATCTGCGGACCGTACGCAGCCGCAAGAGTGCACAAAGCGAACGGAATTGACCACCGGGCGGACGGGGAGGCGGCGTGGACGAATACGCGGGTCGGGTGCTCGCCGACCGCTATCGCCTGCCTCTGCCTCCCGCGGACGAGCATGAACTCGCCGCGGAGACACGGGCCTTCGATACGTACAGCGGGCAGGAAGTCCTGGTCAGACAGGTTCCGCTGCCCGAGGTCGTCGACGCCGAAGTGCTCGAACTCGACGAGCGCAACCTCCCGGACGGTGACCTTCCCGCGGGCTTCGTGAGCGCGGGGGCGGTACGGCGGCCGTCGGCGCGTACGACGCGCAGGCCGGCTGATCCGGCGGTGCGGCGCGCCATAGAGGCGGCGCAGGCCGCCGCGCAGATACCCGACCACCCGAGGCTCGACCAGGTCTTCGACGTGTTCGCCGAGGGTGGTTCGCTGTGGATAGTCAGCGAGTTGGTGGCGGCGAGGTCGCTGGCCACGCTGCTCGCGGACCGGCCGCTGAGCCCGTACCGCGCGGCGGAGATCGCGTCGGACGTGGTGACGGCGCTGCGGGTGCTGCACGCGCACGGCTGGGTCCACCGGAACATCACCGATCGCACGGTCCTGGTCTGCGACGACGGCAGGGTGGTTCTCACGGGCCTTGCTGCGGGCGCGGCGGAAGAGGCGTTGTGCGGATACGACCCTCGGCCCGAGGAAGTTCTTGCGGGGTTTGAGAGCGGGGGCGGGGCTGACTCCGGCCTGGATACCGGCTCCGGCACGGACACCGGTTCCGGTGCGGATACCGGCTCCGGCGCGGATGAGGCTGACGAGGCCTATGGGGCTTACGAGGCATACGAGACGCACGAGGTCGATGAGGCTGACGGGCCGCGTGGGCAGGCCGCGATCGAGGCCGCCCCGTCCGCTGGGCCCGGCGCCGACGCACGGGTGGCACGGCCCAGTGCCATAGCCGCCTATCGGGCCGGGACGCGGGCCGCGGCGCGGGTGAGCGAGGACGCGGAGCTGCCGGGGCAGCGGAACGGCGGGTCGTTCGGGGCGACCCCGGGGTTCGGCGCGGGCGTCGACCCGGCCGAGGGGTACGACGAGGACGACCCGGAGCGCGGGTACGGCGCGGAGGACCGCAGCGGCGGTGAGATCGAGGCTGCCGGGCTGATCCTGGACCCGTACGGCGTCGCCGGTACGAAGCAGTGGCACGGGGCTGTGCCGAGGGGCGGTAGCGCGGAGGCGTCGAAGGCCGGCGCGGGGAAGGGCGCCGGCGCGTTCTCCGGTGGGGTTCCGGACCGGCGCGGGGCCGCGGAAACGGCCGGGTCGGGCTTTGACGGTCGGGGTTATGAGGAGCAGGGCTTTGAGGGGCAGGGCTACGAGGGCCAGGGGTACGAGCAACAGGGCTTAGACCGGCAGGGCCACGACGAGCAGGGCTTTGGCGATCAGGGCTACGACGAGCCGGGCTACGGCGAGCAGGCCTATGAGGGCCAGGGCTACGACAACGGTCGGCGCCCCGGAGCCGGCCGCGCAGAGACGAACCCCGCAGCCGCCAAGGGCTCCTCCACCCCCGACCGAGCCGCTCCCGCCCCCGACCAGGCCGCTCCCGCTCCCACCACATCCGGCCACAGTTACTGGGACTCCCTCGTCGCCGAGCGGAGCGCGGTTCGGCGCGGGCCCGCCACCGCCCTTGCCGCGGAGCGGGCCCGGCATGCCCGGATGACCGTGGTCGGCGGAGTGACCGAGCGGTGGGCCCCCGAGCAGGCGGGGCCCGTGCACGAGAACTGGCAGCTCGCCCCGCCCATCGGGCCAGCCACCGACCTCTGGGCCCTGGGTGCCCTGCTGTTCAGGGCCGTGCAGGGCCACGCGCCCTACCCGGAAGAGAGCACCTTCGAGCTCGTCCAGCTGGTGTGCGCCGAGCCGCCCGCCTTCGCGGAGGAGTGCGGGCCGCTCAGGCCCGTCGTCGAGTCGTTGCTGCGGCAGGACCCCACCGAGCGGCTCGACTTCGAGGAGCTGAACGGCTGGCTGCGTTCACTGGTCCGCTCGGCGCCCGAGCCGGAAGCCGGTGCGAACGTCGTGCCCGCGCCTCCGTTCGACGCCAGGCGCCTGCCCGTCGTACGCCGTCGCGGTGATCTCGTACGGCGAAAGAAGCGGCGCGCACCCGAAAAGCGCCGCGCGCCCGAGAAGCGGCGGAAACCCGAGAAGCAGCGCAAACCCGAGAAGCAGCGTGCCTCCACGCCCTCCGTGGCCGACCCGGTGCCGAGCCGGCAGAACGGGCGGCACAAGCACAAGCAGCAGAAGCGAGGACGGGAAGCCAGGCCGTCAGCTTCCATGCCCACGACGGCTGCCGGCCGGGTCGGCGCGCCCAAGCGGAGCAGCGTGCCCCGGCAGGGCGGTACGGGCCGCCCGCGTTCCCTGGGGCGCCTCCTGCTCCTGCTCATCCTCGTCGGGCTCGTCGCGGCGGTCGCCTACGCCGTGGCCTTCATGCCCAAGTCGGGGGAGGACGGCGGCAGTGAGCGTGCCGGCTCCGTCGGGGACCCCGGCACCAGTCAGGGCCCCGGGCCCGGCAGCAGCTCCAGCGCCCGGCCCAGCGAGGACGGCAAGTCCGACCGGCCGAGCGAGAAGCCGGAGAAGTCCGGGAAGAGCACCGATGCGCAGCCGCCGCGGACCAGCGGCCCCGAGCTGCCGCAGGGCTTCACGCTCCGCAAGGACACCGAAGGCTTCCGGGTCGCCGTCGCCAGCGGCTGGGACCGGCAACCCAAGAACGGCCGGGGGCAGGTCCGTTACACGCACGGTGACTTCGAGCTGATCGTCGTGCCGGGGCGGGACGGCACGGACGAGTACGGCAAGGACCCCATGAAGTACCAGCGTGAGCACGAGCGCGAGTTGCAGCCGTTCCGCGACTCGACGTGGGCCACGTCCAGCGGTATGCGCACGGTGGAGGTCGGCGGGCGGACCATGGCCGAGGGGCAGTTCACCTGGCAGGACGCGGAGGGGCGCGAGACCTTCGTACGCAACCTCGCGATGGCCGTCGGCGGGAAGTACCACGTCGTGCAGATCCGGGGGCCGGAGGCCGAGCGGGACGAGGTGTCGCGGCTCTTCGAACAGGCTTCGTCCACGTACCAAGCCGATTGAGTTTGATCGAGTTTTGTTCGCTCGCGTTCCTGGATGGTCACGGTCGTTCAGAGATGTGCATGAAACTTCACAGACCTTCACGGATACTGCATCAGCCCTGCGTCCGGGCGTAGTTGACGTCCCGAAAGGCCCTGAATTGCTGCGTCACGCGTCACAGTGAGGTCTCCGAGCACCCCCGGAGGTTCCGTGCACGCCCCCCGCTCCCTAATCTGGGGCATGTCAGAACCAATGCGGGGGATCGTGAATCAGATGCAGGGCCTGCTCCTCGCGGGCCGCTACCGGCTCGGAGAGTCCATAGGCCGCGGTGGCATGGGCCGGGTGTGGCGAGCACACGACGAGGTGCTGCACCGGACCGTCGCCGTAAAGGAACTGACGGCTGTCCAGTTCGTGCCGGAGGGCGACCGTGCGGTTCTCTTCGCGCGTACGCACGCGGAGGCGCGGGCAGCGGCCCGGATCAACCACCCTGCGGTTGTCACCGTCCACGACGTCCTGGAGTACGACTCCCGCCCCTGGATCGTGATGGAGCTTGTCGAGGGCTGTTCGCTCGCGGACGCCGTCAAGGACAAGGGCCGCATCGAGCCCGTCGAAGCCGCCCGCATCGGCCTGTGGACCCTGAAGGCCCTGCGTGCCGCGCACGCCGCCGGGGTCCTGCACCGCGACGTCAAGCCCGGCAACGTACTTCTGGCGAACGACGGGCGCATCCTGCTCACCGACTTCGGGATAGCCGCGATCGAGGGGGACTCGACGATCACGCGGACCGGCGAAGTCGTCGGCTCCGTCGACTATCTGGCGCCCGAGCGGGTCAGCGGCGCCAACCCCGGGCCCGCTTCGGATCTGTGGGCGCTCGGCGCCACGCTGTACACGGCAGTTGAGGGGAACTCCCCGTTCCGGCGCACGTCGCCGATCGGCACGATGCAGGCCGTCGTCACGGAGGAGCCCGCGCCGCCCGAGTACGCGGGGGCGCTCGGCACCGTCATCGGCGCGCTCCTGCGCAAGGACCCGGACACCCGGCCGACTGCCGAAGTGGCCGAGCTGATGCTCGCCGAGGCGGCGGAGGGGCGCTCGCCGAGCGCCGGGCCTGCCTACGTGCCGACGCAGGTCCATGCCACGTCCCAGCCGCCGCAGTCGAACCTGCAGGCCCAGCAGCATCCCCAGCCCCAGCCCCAGCCGCATCCGCAGGACCCGCACCAGCACACACCGCAGTCCGGCACCGTCGCTCCCGGATACGGCGGCAGCGGATACGGCAGCGGGAACACCCCCGCATACGGCAGCGGAGACAACACCAGGATCGGAACGGGTACCGGCACCGGCCCCAACTCCGCCCAGCATCACGCCCCCCACCACTCCGGAACCGTCGTCCAGGGGCCCCACCAGTCCTCGTACGACCCCGCTCGCCCCGCGAAGCGCCGCAAGTGGCCCGTGGTGGTCGCGGCCGTTGCCGCGGTCGCGCTGCTCGGCGGCGGTGGGCTCGGCGGCTATCTGTACTTCCAGGAGGGCAACAACGGCGGCACGTCGCAGGCCGGCGACGGAAAGCCGGGCAAGTCCGTCGGCGGCATCCCCGCCAGCTGGGAGCGGGTGCATGACGCCGAGGGCTTCAGCCTCATGCTGCCCAAGGGCTGGGAGCGCGAGGTGGACGGCAGCCAGATCGACTACACACCGGACCACGGACGGCACTTCGTACGTATCAGCACCGACCGTCACACGACGTTCGAGAGCCCCTACACGCACCAGGTGCAGCTCGAGAAGAACCTGCGGCTCAAGCTGCCGGAGTACAAGCGGCTCCAGCTGGACCAGAACACCTTCCGCGATCAGCAGGGCGCGCTCTGGGAGTTCAGCTGGAAGGCAGGGGCGAACGACACGACCGCGGGCCCGCGCCGCGCCATCTCACAGAGCTATATCAGCCGTGACGGCGTCGAATACGTGCTTTACATGTCGTCCCCCGCAGGCGACTGGGACAAGACACGGACACAATTCGACGCGGTACTCCGGGGCTGGCGAGAGGGCTGAATGCGTTCGTCCGCAGCCGGGATGGCTGGGACAAGCGGCCGGAACCAGTCCGCCGCACAGGCCGGCAGGGTCCGTCCGCACACGTGTGGGGCATGATGGCCGCATGGGGAGCGTGGGGGACAACGCCCGGGTCATAGCTGGCCGTTACCGCCTGGATGCGCGGCTCGGCAGGGGTGGCATGGGCGTGGTCTGGCAGGCCACGGATCAGTTCCTCGGCCGCCGGGTCGCCGTCAAGGAACTCGCCCTCGACGACACGCTCTCCGAGTCCGACGCGATGCAGCAGGTCGAACGCACCCTGCGCGAGGCGCGGGCGGCGGCGCAGCTCCAGCATCCGCACATCATCGTCGTCCACGACGTCGTCGTGCAGAGCGACCACCCGTACATCGTCATGGAGCTGATCGAAGGCGGATCGCTCGCCGGGCGGATATCGCGGAGGGGTCCGATGCCCGCGCGGACGGTGGCCCGGATGGGCATCGACCTGCTGGGCGCACTGCGCGTCGCGCACGCCGCGGGGGTCCTGCACCGTGACATCAAGCCCGCCAACGTCCTCATGGAGGAGGCGACCGGGCGCGTCGTCCTCACAGACTTCGGGATCGCGCAGGTCAGCGGCGCGACGACGCTCACGGAGATCGGGTCCTTCGTGGGCTCTCCCGAGTACACCGCGCCCGAGCGGATGTCGGGCGAGCGGACGGGGCCCGAGTCCGACCTCTGGTCGCTCGGCGCGCTCCTCGTCGCGGCGCTGACCGGCGAGTCGCCCTTCCGCCGGGACTCGATCAGCGGCGTGCTGCACGCCGTCGTCTTCGACGAGATCCGCCCGCCGCCCGCCGCCGCACCGCTGCTGCCCGTCATCCTGGGCCTCCTCGAACGCGACCCGGAACGGCGGCTCGGCGTGGCCGATGCCGAGCGGCTCCTTCGGCGGTACGTAGAGACGGGGCGGATGCCGTCGACGCCCGCGGGGCGGGCCGGCGGACAGCCGTCGGCGCTGCCGGGCGGGAGATCAGGCGGGAGATCGGGCGGCAGACCGGGGGGCTACACGCCCACCTACCGTGACCTGCCCAGCCGTCCTCCCGTGCACCCGGCCGGGCCTTCCCGCCGCCGCCGTCGCGCCATGCTGATCGCCGCCGCCCTTGTGGCCGCCGTCGCCGGGGCCGCGGTCTCCGCCGCGCTCCTGCTGGGCAGGGACGGTGGCGGCGGTACGCCTTCGACACCGCCCTCGCAGAGCCAGAGCGCGCCGACGCGGACGGTGACCCCGTCGCCTTCGCCCACCCCGACGGTGACGGTGACGCGCAGCTCCAACACCCCGAAGCCCTCGACGCCCGAAGCCCCTGAGGGCTACCGGATCGCGAAGGACCGCAAGGGCTTCACGCTCGCGGTGCCGGACGGCTTCACGCGCGAGGCGGACGGGCCCCGCGTCTTCTACAAGTCGCCGGGCGGCACCTTCCGTATCGGCATCAAGGAAACGTCTCCGCAGCCGGGCGGGCCGCTCGCCGTGCAGCGCCGCTCCGACGCCGACGGGCCGGAGAACAACCCCGGTTACCGGGACGGCGAGGTCACCGAGACCTCGCACAACGGACGGCCCGCGGCCCTCTGGCAGTTCACCTGGGACGGCTTCACGGAGGCGGAGGGCGACCGGCACACGTTCGACCTGTGCTGGCAGGAGAGCGGCCGGATGTACGAGGTCTGGGTGTCGGCGCCGGTCGGCAGGGCCAAGGAGGCGCGGCGGTACTTCGACACGGCGGTGGACTCGTTCGTACGCCGCTGAGGCTGCGCCCCGCGCATCACCCCTGTCACAAGTCGGTGACCCCTGTGGAACCGGATGCCTTCGGCAAGGTAGGCATGTGGCCATGAGCAATGACGGGGGAGCCTCCTACGGCCCGTACGAACCAACCAGCTTCGACCTCCAGCCGCCGCAGCAGCAGCCACCCCGGGAGCCGCAGCCACCCCTGCAGCAACCGCCCCAGCAGCAGAGGGCGCAGCACCCCGCCGCGCCGGGCCCGCCCCCGTCTCCGTATGCCGAGCCCACCCGGGTGGTGCAGAACCAGCAGGACCAGCACAACCAGCCGGACCCCGGCACGGGCCGCCTGGTCGCCGGCCGCTACCGCCTCCTGTCCAAGCTCGGCCACGGCGGCATGGGCACGGTCTGGCGCGCGAAGGACGAGACGGTGGACCGCGAGGTCGCGGTCAAGGAACCCCGGATCCCCGACCACCTGCCCGAGCGCGAGCGCGCCAACGCCTTCGAGAGGATGCGCCGCGAGGCGCGCGCCGCGGCCCGCCTGGACCACCCCGCCGTGGTCAACGTCCATGACGTGGCGGTGGAGGACGGCCAGCCGTGGATCGTCATGGAGCTGGTCCAGGGCCGCTCGCTCGGCGCCGCGCTCCAGGAGGGCACCCTGGGCGCCCGCGACGCCGCCCGCATCGGCCTTGAGGTGCTCGGCGCGCTTGACGCCGCCCACCAGGCGGGCATCCTGCACCGTGACGTCAAGCCGGACAACGTGATGCTGGGGCAGCACGACCGGGTCGTCCTCACCGACTTCGGCATCGCCCAGATCGAGGGCGAGACGAACCTGACGGACACCGGCGGCTTCGTCGGTTCGCCCGAGTTCATCGCCCCGGAGCGGGTCCTCGGTCAGCGCCCCGGCCCGGCGTCGGACCTCTGGTCGCTGGGCGTGGTCCTCTACGCCGCCACGGAGGGCGTCTCGCCGTTCCGGCGCAACAACACCCCCGCGACGCTGCAGTCCGTCCTGAACGCGACTCCGGCGGCGCCCGCCTCGGCCTCGGGCCCGCTCGCGCAGGCGATCAACGGCCTGTTGATCAAGGAGCCCGGCCAGCGCCCGCGCGCCGCACAGGTCCGCGCCCTCCTGGAGGAAGCGGCACGGCCTGCGCAGCCGGCGCCCACGCAGCTCGTCACGGCCGCCGGTGGTGCCTCGCCCGCCGGTGCTCCGCCCAGTGGCAAGGGCGTTTTCCTCAGCCGCAAGGCGCTGGCCGTCATCGCCGGTGTGGCAGCCGTGGCCGTGGCGGCGGGCGTGCTCGTAGCCGTGGATCCCTTCGCGGGCTCGGACACCGAGGGCTGGAAGGAGCACGAGGCGAAGGCGGTCGCCGCCACCGTCTCCGCCCCGGAGCACTACGTGGAGAGCAATCCCGAGCCCACCGACACGAACAAGACCTGGGTGCGGTACACCGACCCCAGCGGCGCCGTCTTCATCACGCTGGACCTCGCGGAGAAGACGGACACCTCCCAGGAGATCCTCGGGTCCGCGGCGTCCCAGGCGTACGCCGACATGGAGGACTTCAAGGCGAGCGGCGAGACCTCGTTCAGTCACATGTCCGGCGATCCCGCTCCGCGGGGAACGACGAAGGACGCCAAGTACAAGGAGAAGGACGCCGCCGAGAACACGGTCAAGTACACCGACTCGGAGACCGAGCTGCCGCACGAGGCGAAGATCTTCTACTACCGGACCGAGTCCGGGAACATGTACCGCCTGTGGATCGACTATCCGGGCAAGGGCGACTTCACCGAGCGCGGCCGCCAGGTCGCGAGCACCGCCATCGAAAACCTGGGGATCGATAAGCTCTGACCCGCGTGGAGTCCGCGTGGAGTTCCGCGTGGAGCCCCACTAAGGCCCTGATCAGGCCCTTTGCCGCCAGCAATCGCTGGCAGGGTGTGTGCGCCCGGTGAAAGCTGATTACCGACGGGTACCCAAAACTCTGACCTGGGCCTACGCTCACCACCATGACGGACTCGCAGGCCACCGCAGCGGCCATCGGAACCAACCCGACAGCCACCGCTCCCGACGGCGCGCGCACCACCGCCGACGTGGTGACTCCCGAGCTGATCGCCCAGCTCACCAGGGACGTGATCGGCACGGGACGGACCGCCAACCACACGCCGTTCACCGGCGAGAAGCTGGCCGACCTGCCCGAGTCCACTCCCGAGGACGTGGCCACCGCCTTCGGGCGCGCCCGCGTGGCCCAGGTCGCCTGGGAGCGCACCCCGGTGCGGCAGCGCGCCGCGGTCCTGCTCCGCTTCCACGACCTGGTGCTCCAACGCCAGGCCGAGGTCCTCGACCTCATCCAGCTGGAGACCGGCAAGGCCCGGCTGCACGCGCACGAGGAGCTGCAGGCGGTCGCCGTCGCCGCGCGGCACTACGGCCGCAAGGCCCCCGCGTATCTGAACCCCAAGCGGCACACCGGCGTCGTACCGACCCTCACGAAGGTCACCGAGAACCGGCAGCCGCGCGGTGTGGTCGGCCAGATCGCGCCCTGGAACTACCCCTTCGAGCTGTCCATCGGCGACGCCCTTCCGGCACTCGTGGCGGGCAACGCCCTGGTGATGAAGCCCGACACGGAGACCTGCCTGACCGCCCTGTGGGCCCGCGACCTCATCATCGAGGCCGGTCTGCCCGCCGAGGTCTTCCAGGTCGTCATCGGGGACGGTCCGGTCGTCGGACCGGAGATCGTCAAGCACGCCGACTACGTCTCCTTCACCGGCTCCACGCGCACCGGCCGCGAGGTCGCGCAGGGCGCAGCGGGCCGGCTCGTCGGCGTCTCGCTCGAACTCGGCGGCAAGAACGCCATGCTGGTCCTGCACGACGCCGACATCGACAAGGCGGCGGCCGGCGCGGTGCGCGCCTGCTTCTCGTCCGCGGGCCAGCTCTGCATATCCATCGAGCGGCTGTACGTCCACGAGTCGATCGCGGAGGAGTTCGTGGAGCGCTTCGCGGCACGGACGAAGGCGATGCGCCTCGGCCGTTCCCTGGCGTACGGCGCGGAGATGGGCTCGCTGGTCGGCGAGCGGCAGCTGGAGACCACCAAGCGGCACGTCGACGAGGCGGTCGCCAAGGGCGCCAAGCTGATCGCGGGCGGCGTCGCCCGGCCCGACATCGGCCCGTACTTCTTCGAGCCGACGATCCTGGACGGCGTCGAGTCCCCGATGGCGGTGTGCGGCGAGGAGACCTTCGGCCCGGTCGTCTCCATCTACCGCTTCACCGACGAGAACGAGGCGGTCGACCTCGCCAACTCCACGTCGTACGGACTGAACTCCTCGGTCTGGACGAAGGACGGCAGCCGTGGCCGCAAGATCGCGGCCCGCCTGCGCACCGGCACGGTGAACGTGAACGAGGGCTTCGCGCCCGCCTACGGCAGCGTGCAGTCGCCGATGGGCGGCATGAAGGACTCGGGCCTCGGCCGCAGGCACGGCTCCGAGGGCATCCTGAAGTACACCGAGGCGCAGACCGTCGCGCACCAGCGTCTTATGCCGCTCGCGCCGTCCTTCGGCATGGACGACGAGAAGTACGCGGCATTCATGAGCCTGAGCCTGAAGGTCATGAAGTCACTGCGCCTTCGGTAGGCGTCAGTCGGCAGGCGTCGCAAGAGCCCTTCTCCAGGGGTCAGTTCTCAACGAGGAGAGTCAATGTCACAGGAGAGCTCTGTCCAGAAACAGCCGGACAGCGAGGCGGACGGTTACGACGACGCGTCGTACGACTACGACGTCATCGTCGTCGGTTCAGGCTTCGGCGGCTCCGTCTCCGCCCTGCGTCTCACGGAGAAGGGTTACCGCGTCGGCGTGCTCGAAGCGGGGCGCCGCTTCACCCGTGAGTCGCTCCCGAAGAACTCCTGGGACCTCAAGAACTACCTCTGGGCACCGGCCCTCGGCCTCTACGGCATCCAGCGCATCCATCTGCTGGGCAACGTGATGGTGCTCGCGGGGGCGGGCGTCGGCGGAGGTTCGCTCAACTACGCGAACACGCTCTACGTACCCCCCGCGCCGTTCTTCAACGATCCCCAGTGGAAGGACATCACGGACTGGCAGGACGAGCTCGGCCCCTACTACGAGCAGGCCAAACGCATGCTCGGGGTGCGGCTCAACCCGACCACGACTCCGTCCGACGTCCACCTGAAGGCGACCGCCGAGGCCATGGGAGTGGGCGACAGCTTCCACATGGCGCCCGTGGGCGTCTTCTTCGGCGACGAGCAGGACGCCTCGGGTACTTCAACGGCCAAGCCCGGCCAGGAAGTTCCCGACCCCTACTTCGGCGGCGCGGGCCCCTCCCGCAAGGCCTGCAGCGAGTGCGGCGAGTGCATGACGGGCTGCCGGCACGGAGCGAAGAACACCCTCAACGAGAACTACCTCTACCTGGCGGAGAAGGCGGGCGCCGTCATCCACCCGATGACGTCCGTCGTCACCCTCACCGACGACTCGCGGGGCGGGTACGCCGTCGCCACGCTGCCCACCGACAGCAAGCGCAAGGGCAACGGGCGCACGTTCACGGCGCGCCACGTCGTCGTCGCCGCGGGCACCTACGGCACGCAGACGCTCCTGCACCGCATGAAGGACACCGGCCTGCTCCCGCGGATCTCGGGGAAGCTCGGCGCGCTCACCCGCACCAACTCCGAGGCTCTGGTCGGCTCACAGACCACCGACCGCCGCTACCGCAAGCAGCACGGGGTCGCGAAGGCGGACTTCACCAAGGGCGTCGCGATCACCTCGTCGATCCACCCGAACGCCACCACGCACATCGAGCCGGTCCGCTACGGCAAGAAGTCCAACGCGATGGGCGGCATGACGATCCTCCAGGTGCCGTACAGCCTCAAGGGCGGCGGCAGGGCGCGCGTCACGGGATGGCTCGGCAACGTCGCCAAGCACCCTTGGCTGATGGTGCGGTCGCTCTCCAACCGACGCTGGTCGGAGCGGACCATCATCGGCCTGGTCATGCAGACGCTCGACAACTCCCTGACCACGTACCGCAAGGAGAAGGGCATCGGCAAGGGCCTGCTGACCGCACGGCAGGGCCACGGCGCGCCCAACCCGACGCAGATCCCCGAGGCCACCGAGGCCGCGACACTGCTCGCCAAGGAGATCAACGGCTTCGCGGGGTCGAACGTCGGAGAGCTGATGGGCACCCCGCTGACGGCCCACTTCCTCGGCGGCTGCCCGATCGGCGACTCCGCCGACGCCGGGGTCATCGACCCCTACCACCGCCTCTACGGCCACCCCGGCATCTCGGTCGTCGACGGCGCCGCGGTCTCCGCGAACCTGGGCGTGAACCCCTCCCTGACGATCACCGCGCAGGCCGAGCGCGCGATGTCGTTCTGGCCCAACAAGGGCGGCGAGGACACGCGGCCCGCGCAGGGCGCTCAGTACGTGCGTCTCGCCGCCGTCGAGCCGAAGACCCCGGCGGTACCGGCGGACGCGTTCGGCGCGCTGAAGCTGCCCTTCCTGGGGATGCCGGCCGTGCCGGCCAAGAAGTAGCCCCGGCCCGCTCCACGACACGTACATACGCGAAAGGACCTGCGCCCCCCTCCGAGCGCAGGTCCTTTCGCGTGCTTCAGGTGCCGCTGAGCGGCGTGCCGTTACCGGCGAGCTGACGCACGTGCTTACGCGTTGGCGTCGGCCTTCTTGCGGCGGACGACGAAGACCGCGCCCGCACCGGCGATGACGGCGACACCGCCGACGAGGCCGATGGTCGGCAGCGCGGAGCTGGAGCCGGTCTCGGCGAGGCTGCCGGTGGTCGGGATCTTGTTGGCGCCGCCCTGGGGCTTCTGGCCGCCCTGGGGCTTCTTGCCGTCCTCGTTCTCCTCGGCCTCGCCGGGGTTCTCGTTGGAGCTGCCGGCCTTCAGGACGGTGAACTCGTAGAACGAGAACGACTCGTGCACGCAGTTCTGCTCGGAGTCGAGGTAGCCGCCGAGGCCGAGCGCGTAGCCGTCACCGGCCGGGGCCTTGGCGCTGATGTTGAGGCGCAGCTTGATGTCGACCTTCTCCTTGGCACCGAGCTCGGTGGTGCCGAAGTAGAGGCCGCCCGTGACCTCGTCCGCGATGGACTCCCAGGCCTTGGTCTCGGGGTCGAAGTACTGGATCTGCGCGTAGTTGGCGAGCCAGTCCTTCTCCTTCTCGCTGTCCGTGAAGTTGTTCACGGCGGCGAGCCACTGGACCTCGCCGAGGTCCTCGTCGGTCGGGTTGGCGGCGGTCAGCTTGAACTGGTGCCAGCCGCTGCCCGCGACGATCTTGCCGGGCAGACCCGAGATGCCGAGCTCCAGCTTCGAGTCGACGTCGTTGCCGTCCTCGTCGACCGCGCACTCGGTGGGCTCTTCGGAGGGCTCGTCGGTCGGCTCCTCCGTCTCGGCCGGCGGGGTCGTCGTCTCGGCGGGCGGGGTCGTCGTCTCGGCCGGCGGCGTGGTCTGGGCCGGCGGGGTCGTCGTCTCGGCGGGCGGCGTGGTCTGGGCCGGCGGGGTCGTCGTCTCGGCCGGCGGGGTCGTCCCCGGGGCCGTCGAGCTCGGAGGCGCAGTGGTGGGTTCGTCGGTCGCGAAGGCGGCAGGGGCCGAAAGCAGCGCGATCGGGGCTATGGCGGCGGTCGCGGCCGCAGCGGCCATGACACGGCGGAGCTTCATGAAGACCTCGGTCAGTCCGGCGTACCACCTGGTGGGCGATACGGAGGTGGAGGCCTCCGCGGTGGGGACGCGGGTGTGGCCGTTGTTACGCATGCATGACCTGCGTCGGCTGTGAATGGTTGTCCTTTAACTCACAGAATTCTTATGTGGCTTGGATCACACGGCTTGTGCCGTCATTGCCGGGTGCCGTAGAAATTCCTCCGCTCTACGGTGATCCGCCGGGAGCGAGGGGCATCAGGAGGGGGCGTCGTGGCGGAGCCGGACGAGAAATCGGACCGAATACCGGAGGAGATACCCGACCGCTTGCCGGACGAGGTGTGGGAGCGGTTCGAGCGCGACAGCCTGCGCGACATCCGTTCCTCCGCGCCGAAGGAGCCGTCCGCGCGGGCGCGCATGGTGGCCGAGCGGCTGCGGCGTCTCGACGAGGAGGCGGCGGTCCGGCAGGCCGCGGAGTCGCGTGCGCTTGGCCGCAGGCGCAGGAAGCGCAAGGCGGCGAAGGGGGAGGGCACGTCCGGGGCGTGGCGGCCGGACGAGTGGCGGTCCGCGCCGACCGGGCCGCAGCGCAACGGACGTTCGGAGCGCGGCCGCCGGGTGTGGAGCGTGGTGATCGTGGTGGGCGGCATGGTGCTGGCGATCGTGCTCCTGAGCCCGTTCCGTTTCTGGTTCTGGCTGTAGCGGGAGCCTTCGGTACGCGCGGAAGGGTGACGTGCGGCCCCGGCGGGAACCGCCCGTAACGATCTTCCGTCGTAGGAGGGGTGCGGGTGACTCCGCATGACGCAGGACGAAAGTGGGGGTGCGGGGACGTGAAGTCAGCTGTGTCGCGTGGCGTGGTGGCTGTTTCAGTGGTGGCGGTGCTCGGTCTTGCGGCGGGGTGCAGCGGGAGCGGCGGCGGTAAGGGGGACGGCGCCGGCAACGGCGACGGGAAGCCGTCGAAGTCCGCGCAGGCCCCCGATGCGTCGTCCACCGTCGCGAAGCTGCAGAAGGCGGCCCTCGCCTCGGGCGACGTCAAGAAGTACGAGGTCGAGGAGGCGCCCGACAAGACGGCGGGGGAAGGACGCGCGACCCCGGCCGATTGCCGCCCGCTGTCGGAGTGGCTCGACGCCACCGCCCCGCGGAAGTCGAAGGCCCACGTCAGCCGCACGCTGAGCGGCACCGACACCGCGAACACCACGATGACCGAGGTCGTGCTGTTCGCGTACGACCGGGCCGACGCCGAGAAGACCATGGACACGCTCCGTACGGCGACGAAGTCGAAGAAGTGCGCCACGTTCGGGGGCGGCAGTCACCGCTACTTCGGTGCCAGGCCGCAGCCCGCGCCCGTCAGCGGCGACGAGGCCGTCTCGTACAAGCTCGCGAACCGTGCCGACGAGTTCCTCGAGCGGCACCGCGTCTCGGTCGTACGCAGCGGCTCGACGGTGATCGCTTTCCGCGCCGTGAATGTCTTCGATCCGAAGGCGGCCGGGGCGGACGAGGGCGGAAACGCGGCCGACCCGGAGGTGGAGGACGCGATCGTCGACGCGCAGCTCGCGAAGCTGGCAAAGGTGGCGAAAGCGAAGTAGGCAGGGCACGAAGACGTCCGGCTGCGGCCTCAGGAAGCAGGCACGGCAGGAAGGTCACGGCAGACCGAAGGGCCCCGCGGGACGGATCCGCGGGGCCCTTTGGCTGTCAGCACCGACGTCAGGGCAGCGTCGGTGCCGCGGAGCGGCGCCGGGGGAGTGCGCCGCGAGTCGGGAGGGCGCTGGTGGCCGCCCCGGCGCACGGGGGGCGCACTAGTGGTCTCGACCAATGGCAATTGAGTTGTGCACTGCCGCGCTTGCGGCCCGTCCTGCTAGGCATCGTGCTGGATGCGCCGTGACCCGCGCAACCGGTTCGACGTGATCCAGACGAACAGGGACAGCTGGGGCGTTCCGCGGGGACGGGAAAGCCGGAGAGCCGAGGGACTGGGGACGTGCAAACGGTGGGGGGCGCTTGGGGGGCGTTCGGGAGCGGCTGGGGGCGGCCGATCGGGGACGGCCGGTTGGGGACGGCCCGGTTGGGGCGTTTCGGGGGACGGAGGCCGGTCGGCTCCGGGCGTCCCCGAAGCCGACCGTTCCCTGGGTGACCGGGCATGCTGTCCCCTGCCGTCCGGTCACGTCTCTGGAGCGAGGTCCCACGGCACACACGAGGTGTGCCTCATCGCTCCAGCGGAGCCACGCGTGGTTTTTCCGTGCCCGCCCCTGGCTGGCACGGACATCGGGACCAACGAAGCCCCTCCGGGCCCGGTCACGCGCCGTACGGGTGAGAGCGGACCCGAACTCAGATCCGGTGGAACCCGTGGCGCGACCAGCAGGGTTCAGACCCGGCCCCTGCACAGCTCGAGGAGCGTCATCGCGAGCGACGTGCCGGGCTTGCCGAGCGCGTCCCTGTAGTGGCCGAGCACCTCCATCTCGCGGGAGAGGTTGACGCGCCGGCCGCCGGAGCCGATCCGGGCCTCCTGAATGACGGCCGACACGGCCATCCGTTCCTGTACGAGACCGATGATGCGGTCGTCGAGTGCGTCGATACGGTCGCGCGCGCCCTCGATCACGTCGGCGGCCTCGGGGGTGCGGGCGCCGGTCTTGTCGGTCGTGGCGATGGTCATCTGGGGCTCCTCGTGGGATGCGAATCCGGGATCTCGGATTTCGGTGGAGTGCCCCGGGGCGACAAGGTCCGGAAACGACAGAACGCCCCGGGCCTTGTCGGCCCGGGGCGCCTGGGAAGTCGCTTGTCAGTGGATCAAGCAGCTCGACCATGGCAGCCGGCGGGCCGGTTGCCATAGGTAAAGAGGAAGTTGAGGTGCTTGGTCACGGAGTCAGTATGCCCCTAGGCGCGCGTGGGCGGTCAACACGGGCTCCGGCGCGGCTCGGATGCTGAGACGCCCCGCGCCGCCGCGTGCGCGGACCGTGAGCGGAACCGGGCTCCGTCGGATGCGACGAAGGGGGTGTCCGCGGGCCCGTTAGAATCGACAAAACAGACCCCTGCTTCACGCACGAGCCCCAGCTCACGCGCAAGCTCAAGCTCAACGCCGGAAGGCCGCCGCCGTGCCATCAGCGTCCCCCGCTGCCGCCGCCCCCGACACCGTTCTGGTCGTCGACTTCGGAGCGCAGTACGCCCAGCTCATCGCCCGCCGCGTCCGCGAGGCCCGGGTCTACAGCGAGATCGTGCCGAGCACCATGCCGGTCGCCGAGATGCTCGCGAAGAAGCCCGCCGCGATCATCCTCTCCGGCGGCCCCTCGTCGGTGTACGCGGACGAGGCCCCGCGCCTGGACCGCGCGATCTTCGAGGCCGGGGTCCCCGTCTTCGGCATGTGCTACGGCTTCCAGCTGATGGCGATCACCCTCGGCGGCACCGTCGACAACACGGGCGCGCGTGAGTACGGCCGCACGCCCCTGGCCGTCTCCAAGCCCGGCTCGACGCTCTTCGAGGGCACTCCGTCCGAGCAGCCGGTGTGGATGTCGCACGGCGACGCGTGCAGCGCGGCGCCCGAGGGCTTCTCCGTCACCGCGTCCACGGACGTCGTGCCGGTCGCGGCCTTCGAGAACGACGAGAAGAAGCTGTACGGAGTGCAGTACCACCCAGAGGTCATGCACACCACGCACGGCCAGCAGGTCCTCGAGCACTTCCTCTACCGGGGAGCAGGCCTGAAGCCCGACTGGACCACCGGCAACATCGTCGAGGAGCAGCTCGCCGCGATCCGCGAGCAGGTCGGCACCAAGCGCGCGATCTGCGGTCTGTCCGGCGGCGTCGACTCCGCCGTGGCCGCCGCCCTCGTACAGAAGGCCATCGGTTCGCAGCTGACCTGCGTCTATGTCGACCACGGCCTGATGCGCAAGGGCGAGACCGAGCAGGTCGAGAAGGACTTCGTCGCGGCCACGGGCGTCAAGCTCAAGGTCGTCGACGCGCAGGAACGCTTCCTGACCGCGCTCGCCGGGGTCTCGGACCCCGAGCAGAAGCGGAAGATCATCGGCCGCGAGTTCATCCGCGTCTTCGAGCAGGCCCAGGCGGAGATCGTCGCCGAGGCGCCCGGCGACCAGCCCGTCGAGTTCCTGGTCCAGGGCACGCTCTACCCCGACGTCGTCGAGTCCGGCGGCGGCACCGGCACCGCGAACATCAAGTCCCACCACAACGTGGGCGGCCTCCCCGAGGACATCGAGTTCCAGCTGATCGAGCCGCTGCGCCAGCTCTTCAAGGACGAGGTGCGGATGGTCGGGCAGGAGCTCGGCCTGCCGGAAGAGATCGTCCAGCGCCAGCCCTTCCCCGGCCCCGGCCTCGGTATCCGTATCGTCGGCGACGTCACCAAGGAGCGCCTGGACCTGCTCCGTGAGGCCGACGCGATCGCCCGCGAGGAGCTGACGGCGGCCGGTCTCGACCGCGAGATCTGGCAGTGCCCCGTCGTGCTGCTCGCGGACGTGCGCAGCGTGGGCGTGCAGGGCGACGGCCGGACCTACGGCCACCCGATCGTGCTGCGCCCCGTCTCCTCCGAGGACGCCATGACGGCCGACTGGACGCGTATGCCATACGACGTCCTGGCGAAGATCTCGACGCGCATCACGAACGAGGTCGCCGACGTGAACCGCGTGGTCCTGGACGTGACGAGCAAGCCGCCGGGCACCATCGAGTGGGAGTAACCCCCGTGTGAGCGGGAGTAGTCCCCGTGGCCCGCTGAGGGCCCGGGATCGAACGCCGGTGCCGCCGTCCCCCGAAGCAGGGCGGCGGCACCGGCGTTTTCTCATGTCCGCCTGGTTGTCCGCGCCGGCGCCCCCGGCTTCCACAGCTGCACCGCGACGTACTTCTCGTCCTCGATGTACGTCCGCACCACCTCCGTCAGCTCCGTGCGGAAGAGGTGGAACGCGGTCGGGTCCGGCGGGTTCACATCGCCCACGTACCGCGCGATGACCTCGGGGTCCTCGACCTCGATCGCCCGCCCGGAGATCCGGATGTCGCCGCCGGCCATCTCCGTGCCCGGTCCCGGGTTCGCCTGGACCGAGAAGCGCTGATCGCGGCGCAGATCGAGCGCCTTCATCGAGTTCGGCATCATGCCCAGCCACAACTCCCCGTGCAGGAAGCGGACCTCCAGCCCGGTCGTGCGCGGCGATCCGTCCTTGCGGAGCGTGGCCAGGACGTGATGCGTGAACAGGCCGAACCGCTTCTCCGCGGTCCGCGCGAAGTCGGGTTCTGCTGCGCTGAAGGCTGCCCAGTTCGTCGTCATACGGCGAGTGTCGCGCCGATACCCGACACCTTCCGTCCGGTTTGGCGCGCCGATTTCTGTCCGACGTCGCGCCCCGCATGCGCACTCTCTTCACAGGGGACCCCTGTCTTCCTGCGCTGACCGGCGGTAACTTCCGCTCCGTACAGCCAGGGATGGAGGACACATGCAGGCGCCCACACCGATACCCGTCGAGCGGTTGCAGTTCGCGATGCCGCCGGTGCACGACTCGTTGGCCGACGAACGTCGCTACCGCAAGGAGCGGCTCGCCGGGGCGCTGCGGATCTTCGGGCGGCTCGGATACGAGGACGGGGTGTCCGGGCACATCACCGCGCGGGACCCCGAGCACGAGGACTGCTTCTGGGTGAATCCCTTCGGGATGCCCTTCAAGCACGTGACCGTGGGCGATCTGGTCCTCGCCAACGCGCAGGGACAGGTCGTCGAGGGCCGCCACCACGTCAATCAGGCCGCCTTCACCGTCCACGCGCAGGCGCACCTGGCGCGGCCCGATGTCGTCGCCGTCGCGCACTGCCACTCGCTGCACGGCCGCGCACTGTCCACCCTCGGCGAGCTCCTCGACCCGATCACCCAGGAGTCCTGCGCCTTCTACGAGAGCCACGCGCTGTACGACGGCTACACGGGTGTCGTCGTCGACTCGGACGAGGGACGGCGGATCGCCACCGCGCTCGGCGACCACAAGGCCGTCATCCTGCGCAACCACGGGCTGCTCACCGTCGGCGACTCCGTCGACGCCGCGGCCTGGTGGTTTCTCACCATGGAGCGCTCCTGCCAGGTCCAGCTGAGCGCGCGTGCCGCGGGCCGTCCGATCCTCATCGGCCACAAGCAGGCGGTGGCCACGCGCGAGCAGCTCGGCAGCGATCTCGTCGCGTGGATCAACTACCAGTCCCTGTGGCAGGACATCAGCCGCAGCGAACCGGATCTCCTGGCCTGAGCCGATGGCCTCCGCCGTCAACGCGAGCGTGCGGAATTCACCCTCGCTGACCTGACCCCGGGCATTTGATCGTCTTCCAGTACGGCACAATCCCCTTTCATCGCAAGGAAGTTCACGTTGCGGTGCTCGAACGAGGGCGGGGAAGGCGGCGTACGAGGTGGTGGCGGTGCAGGAGGCGCGGCAGGGCGCACACGGGGGCGGCTGCACGTGCGGCGACTGCCCGCACGGTGCGCGGGTGGGGCATCGGCGTGCCGTGGCCGCTTTTCTCGCCAAGCGCGACGAGCTTGCGGCGGGGCAGGGGCTGCCCGCGGCGGTCGCCCACTCGGCGGGCGCTTCCCGGCAGTGGGTGTCGGACGAGCTGACCCAGTCCGCGCGCGACGTCGCCGAACGCGGCCGGGCCGAGGGCGAGGCCTGGCTCGGCCTGCTGTGGCGGCGCACCGTGAGTGTCGTCTGGGCGGCGGTGGGCGTACTGCTCCTGGTCCAGGCCCTCACCGCGATCGGCACCGGGTGGACCCTCGCCCGGACCGGGGGAGTACTCGCGGCCGTGGTCGTCGGCGCACTGCTGACCGGCGCCGGATACGCGCACCGGGCGCGCGGCGGCATCATCGCCCCGCTGCTCGGTGAGGACAACCGCCTCTCCACCTCCCGCGCCGTGGCTGCCTGTTGGGTCCTGCTCGTCGTGTTCGCCGTGCTCGTCCTCGCGGGCGAGCTCGCCGGCGCTTCGGGCCACCGCGAGCGGGACGAGCTGATCGCCGGGCTCGATCTCGCCCGCGCCGCCGGCGCCGTGACCGTCCTCGCCGTGGTCTGCGGGGTCGCCGTGCTCGTACGCCGCGTGGTGGGCCTGCGGGTGCTCGGCCAGCGGCTGCAGAAGGTGCCCGCCGACCGGCCGCGGGCCGCCGATCTGCTCACCGACGACGCGGGCCGCGGCAGCTTCACGGACGCGCAGTACGTCCTGGTCAGCGCCGTCGCCATGGTCTTCGCCGCCGTACGCCTCGCGCGCCGGCCCGAGCAGCTGCCCGACCTGCCGTGGGGGCTTGCCGTCCTCGTCCTGGTGTCGGCGGCGACATACCTCACGGGCAAGTACACCGAGGGCGGCCGGCCCGTGATCCTCTCCGTGGTGCGCGCCCGCGAGGCCGGCGATCTCGACGGCCCCATCCGTACGGGCGACGACATCGAGATCCGGGGTGCCGGATTCGTGCCGCCCGGCGCGCAGACCGCCGATCGCCTCGCCCGTATGGTCGTTCGCATCGGGACCGTGCACGTCCATGTGCCGCTCGTCCCCGTGCCGGGCGGATTCACCAACCCGACCGACGCGGCCCTGACCGTCCCCGTCCCGGTCGACGTGGAGCCCGGGCGCGTCGACGTGCAGGTGATCACGGCCGCCGGCGTGGAGACGAACCGCTGTGCGATCGACGTGACGGACTGAGTGCCCCGGCCCTGTGTCGGACCGGTCCTCGCGAATTCGGTGCAAGCCACTGAGCAGGCCCCCCTGTTCGTACGTATCGTCAGATGACGGGTTCATGGGCGAAGCGGGTCAACGGGAGAGGCGGCGAGAGCTATGGCTCACGGCATGCGCACCGAAAGCCACACCAGCTACGTCAGAAGCAGCGGCTGGCGGGAGAGCGCTTCCCGGTACGCCCTGCTCCCGCTCCGGATCTTCCTCGGCGTCACCTTCGTCTACGCCGGTCTGGACAAGCTCACCGACGGCGCCTTCATGTCCGCCAGTGGCGCGGGATCCATCGGCGAGATGATGGAAGGCGTCCGCGACATCTCCGCCTTCCCGGGGCTCGTCGACCTCTCCCTGAAGAACCCCGTCGGCTTCGGCTACGCCATCGCCCTCGGTGAGCTGGCCGTCGGCATCGGGACCCTCGTCGGCCTGTTCGCCCGGATCGCCGCGCTCGGCGGTGCGCTGATCTCGCTCAGCCTCTGGCTGACCGTGAGCTGGTCCACCGAGCCCTACTACTACGGCAACGACCTGGCCTATCTGATGGCGTGGCTCCCGCTGATCCTCGCCGGGGCCGCCGTCTTCTCGATCGACGCGATGATCGCGAACCGGCGCAGGCACAGTGCGGGACTCGACTGAGCTGCTCGGGCGGGGCGTAGCCGGGTCGGTTAGGCGTCCGTGGAGTCGTCCGCCGAGCGGTCCGGCGTGCGGTCGGTAGGCCGTCCGGGGCGAGCGGCAGGGCGGCCGCGTATGCCGTAGGACACGGCCGCCGCCGCGCCTCCGAGCAGCAGACCCGCAAGGAGCAGCGGGAACGCCACGAACCACGGTGTGTCCCAGATGCCGCCCGCGTCGCCCGCGTAGGCGATGGCCGCTATCAGCAGGAACAGGCCCAGGACCAGCTTGCCGGGATGGAACTCATGACGTAGCACGGGTCACCTCCACCTGTCCGATGCCTACCTCGGCACGCACCTCGAGCGTGCCGTCGTCCTTGCTGCCCGAGGGCCGGTCCAGTGTCACCGACTCCTCCTTGCCCGGAGCGATGTCCACGTCCCCCTTGCGATCGTCCGGCAATTGGATGTCGCCGACGCCCACTTCGATGTCCAGCTTCACCGTGCCGCCCTTCGGCACGATCACCTTCAGCTGCCCCGCTCCCACCTCGGCACTGGTGCTGAGCGTCCGGCCCTTGCCGGGGCCGGCGCGGGTCAGGTCGAGTGTTCCGATGCCCGTCCCCAGTTCGTACCGGGGCCTGACCTGTTCCGCCGAGGCCGGTCGCCACTGGGTCTCAGCCCAGCTGGTGCTGATGTCCTTGGGCAGTGCGGCCGAGCCGGCGAGCAGCCCGGCCGTGATCACCGCGAGCACGATCGAGCCCACTCCGGTGCGCCCGAGGAAGGCGCTGAGAGCGATGCCCAGGCCGAACACGGCGAGCGCGAGGGCGAGGCCGGTCTGCAGGCTGGTGCCGAGCGACTGCTCCTCCCAGGTGAGGCCGGTGCCGAGACCGCCGGCGAGCAGCGCTCCCAGGAAGACGAAGCCGCCGATCCAGCGCGGACCGCGCGGCTTGGGCCGCGGGGCAGGCGTGGGCGCCCGCTGCGGTATCCGCCCGTGCGGGGGGTCGGGCCGATACTCGACGGCCACTCCCTCGGGCCCCCAGAAATAGCCCGAGATTCCGTCGTGCGTGCCGTCCTTGATGATCGGGTCCCGCCACCACGAAGGAGCACCGGCCACCGGCGGCGCCTTCGCCTCGGGCGGGGCATCCGCCACGGCCTGGGCCGCCACCGGGTCGGGGTCGGTCGTGCCCCGCTGCTGCGACCAGTACCCCGCGCCCGCCAGGAGCAGCGCGAGGACCGCGGCGAAGGTGAGCGCCCCGCCGTTGTTCAGCAAGGAAAGAAAGACGCCGCAGCCGACGAGCGCGAAGAGCACGGCGGTCAGGGCCTGGCCGTCCACCCGGCCGGAGAGGAGCCTGCGCGCCTCGTTCTCCTCCTCGTCCTCGAAGGGGACGAACAGCCAGGCGAAGCCGTAGAAGACAAGTCCGAGCCCGCTGGTGACGGAGAGGATCGCGAGCCCGATCCGGAAGATGACCGGGTCCATGTCGCAGTGCTGACCGAGCCCCGCGCACACGCCGCCCAGCTTTTTGTGCCGTCGGTCGCGGCGGAAGGCCCGCACGACCATCGGCCCGCCCGGCTCCTGCGCCGTGGCGGTGAGGGGATCGCACGGCGCGGCCTGCGGGCCCGTCCCGGCGGGCTGCTCGTCTGTCATGTGTCCATGGTGACGGGCGGGGGGCCGCCGCGGCAGTCGGGACAACCCTGGACGAACCCTGAGATCACCCCTGACACGCCCCTGCCCCGACCGCCGCGCCCCGGCCGTCCGGGTCGGAGATCAGGGACGTCTCGGGGGTCGACCCTGATGCCCGCGCCCGCGTACGCGTGTGAATATCGGAGACATGCCGGAAGCCGCGACAGGATCCATCGAAGACGAGCGGCCGCTGCGAAAGCTCTATCGCAGCGGTGACGGTCGTTGGCTCGGCGGTGTCGCTCGCGGCCTCGCCGGTCATCTCGGGCTGCCCGTCATCTGGGTGCGGCTGATATTCGCCGGACTGTTCATGGCGGACGGGCTCGGGGCGCTGCTGTACGCGGCGTTCTGGTTCTTCGTGCCGCTGGGCGTCGGCGGTGTCGACGCCCAGCGCCCGCCTTCAGCCGTCACCAGTGAGACGGCGGCCGACGGGCGCCGCAGACTCGTGGCCCGAAAGCCGGACAAGGGTCAGCTCGTCGCGCTGCTCGCGATGGTCGTCGTCGCCATGGTCTTCGTCGGCAACGTGGATCTGGGCAGCTCGACCAAGGCCTATCTCTGGCCCACACTGCTCGTCGCCGCCGGTGTCGCCCTGGTCTGGCGGCAGGCCGACAACGCCCGCCGGGCCCGCTGGATGGCCGTCGGCCGTCGCAGGCGCACCCTGACCATCGCCCGCGCGGGGGCCGGAGTGCTGCTCGTCGGCGCAGGGGTCAGCGGCATCGTCGTGCTGCAGGGCTCCACATCGCACCTCAGCTCCGTGCTGCAGGCCGCGCTCGCCGTGCTCGTCGGCGTCGCGCTGCTCGCCGGCCCCTATCTCGTGCGCATGATGCAGGACCTCTCCGAGGAGCGGCTGATGCGTATCCGCGCCCAGGAGCGGGCCGAGGTCGCCGCGCATGTGCACGACTCGGTCCTGCACACCCTGACCCTGATCCAGCGCAACGCGGAGAACGCGGGAGAGGTGCGCCGCCTGGCCCGCGCCCAGGAGCGCGACCTGCGGCAATGGCTCTACAAACCGGAGGGCACGGGCAA
Organism: Streptomyces sp. NPDC055189; assembly: GCF_053606765.1. Taxonomy (NCBI): domain Bacteria; kingdom Bacillati; phylum Actinomycetota; class Actinomycetes; order Kitasatosporales; family Streptomycetaceae; genus Streptomyces; species Streptomyces sp. NPDC055189. The sequence goes on from NZ_JBSGSG010000013.1 coordinate 111,043, forward strand.
GGACGAGGCTGACGAGCCCGACACTCTCGCCGAAGCGGTCCGGCGCGACGCCGCGGAGGTGGAGGACAAGCACGGCGTCCCCATCGAGGTCGTCATAGTCGGGGACTGCCCGCTCGACGACCGGCTCACGGCGCAGACGCAGGCCGCGCGGGAAGCAATGGTGAACGCCGCCAAGTACGGTGGCGAGGGCGGCGCTGTGCAGGTCTTCGCCGAAGTCGAGGGGGAGACGGTGTTCGTGTCCGTCCGGGACCGTGGGCCCGGCTTCGATCTGGATTCCGTGCCGGACGACCGCATGGGCGTACGAGAATCGATCATCGGCCGTATGCAGCGCAACGGCGGCACGGCGCGGCTGCGCGCGGTGCCGGGGGGCGGCACGGAAGTCGAGCTGGAGATGGAGAGGACGGCGACGACATGAGCGACGCGAGCGAGCCCGTGGGGACCAGGGGCGGGTCGGAAGGCGCGGCCGAGCCGGGCACGCCGGCCGGGGCGGATCGGCCCGCCGAAGAGACGGCCGGTGCGGCCGGTGTCGCTGCCGGCGGTGACCAGGAGGGTCGCCGTGCACGCGTCGTCCTCGTCGACGATCACCGGATGTTCCGTACGGGAGTCCAGGCGGAGATCGGCAGGACCGCGATCACCGGTGTCGAGGTCGTCGGCGAGGCCGCCGACGTCGATCAGGCGGTCACGGTCATCACGACGACGCGTCCCGAGGTCGTGCTGCTCGACGTGCACCTTCCGGGCGGCGGTGGCGTCGAAGTGCTGCGCCGCTGCGCGCCGTTGATGTCCGATGCCGAGAGCCCCGTGCGGTTCCTGGCGCTCTCCGTCTCGGACGCCGCCGAGGACGTCATCGGAGTCATCCGTGGCGGTGCCCGCGGCTATGTCACCAAGACGATCACCGGCACCGACCTGGTGGACTCCATCTTCCGTGTGCAGGACGGCGACGCGGTCTTCTCGCCGCGCCTCGCCGGGTTCGTCCTCGACGCCTTCGCGTCGACCGACGCGCCGCCGGTCGACGAGGACCTGGACCGCCTCACGCAGCGCGAGCGCGAGGTGCTGCGGCTCATCGCGCGCGGGTACGCGTACAAGGAGATCGCCAAGCAGCTCTTCATCTCGGTGAAGACGGTCGAGTCGCATGTGTCGGCGGTGCTGAGGAAGCTCCAGCTGTCCAACCGGCACGAGCTGACGCGGTGGGCCACCGCGCGGCGGCTGGTCTGACGGCCGGGCCGGGCAGCCCTGCGGCGACGGTCCGGTCCGGGTTCAGCGGTGCGCGCCGTTCACGGCGGGGGCGGGGCCCAGCTTCCGTATGGCCCAGCGGTAGTGGCCCACCGCCTTGGTGATGCCTATGAGGCCCGCCAGCCACAGGATCAGGCCCGTGCCCATGCCGAGCACCACGTCGCCGTAGGAGTCCCGCCCGGGCTCCGCGTAGGCGGCGGAAGCGAAGGACGCCCACAGGCCGAGCGCGCACCCGAGGAAGGACGTCAGGAGCCAGCAGAGGCTGAGGCCGGGGGAGCGCAGAGCGGAGTCCGACGCCGGGTGGCTGTCCAGGGCCAGCCAGCTTTCGGTGAGTTCGCGGGCCTTCCGGTCGCCGCGGATGCCGACGACGATGCCGAACACCGAGGGAGCCAGGGCCCCGAGGCCCAGGACCGCGCAGAGCGGGCCCATGACGAACGCCACCGGGTTGCGTTCCTCGATCATCTCCAACGGCACCGTCAGGAGAGCCCAGCCGATCACGCAGCCGAGCGCGAACAGCCAGAGCAGCAGGATCCGGTGCACCCCCAGGCTCCGCCTGCGCAGCTCTTCGAGCGCCCTGCCACGGTCGTACAGCAGCGCGTTCCGGTCCGGCCAAGTGCGCAGGTAGGCAGGCGGCGGAGGCGGCGGGAGCGTACGACGGGGCATGGCCCTGACAGTACCTGCGGGGCCACGCGGCCTGTCAGGCCACCCGCGCCCTCTCACGCCAGCCGTGAGCCCTGCTCAGGCCACCCGCGCCGCCCCCGCGAACGGCATCTGGCTGATCGGCGCGAGGCGTACCGGCGCGCTCGGGTTCGGGGCGTGGATCATCTGGCCGTTGCCCACATAGATCCCGACGTGACTGATGCCCTGGTAGAAGAAGACCAGGTCTCCGGGCCGCAGTTGAGAACGCGGGACCCGTTCTCCCTCGGCGATCTGCGCGTACGTCGTGCGCGGCAGGGCGACTCCCGCGGACCGGTAGGCAGCCTGGGTGAGCCCCGAGCAGTCGAAGGCGTTCGGGCCGGTGGCGCCCCACACGTACGGGCTGCCGAGCGCCTTGTAGGCGTACGAGACGGCCGCCGAGGCGCGGGCGTTGGGGGCCTTGCCGGGGCCGTTCGGGGAGCCGTCGCGGCCGGCCGCACGCGAGACCCTGTCCTGACCGCCGTCGCCCGCGAGCTCCGCACGCTGGTCGCCGGTGAGCTGTGACAGGAGCCCCTTGGCCGTGTCGAGCTTTGCGGTGACGGTCTTCTTGTGCCTCTTCAGCTCCGCCTGGCGGGACTTGAGGTGCGTGAGTGTGTCGTCGGCCTCGGTGTGCAGCTGGTCGAGCTCCTGGAGCTGCTTCCGCACACCGGAGACGGCCGATGCCTGGCGGCTGTCGGCCCGGTCGGCGAGCGCGGCACGCTCGAGGTACTGGTCGGGGTCGGAGGAGAGCGCGAGCTGGACGGCGGGGTCGATGCCACCGCTGCGGTACTGCGCGGCAGCTATCGAACCCAGGCCCTCGCGCGCCGAGTTGAGCTTCTCCGTCTTGCGGGCCGCCTCGTCACGCAGCTCGCCCAGGGACTTCTCGGCGTTCTCGGACTTCTCCTTGGCGCCGTTGTACTTCTCGGTGGCGATCTCCGCCTCGCGGTAGAGCGCGTCGACCTTCGATTTGACCTCGGCCGGGCTGAGCCGTGGATCCGCGTGTCCCGTGCCGTCGAAGGCGGTGGCCGTGGCGGCCCCGGCAAGGGCGATGGTGGCGGCGGTGCGGGCCGTATGGCCACTGAGCGAGCGCTGTCTGGGCTTGCGGTGCGCTGCCACGAAGGGGGGCTCCTTAAGGTTCCGGCGGCGGACCGCACAGGGGAGCGGTCCGCCGCCGGATTCTCGGCGGTGGTGGCCGACTGCCGCCCCTGGTGCGGGCGGCGGTGGGGAGCCGGTCACCTGACGAAGGACGCTAAACCTCGCCGTCACGGCTTGGTGACGGATTGTGCGCAACTGACGCAAGTGTGCCGCCGGTGTCCGTATATGACCGCACGATCCGCCGGGCCGGATCCCCTTCGCGCGGGTGCGTGACCGATGCGGCGCTTGCGGCCCACCTGACTGCGGAGTGGTGATATGCCCCGGCTAGGCTCCGGAGCCATGGACGTTCTCACCCATCTCTTCGTCGGTCTGCACATCATCGGCATCGCCTCGCTCCTGGGCGGCTTCCTCACCCAGATGAAGCAGATGGGCCAGGGCACGGCACGCTTCAACCCGGCGATGCTGCACGGCGCGCTGACGATGCTCGTCACGGGCGTCATCCTGGTGGGCCTCAACCAGGCGGACGACAACCCGGTCAACAACCTCAAGATCGGCATCAAGATGGCCGTGCTGATCGTGATCCTCGCGCTGGTCTACGTGAAGCGGGACGAGGAGAAGGTGGACAAGGGGATGTTCGGCGCCGTCGGGCTGCTGACCGTCGTGAACATCTTCATCGCGGTGCTGTGGACCTGATCCCGCCCGACTCGCAGATCACGGAAACGGCCCTCCACGCGCGCGTGGAGGGCCGTTTTCCGTGAGTGATGGTCGTGACCGTCAGGCGGGCCGCACCACGCTGTGGATCGGCATGTAGTAGATCGACTCGGTGCGGACGTTCGCACCCGGCTTCGGGGCGTGGATCATCTTGCCGTCGCCGATGTAGATCCCGACGTGGCTGATGTCGTCGTAGAAGAAGACCAGGTCACCCGGCTTGGCGTCGGCGGTCTTCACGGTCGTGCCGACCTTCACCTGGTCCCACGTCGTACGCGGCAGGGAGATCCCCGCGGCCTTCCACGCGTCCTGGGTGAGCCCGGAGCAGTCGTAGGAGTCGGGTCCTGTGGCGCCCCACACGTACGGCTTGCCGATCTGCGCCTCCGCGAAGTTGATGACCTTCGCGGCCTTCGTCGCGTAACCGCTGTCCGTGTCACCGGAGCCGGAACCCGTGCCCGAGCCAGTGCCCGAGCCGGTGTCGGAGCCCGAGTCGGGGGTCTCCTTGTTCTTCTCGCGCTCCTCGGCCGCGGCCTCTTCCGCCGCCTTGCGCTTGGCCTCCGCCTCGGCCTCCTGCTTGCGGGCCAGCTCGGCGGCCTTGCGCTTGGCCGCCTCGTCCTTCTTCTTCTCGATCGCCGCGAGCCGCGCCTTCTCCTCGGCCGTCAGCTCCGAGAGCATCGTGCGCGCCTGGCCCAGCTTCTTCTGGACCGTCTGCTTGCTCGTCTTGAGGTCGTCCCGTGAGTCGCTCAGCGTCTGAAGGCTCTTGGCGGCCTTCGTGCGCTGCTTCGTCGCGGCGGCCTGCTTCGTCTGGTAGTCGTCGACCGCCTTCTTCTGGCGCGCGGTCAGCCGGTCCGACAGGTGATTCTGGTCGAAGTACCCCTGCGGGTCGTCGGCCAGCATCATCGTGGCCGTCTCGGAGACGGCGCCGGTGCGGTACTGCGCCGCGGCGAAGGAGCCCAGCTCCTGGCGGGCCTCGTTCAGCTTGTCGGTGCGCTCGGCCACATCATCGAGCAGGGTGTCGACCTTTTTGCGCTGTTTGTCGGTGCGCTCCTTGGCCGAGTTGTACTTCTGCGTGGCCACGCCCGCCTGGTGGTAGAGATCGTCGACCTTCTTCTGGACCTCTTCGAGGCTGGGCTTCTGCGGTGCGGACGGCGCCGCCTGCGCGCTCTGTGACAGCAGGGCCACGGAGGTGAGGGCCGCCGTCGTGATGCCGATGGCGGGAGTGGCGCGTAGGGCGGCAATGCGGTTCCGCGGCTTGCGGTGCGACGCCAAGGGAGGCGACTCCTTCCGTAGACCGCCTACCGGGTTAGCTGTCGGGTTCGGGCGGGTGGTTCCGGAAGGTTGCCCTACAGTCCCGTACTGCGTACGGGACCGATTCACCCCAAGTTCATCGTGGGTCCCCGGCTCCGAGGAGATCGAACTCGGCGGAGGCCACCCGTTCCCGGCGGGGTTCGCCGGTGGGAGTACGAGCAGCCCGCGCAGCACGCTAGCCAACTCGTGTGGTCCGTGTGAAGGTTGATGTTCGATATGCCCGATACATTTTCGTTACTTTACGAAGCTCTTGACGCGGGCACGTCGCGCTGAAGCGGAGAGTGATCGTCCGCGGGCAGGGCGTAGCCGGAGTGACGTGGCCGGAACCCGGAGCGGGTTGTCAGTGCGGCCGCCTAGACTCGGGAGGCGATGAGCAGCCTCTTTGATGACAGCTTCCTGGCGGACCTCAAGCCCTCGCGGGCTTCGGAGGAAGAGCCCCCGCCGCCGCCCGAGGACAACACTCCGGAGTCAATCCCGGATGATCTGTTCGACGGGAAGTTCGACGCGCCCACACCGCGGGACGCGCACTACCGAGGCGGGGCACCGCGCCCCGTGCTCGACCCGGCGGCCCTGCTCGACGGGCTGAACGAGAACCAGCGCGCGGCCGTCGTGCACGCGGACTCCCCGCTGCTCATCGTCGCGGGCGCGGGCTCCGGCAAGACCCGGGTCCTCACGCACCGCATCGCTCATCTCCTGGCCGAGCGGCACGTGCACCCGGGGCAGATCCTGGCGATCACGTTCACGAACAAGGCCGCGGGCGAGATGAAGGAGCGCGTCGAGCAGCTCGTCGGGCCGCGCGCCAACGCCATGTGGGTGTCGACCTTCCACAGCGCGTGCGTGCGCATACTGCGCCGCGAGTCGAAGACGATCGGCTTCACCTCCTCCTTCTCGATCTACGACGCCGCCGACTCCAAGCGTCTGATGGCGCTGGTCTGCCGCGACCTGGACATCGACCCGAAGAAGTTCCCGCCGAAGTCCTTCAGCGCCAAGATCTCGAACCTGAAGAACGAGCTGATCGACGAGGAGGAATTCGCGGGCCGGGCCTCCGACGGCTTCGAGAAGACGCTCGCCCAGGCGTACGCGATGTACCAGCAGCGCCTCCGCGAGGCGAACGCCCTCGACTTCGACGACCTGATCATGACGACGGTCAACATGTTCCGCGCGTTCCCGGACGTCGCCGAGCACTACCGCCGCCGCTTCCGGCACGTCATGGTCGACGAGTACCAGGACACCAACCACGCCCAGTACGCCCTGGTGCGCGAGCTGGTCGGCCCCTCCGGAGGCGAGGGTGACGACCCCGCCGAGCTGTGCGTCGTGGGCGACGCGGACCAGTCGATCTACGCCTTCCGCGGCGCCACGATCCGCAACATCCTCCAGTTCGAGGAGGACTACCCGGACGCGACGACGATCCTCCTGGAGCAGAACTACCGCTCCTCGCAGACGATCCTGACCGCGGCCAACGCCGTCATCGAGCGCAACGAAAGCCGCCGTCCGAAGAACCTGTGGACCAACGCGGGCGCCGGCGCGGGCATCATCGGCTATGTCGCCGACACCGAGCACGACGAGGCGCAGTTCGTCGCCGACGAGATCGACCGGCTCACCGACGCGGGCGACGCGAAGGCCGGCGATGTCGCGATCTTCTACCGGACGAACGCGCAGTCCCGTGTCTTCGAAGAGATCTTCATCCGCGTCGGCCTGCCCTACAAGGTCGTCGGCGGCGTCCGCTTCTACGAGCGCAAGGAGGTCCGGGACGTCCTCGCGTATCTGCGCGTGCTCGCCAATCCGGAGGACGCCGTCCCGCTGCGGCGCATTCTCAACGTACCCAAGAGGGGCATCGGCGACCGCGCGGAGGCCATGATCGACGCGCTCTCGCAGCGCGAGAAGATCTCCTTCCCGCAGGCACTGAAGCGCGTCGACGAGGCGTACGGAATGGCGTCCCGCTCGGCGAACGCCGTCAAGCGTTTCAACACGCTGATGGAGGAGCTGCGGACCATCGTCGAGTCCGGCGCGGGCCCTGCCGTCGTGCTGGAAGCCGTACTCGAACGGACCGGGTATCTGGCCGAGTTGCAGGCCTCGACCGACCCGCAGGACGAGACGCGCATCGAGAACCTCCAGGAACTCGCCGCCGTGGCGCTGGAGTTCGAGCAGGACAACGGCGAAAGCAACGAAGCCGCTGAAGGCGGCGAAGGGGCGACCGGGGGCGAAGAGAACGCGGACACGGACACGGACACGGATGCGGACCCGGAAGCAGGCGCCGGCACGGTCGCGGGCGCTGCGGGCACGCTCTCCGAGTTCCTGGAGCGGGTCGCGCTCGTCGCCGACTCGGACCAGATCCCCGACGAGGAGGACGACGGCTCCGGGGTCATCACACTGATGACGCTGCACACCGCCAAGGGCCTGGAGTTCCCGGTCGTCTTCCTGACCGGCATGGAGGACGGCGTCTTCCCGCACATGCGCTCCCTCGGCCAGGTCAAGGAGCTGGAGGAAGAGCGCCGCCTTGCGTACGTGGGCATCACGCGCGCGCGGGAGCGGCTCTACCTCACGCGGTCCTCGATGCGCAGCGCCTGGGGACAGCCTTCGTACAACCCGCCGTCGCGCTTCCTGGAGGAGATCCCGGAGGCACACCTGGACTGGAAGCGGACCGGTTCCGTCGGTGCACCGGCATCCTCCGGGCCCGCATCCTCAATCGCCTCCTCCCTGTCGTCGTCGCACTCGCGCACCGGGGGCGCGCAGGGCTTCGCCACGCGCCGCGCCACGGAGAAGCCGGTGGTCGCGCTGGCGGTGGGGGACCGGGTCACGCACGACCAGTTCGGTCTCGGGACCGTGGTCGGGGTGAAGGGCACGGGCGCGAACGCCGAGGCGACGGTGGACTTCGGAGAGCCGAAGCCGAAGCGGCTGCTGCTGCGGTACGCGCCGGTGGAGAAGCTGTAACGCGGGGCGGCGGCCGGAGTTACGAAGGGTCGAGGCCGTGGCTGCGCAGCCACGGCAGCGGGTCGATCGCCGAGCCGCCGCCGGGACGCACCTCGAAGTGCAGGTGCGGTCCCGTGGAGTTGCCGGAGTTCCCGGAGAAGGCGATGGGGTCGCCCGCCTTGACGGGGCCGCTGGAAACCTTGTGCGTGGAGAGGTGGCAGTACCACGTCTCCGTGCCGTCCTTGGCGGTCACGATCGCCATGTTGCCGTAGGCGCTGTTCCACTTCGTGGAGACGGTGCCGTCGGTGGCGGCGAGCACCTCGGTGCCGTACGACACCGGGAAGTCGATTCCGGAGTGCGCGGACATCCAGTTGATGCCGGCCTGTCCGTAGTAGGCGCTCAGTCCGTGCTGCTTCACCGGCAGCGCGAACTTGGGGCGCAGGCGCTCCTTGCGCGCGGCTTCCTCGGCGGCCTTCTTCTCGGCGGCGACCTTCTCCGCCTTCAGGTCGATGCGCTCCTGGGTGCGGCTCGCGCGGTCGGCGAAGTCACCGGCGTCCGCGGAGAGGTTGGCCAGCTGCGTGTCGAGCTTGTTGTTGGCGGCGGAGGGCTGCACGGACGCGGGGTCCGGGGCCGAGGCCGCCTGCGCCTCCTTCTCGTCGCCGCCGAAGTCGCCCACGGAAGCGGCGGCGATACCCGCGACGCCCATCACGCAGGCGGAGGGCACGGCGACGGTGAAGAGTGCGGAGCGCTTGGCCGGCGAGCGGCGGCGGGCCCGCGAGCGGGGTCCGTGCGAGCGGCCCGTGACCGGCGGCTCGTCGTCACCGGCAAGGGCGCTGCGGCTCGGCTCGACCGGGCCGAGTGAATCGGCGGGAGCCTCGTCGGGTGTGAACTCGTGCTCGGCGGGGGCCGGTTGGGCGTAGGCCTCGGGCGGCTGATCCCCGGAGGGGTGCGGCTCGGATGCGTAGGACGCGGTGTCGTACGGCGAATGCTCGTACGTTTCAGCAGCCTCGTACGTGTCCGGCGCTGCGGGCGTGTCCTGAGCTTCGTACGTCCCGAGTGCGTCGTGCGTCCCGGGCATCTCGTGCGCCCCGGTGGCCCCGGCCCCGTAGGCCATGTCCTGGCCGCCGGAGTTCCACGCGGTCGCGTCGTACGCGCCGGTGTCGAAGGCCCCGGTCTCCCACTGGCCGGTCTGCTGCGGCTGATCCCAGGCGGTGGTGTCCCACTGGCCGGAAGCATCGGGGCCCGACTGGGCCGGGATGTCGGCGGAGAGGTGCTGATAGCCGCCGGTGGACCACATCGCCGTGGTGTCGTAGCCGCCGGTCTCGTACCCGCTGGTGTCGTACGCGGCTTGGTGCTGCGCGGCGTACGGGTCGTAGTTCAGTGTCTGCTGTGTGCCCGTCGTGGACCACTGGCCGGTGTCGTACGAACTGCCGGGCATGTCGCCGAAGAGCGGGTCGGACGCGAAGGTTCCGGTGTCGGGACCGGCCGTCGCATAGGTGCCCGTGGTGTCGAAGCTTCCGGTGGAGAAGCCGTCGTATCCGGCATAGGCGCCGTGCTGGGCGCCCTGCTGGTCATACGCCGCGTAGGGCGCATAGTCGGCGGGTGCCGAGGCCGGGGGTGTCGAGCTCCCCGACGGGTGACGGTCGTTCACCAACTTCTCTTTCGCCTCGGCAGCAGGGGGCAGAGCAGTGCGGCGACTGTACCCGGCGGTATGCGGGCGCGACAATCTTCGTCAGGTTTCACGTTCTCAAGAAACGGGCATTCGGCCGCCTTTCGGTGCTCCGCGGGCACAGCTTTGGCCCTGCGTTCGAGTTCCGTTCGACAAAATCCCTGCTCCGCGAGGTGCGGGAACTGCTCCTCAGGCCACGGTCAGTCCGTTTTCGGTACCCGTCGCAGGGGTTCCCGGAGCAGGCAGATCCAGGGCCTGGCGGATTCCGGCGGCGACCGCGGGGTGCACGGGCAGGGCGAGATGACCGATACCGGAGACACGTACGTTCTGCGCGATCAGGTCGGGATGGTTGACGCAGGCCGTTTCGAGCGGGGCCATCAGCTGGTCCAGGTCGCTCCAGAAGCTCACGAAACGGGTCCTGCAGTCCGGCGCGGGCTCGCGCAGCTCCTCGATCACGTCCGAGCCGGGGCGCATCTGGCGCACGATGGGGTGCGCGTCGGCCAGCGGCACGACCCGCGTTCCCTCATGTGGGGTACCGAGGGTGACCAGCGTGCGCACGCGTGCGTCGCCGCGGAGGCGCTGCGCGTAATAGCGGGCTATCAGGCCGCCGAGGCTGTGCCCGACGATGTCCACCTGGTGATGGCCCGTGCGCTCGCAGATCTCCTCTATGTGGCGGCCGAGCAGCTCGGCGGCGGTGCGGATGTCGCACGTGAGGGGGGAGTAGTTGAGGGACTCCACGTGCTGGCCGCCGTGCTGGGCCAGGGAACGGCGCAGCAGGACGAAGACCGAGCGGTTGTCGATGAAGCCGTGCAGCAGGACGACCGGCGGGCGGCTCTCCGCGGGGAGCCGGGGGGCGTCGGGCGGCGGCAGTTCGGCGGCGATCCTGCGTTCCTGGACGATGCCCGACGGGTAGAGAAGGAGATGCCCGGCGAGGATCGCCACCTCGAGCGCGGTCGCTTTCAGCAGAGCCATGGAGAGTCCCGCCAGTCTGGCGGGCAGGAGAAGGCAGGGCGGACGAAAGGGCAGGACCCTCGTGATGGTCATGGTCGACCTCCCGGTCGGCACGCGAGAGGACGGCTCTGTCCCCCGTATGCCCGTAGTGGGGAGGCGTGGCAGAGGCCGTACGGCGGTGCGTGGTCAGCGCCGGTGGCGCCCTGCATACCGGCGCGATCGCCGATGTGCCGCACCACCACGGCGCGCAGCGGACGGCGCGGTGGCACGGCGACCTCGTTGCGGCTCCCCTTGCGCCGTCCCGGAAACGGTCCGTGGACCGCTGAATACGGGAGTGGCGCGCAGCGAACGTGTCCCATCGTGTGATTTCCCCCTCGCTCCACACCGTGAAACTGCCGGGTGCGAGATGCTGGGGATAACGTTCGTTCACTTCCCCGGCCGGTGCGGCACGGGATGCCAGTGCTCGGACAGATGGATATCGGTACATGGAGGCAGTGATGGGTGTGGCAGCCGGTCCGATCCGCGTGGTGGTGGCCAAGCCGGGTCTCGACGGTCATGATCGCGGGGCCAAGGTGATCGCGAGGGCACTGCGTGACGCGGGTATGGAGGTCATCTACACCGGCCTGCATCAGACGCCCGAGCAGGTGGTGGACACCGCGATCCAGGAGGACGCCGACGCGATCGGCCTGTCCATCCTCTCCGGCGCCCACAACACGCTCTTCGCGCGTGTGATCGAGCTCCTCAAGGAGCGCGACGCCGAGGACATCAAGGTCTTCGGCGGCGGCATCATCCCCGAGGCGGACATCGCGCCGCTCAAGGAGAAGGGCGTCGCGGAGATCTTCACGCCCGGTGCGACGACGGCATCGATCGTGGACTGGGTACGGGCGAACGTCCGTCAGCCGGCGGGCGCCTGACGCACTCCGCCCGGCGGAGCGGGCGCCGGCCTTCTTCGGCTTCCGGGCGGTGGTGACGCCGTCGGCCTGCCCTGGCTTCGGGGCGGGGCCCGCTTGTGAGCCTTGTGGCCCTTGTAGGCCTCGTGAGCCGTGGGGGCTATGCGCTGTGGGGCCGGGCGGCTGCTCGTGGCATGCCACGGCGGTGTCCGGCTGCCGCCGACCCGCGCCGGAAGTCCGCCCCGGCGCTGCGGCGGTGCCGCCCGCCCTGCCTCGCCCCCGCACGCGGGTGCGTCGCTGCCCCTCTTTCGCGGAGAGCGCGCTGCCATGCTGTCGCTCGTCGGTGCGGGCGGGTGGTTGCTCCTGCTCCTTGATGGTGGCGGCCCGTGGCTCTTGCTGCTGGGGTCGGGGGCTCGGACGCTCTCGCTCCGTGGCGGGGGCGCCGGTGGGGGCGGTCATGTACCGCCGCTTCTCGAAGGGGTTGCCTAAGATGACGGCACCTCCGCATCTTCCGGCGCCGTGCCCGGTTGCCCCGGCTCCGCGCCCAGCTCCGCCCGCATCGCCGCGCGTAGACGCAACGTACTGACCAGGCGCTGGAAGGCCTCCGACCAGTACCCGCCCGCGCCGGGGGACGCGTCCTCCGGTTCGTCCGGTATCGCCGTCAGTACGTCGAGACGCACCGCCTCCGCCGGGTCAAGGCAGCGCTCCGCCAGGCCCATCACCCCGCTGAAGCTCCAGGGGTAACTCCCGGCGTCCCGCGCGATGTTCAGCGCGTCGACCACCGCCCGGCCCAGTGGTTCCGACCAGGGCAGCGCACACACGCCGAGCAGCTGGAACGCCTCCGAGAGGCCGTGCGTCGCGATGAACCCCGCGACCCAGTCGGCCCGCTCCCCGGCCGGCAGCGCGGCGAGGAGTTTCGCGCGCTCGGCCAGCGACGCCGCGCCGGGTCCAGCCGCATCAGGGGACGACGGGGCCCCGAGCAGGGCACGGGACCAGACCGCGTCCCGCTGCCGAACGGCCGCGCGGCACCACGCGGCGTGCAACTCGCTCTGCCAGTCGTCGGCCACGGGCAGCGCCACGATCTCCGCGGGGCTCCGGCCGCCGAGCCGCTCCGGCCAGGTGCCGAGCGGTGCGGCCTCCACCAACTGGCCCAGCCACCAGGACCGTGCGCCCCGGCCGGCCGGGGGTTTCGTGATGACGCCGTCGCGCTCCATGCCTGCGTCGCACTCGTGCGGCGCCTCGACCGTGAGCGTCGGCATGCTCTTCGTGCCCTGTGCGTGATCGATGGCCACGCAGGATGCCGCGCGGTCCGCCATCCGCGCGGCCAGGGCGGACGCGGGAAGCGCGGACAGGAGCTCGGCCGCCGTGGCGCGGACGTTGCGGCTGCGGTCGGTGAGGGCCTGTTCCAGGAACGGCTCGTCCGCGTCGCACAGTTGAGTACGCAGGGAGTCGAGAAACATCAGGCGGTCCTCGGCCCGCTCCGTGCTCCAGGTGGCGGTGAGCAAGTCCCGTGCCGCGGCCGGGTCATGGGCCCGCACCGCGCCGAGCAGGGCGACGCGTTCGGCGAAGAGGCCCTCCTCCCAGAGCTGTTTGACCTGTGCCGTCTCCTGTGGGGCGGGCAGGGCGACGCCGCCGCCCGGAGCGGAGCGGAGTGCGAACTTCCAGTCCGGGTTGAGCCGCGCGAGCCACAGGGCCCTCGGGCCCGCGAAGGCGAGGGCCTGCGGCCGCAGATCGGTGCGCCCACGGGCCGCGTTCAGGAGGGCAGGAAGCAACTCGGGCGGCGCCGCGAAGCCGCGTTCGTTGGCCAGCGCCAGCCACTGGGGAAGCAGCTCCATCAGGTCGGGCACCGCGCCCCGGCGTCCGCCGCTGCCCGCGCCGGGGTGATCGGTCAGCAGGGTGGCGAGCCTGCGCCGGGCCGCGAGCGGCACCCGGGGCCTGGGGTCGACCGCGGCCGGTTCGGGAGGCGTCGCGGCGGGCGCGGGGCGCAGTCCGGCTCTGCGCCGGAGGGTCTGCACGGCCGCCGCGTCCAGCAGGGCGGTCGGTGCGTCCTTGCCCCCGGCCCGTACGGGGGGTGTGCGGCGGTCGGTGCCGAGGAGCGCGGCGGTGACCAGGTCTTCCCAGGGGATGGCGGTCGCTTCGGTGAGTGCGGTGGTGCCGGTCATGTGGACTCCTCTCTCGGGCGGATCTCCCGGTTCCCGGGCGAACCTCCCGATTCTGGGACGGACCCCGGTTCGCGGGTGGATCCCTCCGGTTCTCTGGTGGGTCCCTCCAGTCCTCTGGTGGGTCCCGGTCTTCGGGCGGATCCTTCGGTCTTTCGTCCGGATCTGCCGTCCTGGATCTGCCGGAGAACGTCTCGGTGCACTTGTGGTGCCGTCAGTGGGCGTTGCCGTGCCGGTACTGGTGCCGGTGCCGGTGCCGGTACCGATGCCGGTACCGCTGTGCTTCGGCCGGCCCTGCGACGCGCTGCGCGAATCCGGCTCCGCGCATACGCGGCAGGGCTCTCCGAGCGCACATCGGTGTGGCCCGGAAACGCATCGGTGCCCGCGGGGCAGTGGCGGTGCGACGGCGGTGAGGCGTGGTGCTCAGCACAGGGGCACCGCCTCTCCCACTCCGCGCGGCCAGGCCGTCAGAGGGGTGAAGCCCTCGTGACCACACTCGCCGAAGACCGTCACGGGAGCGCCTCCGGAGAGTGACACCAGCCGCCACAGGCCCGCTCGAGCCGCCGCGGAAGGGGTGACGGGCAGGGCCAAGTCGCCTTCCGTGTCGGCCAGTTGCCAGCCGTCGGTCGCAGGTCCGGGGAGAGGAGTCGGTATTACCTCGCTCAGGGTCACCGGCCAGGAATCCAGCCATGGATCGTCCCTCAGCACCTCGCCATAGCGGTGCGTGGCCTGTGCCGTCCTCACACCCGGCGGTCGGGCCGCCGTCGGCGCGGGAGCGCCGAACTGCTCGCCCAGCTCGGCCCGTAACTGCCCGGCACCCGGATACGCGGTCAGCTCGGCGTCCAGCGCGAGGCCGACCGGCAGCGCGAGCGCGGGTGCGCGGCCCGCGGCTCCGTACGACAGGAGCAGGGCCGTCCGCCCCGACTCCGCGCCGTACAGCCATATCCGGCGGGTGGTGAGCTTGCTGTCCGCCGTGTCGTACTGCGCGAGCACCAGCCAGTGGTCCCGCATCGGCGGGCCCGCCGCCGACGCGGGCAGGCCCATGCGGGAGCGGACCGTGGCCGCCAGGGCCTCCGGGAGCTGCTCGCGGTGCCGCCAGCCCTGGTCGAGGAGGTGGAGAAGCGCGCACTCCTCCAGCATCCGCACCGGCCAGCCCGGCCCGGAGGAGGGAATCGCGCCCAACTCCCTTACTCTGGCCGCCAGTCCGGGGGCCTGCGCGTCGACCATGCGGGCCGCAGTCTCCTCCCACAGGCCGTACCCCGTCTGCTCGGCGGAGGCCATGCCGCCGCGCAGCAGATCACCGAGGCGCTGCTCCAGCTCCGTCACCCCCGCCGTGACCCGCTCGGCCCGTCGCTCCGCCCTGCGGCGCGCGGCCTCGGGGTCGGCGGGCGCCGAACCGGGCGCCGCGTCCGCGATCCGCTTCGTCTCCGCTCTCTTACGGCGCCCCGCAAGCCACTCCTGCGCCCAGGCCGGCGGTTGCGCGTCCGGCACCGCACCGACCGTCCCGTCCTCGCCCGCCCAGAGCAGCAGCAGCCCGAGCGCGTGCTTGCACGGGAATTTGCGGCTCGGGCAACTGCACTTGTACGCCGGTCCCGCCGCGCCGGCGATGTCCGCGATGTCGACGACCGTCTGATACGGCTTGCTGCCACTTCCCTTGCACAGTCCCCACACCGTCCCCTCGCCAGAACTGCCCGCCTCCGACCATGGGCCGGCGACGCCGAGCTTGCTTCCCGCCTTGCGTGACGGGGCATCAGGCGCCAATGCAAGGACCTGATCCGCCGTCCAGCGCACCCCCTGCTGAGTCATGTAATCGAAGGTAGATCCCACCACTGACAATCGACCCCGCGCTCGATGTCTGTGCAGGTCAGCGGCGTGCGAGGGTCGATTGTCAGTGGCGTGGTGCACGGTTGGAATCACATCCGGGCCAGATGCGTCCGGACGAGTTGGAGGGGGATCGCTCCATGACCGTGTCCGTCGACTCGACGACCTCGACGACCGAGAACCAGCCCGCGCCCGTATCCACATCCACACCCGCATCTGCACCCGCATCCACACCCGCCCACGCAGCCGCGCCCGCGGGTGAGACGGAGGCGCTGCGGCCGCACGCCGAGCACGCTTTCGCCGCCGAACTGGCCGCGCTCGCCGCGCAGGACGACCGGCCCCGGCCTGCCCGCTGGCGGCTCTCGCCATGGGCGGTCGCGACGTATCTGCTCGGCGGGACGCTGCCCGACGGGACGGTGATCTCGCCGAAGTACGTGGGGCCGCGCCGCATCGTCGAGGTCGCCGTCACCACCCTCGCCACGGACCGCGCCCTGCTCCTGCTCGGCGTGCCGGGCACCGCGAAGACCTGGGTGTCCGAGCATCTGGCCGCTGCCGTCAGCGGAGACTCGACCCTGCTCGTGCAGGGGACGGCGGGGACGCCGGAGGAGGCGATCCGGTACGGCTGGAACTACGCGCAGTTGCTCGCGCACGGCCCCAGCCGCGACGCGCTCGTGCCCAGCCCCGTCATGCGGGCCATGTCCGACGGCATGACGGCGCGAGTCGAGGAGCTGACCCGCATTCCCGCCGACGTGCAGGACACGCTGATCACGATCCTGTCGGAAAAGACCCTCCCCATACCGGAGTTGGGCCAGGAGGTGCAGGCCGTCCGCGGCTTCAACCTGATCGCCACGGCCAACAACCGCGACCGCGGGGTCAATGACCTGTCGAGCGCGCTGCGCCGCCGCTTCAACACGGTGGTCCTGCCGCTGCCGGAGAGCGCCGACGCCGAGGTCGACATCGTCTCGCGGCGCGTCGACCAGATCGGGCGCTCGCTCGATCTGCCCGCGGGACCCGAGGGGATCGACGAGATACGCCGTGTCGTCACCGTCTTCCGCGAGCTGCGGGACGGGGTCACGGCCGACGGACGTACGAAGGTGAAGTCGCCCAGCGGCACGCTCTCCACGGCCGAGGCGATCTCCGTCGTGACCAACGGCCTCGCGCTGGCGGCTCACTTCGGGGACGGCGTGCTGCGGCCGGGCGATGTCGCCGCGGGAATCCTCGGCGCCGTCGTCCGTGATCCGGCGGCGGACCGCGTGATCTGGCAGGAGTACCTGGAGGCGGTGGTCCGCGAGCGGGACGGCTGGAAGGACTTCTACCGCGCGTGCCGTGAGGTGAGTGCGTGACGGGGGCGGGCGTGACGCGGATGGACGTGACGGGGGTGGACGTGATGGTGGCTGGTTCGTGCGAGCACGGGAGGGGCGGACATGAGCGACGGGGTACGGGGGACGACTCGGGCTGGCGAGGGGCCTTTGCTGCTCGGTGTGCGGCACCACGGGCCGGGGTCGGCGCGTGCGGTGCGGGCCGCGCTTGAGGCAGGCCTGCCGCGCGTCGTGCTGATCGAGGGACCACCGGAGGCCGACGCGCTGGTGGAGCTCGCGGCGGACGAGGCGATGCGGCCGCCGGTCGCGCTGCTCGCGCACGTCGTGGACGAACCGGGCCGGTCGGCGTTCTGGCCGCTGGCCGACTTCTCGCCGGAGTGGGTCGCCGTCCAATGGGCGGCGGGCGCCGGGGTCCCGGTCCGGTTCATGGACCTTCCGGCGGCGCATTCGCTCGCGCGGGCGGAGGAGTCGGAAGATGCCGCGGAGGACGGTCCTGGCGAGCCAGGATCTCCGGGCGACGCGGAGGCGGTGCGGATCGACCCCCTCGCCGTGCTCGCGGAGACCGCCGGGTACGACGATCCCGAGCGGTGGTGGGAGGACGTCGTCGAGCACCGGGGCGGGGGCGAGGACGCGTTCGCGCCGTTCGACGCGGTCGGCGAGGCCATGGGGGCGCTGCGCGAGGAGTACGGGACGGGCGGGCACGACCGTGACCTGGTGCGCGAGGCGTACATGCGGATCCAGGTGCGCTCGGCACAGCGGGAGTTCGGGGCGGATGACGTCGCGGTCGTGTGCGGGGCCTGGCATGTGCCCGCGCTGCGGCAGAAGGTGACGGTGGCGGCCGACCGGGCGCTGCTCAAGGGGCTGCCCAAGGTGAAGGTCGACATGACCTGGGTGCCCTGGACGCACCGCCGCCTCTCGCGGGCGAGCGGTTACGGGGCGGGGATCGCGTCGCCCGGCTGGTACGGACATCTGTTCAGCGCGCCCGACCGCCCCGTCGAGCGCTGGCTGACCAAGGTCGCGCGGCTCCTCCGGGACGAGGACAGGCTCGTTTCGTCCGCGCATGTCATCGAGGCGGTACGGCTCGCGGACACGCTCGCCGCGATGCGGGGGCGTCCGCTGGCGGGGCTCACCGAGACGACGGACGCGATCCGGGCGGTGATGTGCGAGGGCTCCGACGTGCCGCTCTCCCTCGTGCACGACAAGCTCGTCGTCGGGGACGTCCTCGGGGAGGTGCCGGACTCCGCTCCGGCGGTGCCGTTGCAGCGCGATCTCACGCGGCTCCAGCGGAAGCTGCGCCTCAAACCGGAGGCTCTCGAGCGGGATTTGGAGCTCGACCTGCGCAAGGAGACGGATGCGGCGCGCAGCCGTCTGCTGCATCGGCTCCGGCTGCTCGGGATCGGCTGGGGCGAGCCGGCCGCGTCGCGGGGGAGTACGGGTACGTTCCGGGAGACCTGGCGGCTGCGGTGGGAGCCGGAGCTTTCCGTGCGGGTGGCGGAGGCGGGCGTGTGGGGGACGACCGTCGTGGCGGCGGCCACCGCCCGGGCGGAGTCCGACGCCATCGGTGCCGGTGCGCTCGCTGACGTCACCGCGCTGGCCGAGCGTTGTCTGCTGGCCGAGCTGCCGGACGCGCTGCCCGTGGTGATGCGGGTCCTGGCGGACCGGGCGGCACTGGACGCGGACGTCGGACATCTGGCGCAGGCGCTGCCCGCGCTGGTGCGGTCCCTGCGGTACGGGGACGTGCGGGGCACGGACACCGCGGCGCTCGGTGAGGTGGCCGTGGGGCTTGCCCAGCGGGTGTTCGTCGGGCTGCCTCCCGCGTGTGCGGGGCTCGACCAGGACGCGGCGCTGGAGATGCGGGGGCATGTGGACGCGGTGCACCAGGCGGTGGGCCTGCTGGGCGAGTTGGGGGGTGGGCCCGAGGATGCGCCGCCGGGTGCGGCTTCGGATGCCCGTCCGGATGCTCCTCGGGATGCATCTCCGGATGTCCCTTCGGATGCGCCCTCGGGTGCGGCGACCGGGGTGGGCGCCGGTATGCGGGGGCGGTGGTACTCCGTGCTGAGGGTGCTGGGGGAGCGGGACAGTGTCGCCGGGGTGGTGCGTGGGCGGTGCGTGCGGATCCTGTTGGACGGCGGGGAGCTGGCGCAGGGAGAGGCCGCTCGGTACATGGGGCTCGCGCTGTCCCGGGGCACCGAACCAGCGGAGGCCGCCGCCTGGATCGAGGGATTCGTGGGCGGTGGATCCGGGGGCGGCATGCTGCTCGTGCATGACGAGCGCCTGCTCGGACTCGTCGACGACTGGCTGAGCGGAGTTCCCGACCGCGCCTTCACCGACGTACTGCCCCTGCTGCGACGCACTTTCTCGGCGTACGAACCGGGAGTGCGGCGGACGCTGGGCGAGCTGGTGAGGCGGGGGCCGGGGGCGGCCGGGAGCGGTTCATCGGCCCTCGCCGGCGGGATACCCGGCTTCGGGCCGGAGCTCGACGCCGAGCGCGCGGATGCCGTGCTGCCGGTGCTGGGTCTCCTGCTGGGGGCCGGAGTTGAGGTCGGGGCCGGTTCCTGGAGCGGGAGCGGGCCGGGGGCCGGCGACGGCAGAGGTGGCGGTGGCGTCGGCGGTAACGAGCCTGTGGGGGTGGGCTGATGGTGCGGGCCGAGCATGACGTGGGCCGGGGAGTGGTGGGGGTGCGACCGTGCGCGCGGCGCGGGCAGCGGGGCGCGAGGTGGAGTTGTGGCAGGGGCTGGAGCTGTGGCATGGGTTGGAGCTGTGGCAGAGGGCGGAGTTCTGGATATGGGGGTCGGCGTGACTGAAGGCAGGGGAGTCGTAGGGGTTGGGGCGGCCTTGGAAGCCGGGCGGGGAGAGGGCGGCGGTCATGCCGGGGAGGAGCGGATGCGCAGGTGGCGGCTTGTGCTCGGTGGGGGTGCGGCCGATGGGACGGGGTGTGAGCTTGCCGGGCGGGATGCGGCGATGGACGGGGCGCTCGGGGCCCTGTACGGGGGAGGGGACGGGGGGAAGAAGGATCGGTCGCGGGATCGTTCGGCGGGGCTCGGGGCGTCCGCGCCCTCTGTGTCGCGATGGCTCGGGGATATCCGGAAGTATTTTCCCTCGTCCGTCGTCCAGGTGATGCAGCGCGACGCCATCGAGCGGCTCGGGCTGTCCACGCTGCTCCTGGAGCCGGAGATGCTGGAGGCCGTGGAGGCCGACGTGCACCTCGTGGGGACCCTGCTCTCCCTCAACAAGGCCATGCCGGAGACGACCAAGGAGACCGCGCGGGCCGTCGTGCGCAAGGTCGTCGAGGACCTGGAGAAGCGGCTCGCCACACGCACCCGCGCCACCCTCACCGGTGCACTCGACCGCAGCGCCCGCGTCAGCAGGCCGCGCCACCACGACATCGACTGGAACCGCACGATCGCGGTCAACCTCAAGAACTACCTGCCGGAGTACAGGACGATCGTGCCCGAGCGGCTCGTCGGATACGGGCGGGCGTCGCAGTCCGTGAAGAAGGAGGTCATCCTCTGCATCGACCAGTCGGGCTCGATGGCCGCGTCCGTCGTCTACGCCTCGGTGTTCGGCGCCGTGCTCGGCTCGATGCGCTCGCTCAACACGCGGCTCGTCGTCTTCGACACGAACGTCGTCGACCTCACCGATCAACTCGACGACCCGGTGGACGTCCTGTTCGGCACGCAGTTGGGGGGCGGTACCGACATCAACCGGGCGCTCGCGTACTGCCAGTCGCAGATCACCCGGCCCGCCGACACCATCGTCGTACTCATCAGCGACCTCTACGAAGGGGGCATACGCGACGAGATGCTGAAGCGGGTCGCGGCGATGAAGGCGTCCGGCGTGCAGTTCGTGACGCTGCTCGCGCTCTCCGACGAGGGGACACCCGCGTACGACCGGGAACACGCGGCGGCGCTCTCGGCGCTGGACGCACCCGCCTTCGCCTGCACCCCGGACCTCTTTCCGGAGGTGATGGCGGCGGCGATCGAAAAGCGCCCACTTCCCATACCGGACATGAATACGCATCAGTAACAGGGGGCTTGCGCAAGCACCGGCGGCCCGTGCGAGGATCGGCGGGCTCGACTCCCGGAGTGTCGCGCTCCGTGTACCACCGTGTTGCCCCGTCTCACCGTCTCGCCATCCCGCCGTGTCTCACCGTCTCGCCCGGCCCAGTAGAGGAACTCCCTCGTTTTGACTTCCGCAGCCGTCGTTCTGCCCGATGCCGCTGTGCGCATGCTGCGCGCCGTGGCCGGGCGGCGTGCGCTGCAAGTGGTGCTGCTGCTGGCCGGGTTGCTCGCGCTGGGTTTCCTGTGCGGCGAGCGGGCGTACGCGGTGGACGGTGTGCCGGCTCCGGAGCGTGTGGAGTCGGCGCGGACTTCCGGGGCGGCAGGGTCGGCCGGCTCGACAGGTTCGGCAGGGTCGGAACGACCAGTGCGTGAGCGCGTGGCCGAGCCCGTGCGGGACGGTCGCGAGGCCGTGCGTGACGGGCGCCGGGCGGTGCGCGATGCCGCGGTCGAGCCGGTGGCCGATGCCGTCGAGCCCGTGGTCAGGACCGCGCGGGGTGCCGTGCGGCCGGTTGTGGACGGGGTCACGGGAGTTGTCGAGGGTGCGCCGCAGCGGGTGCTGCCCGAGGCGCCCGACCTGCCGGGCACGCCCGGCGTCCCCGGTATCCCCGGCACACCCGAGCAGCCGCAGCCCGGCCACGGCCCCGGCCATGGTGCGGGTGACGGCGGCGACGCTGACGCGGGTGCCGCCGGGTCCCGGGCCCCTCATGCCGGTCAGGGTGAGGCGACGGCTCGGGCGCACGCGGCGCGGGCCGAGTCCTCGTACGGGACCGGCATCACTTACTCAGCCGGTCAGCAGGCACGCGGTAGCGCGCCGTTCGGCGGCGGCTCCTCTGACGATGCGCACGGCATCGGACACGAGCCGTTCCCGTTCCCGTCCGCGCCCGGTGATCCGGCGCGGACGCTGGGCGGGCAGTCGGCCGGTGACGGTGGCTCGACGCGGCACGGCGATCCGTGTGCCGCCTCGTCCGACAGCCGTGCGCCGGTGCGGCTTCTGCAGGGCGCCGGGGCCGTTCAGGTCTCCGCGCCGGTCCGCGAGCGACACCGGGACATTCTCGAATTCCCTGGCTAGGGCAGCCCTTTCCCCGCGAAGACCTGCCGCGCGGGGGTGGCAAAGGTCTGCCCGCCGACCGGACGTATCTCGTACCGGGTCGGATTCACAGCCAGAATTCGAAGGATCTGAAGAACGCATGAACAAGAACATCCGTCGTTCCATCGTCATAGCCGCCGGTGTCACGGGAGCCTGGGCGCTCGGGTCCGCCGTCGCCAGCGCGGACGAGCTGCCCCAGCACTCCATCGCCCTGCCGGACAACACGTCCGACGCGGTCGCCGACGTCACGGGAGATGTCGCTGACGTCGCCGACGGCGCCGATGCCGCTGACGTCGCCGACGCCCGGGGCAAGGCGAAGTCCACCGCGGCCGACGCGAAGGACACCGTCACCGATGTCCGGGACAGCGCGAAGGCCACCGTCACCGACGCGAAGGCCGACGCCCCCAAGGTCACGACCCCCAAGGCCCCCGAAGTCACCACCCCGAACGTGACGGCCCCGAACGTGACCACCCCGAACGTGGCGACCCCCGACGTCACCACCCCCGAAGACTCCGTCGACTACCTCTTCGGCCCGCTCTCCGCCTTCGCCTCGGACCTCGACGACACCAAGGCGACCGCCACGCCCATCGCCGACGAGACCGCCGAAGCCGTGCTGCCGCCCGTCGCAGCCACCGCCGTCGACGGCGTCGTGCCGGTCGCCGGGCAGGCGGTCGGCGACGTCTCCTACCTGGCGCAGGGCGTGGTCGGCGACGTGACGCCGTTCGCGGGAGGGGTCGTCGGCGAGGTCCCGCCGTTCGCGCAGGGTGTCGTCGGCGACGACGTGCAGCCGTTCGCGGGCGGGGTCGTCGGCGCGGTCTCGCCGCTCGTGCAGACCGTCACCGACCAGGTGCGGCCCGTCGTGCAGGGCGTCGGCGGCAGCGCGGACGAGCTGGCGTACGGCGTCACGGGTGACGTCCAGCCGTTCGCCGGTGGTGTCGTCGGCCAGGTCTCGCCCTTCGCGCAGGACCTCACCGGCACCGTCGCCCCCGACGCCCGGTCCCTCGCAGGAAACGCCGTCACGGGCGTCCAGGGTGTCGCCGATTCGGTCGCCCCGAGCTACCTGCCGACGTACGAGCAGGCCTACAACGCGACGTACGCCGTCTGAGAGCTGGAAAGACGACCGGAGAGACAACCGGAGAGACAACCGGAAAGACAGCAGGAGTGACAGCTCGCGCGGCGGCGCGAGCTGCGGCTCCACCAGCTGCGGCGGCTCCACCAGCCGTAACAGGAGCAAACGGGCGGCCCCTGACACCCCGGGGGGCCGCCCTTCCGCTCCCCGGAATCTGTCCGCATCCGCGATCTGTGACAGTCATCACCGCCCAAATGTGATCTGCGATTTAGGGACCTGTGGCCCACGGCGATAACCTGCGAGACGGACATGCCGCGTATCGGACTCCGTCCTACGCCTCCCTTGTGACAGCGCAGTCACGTTGCCCTCCGCGGCACGCCCACGCAGACAGCTGACCACAAAGCAGCGAGATCGCAGCGAGATCACGGAAAAGGGACGGACGCGCGTGGACCTGTTCGAGTACCAGGCGAGGGACCTCTTCGCCAAGCACGGTGTACCGGTGCTGGCCGGTGAAGTCATCGACACGCCTGAGGCGGCGCGCGAGGCCACCGAGAAGCTGGGCGGCAAGTCGGTCGTCAAGGCACAGGTGAAGGTCGGTGGCCGCGGCAAGGCCGGCGGCGTGAAGCTGGCCGCCAACCCGGACGAGGCCGTCGCTCGCGCGACGGACATTCTCGGGATGGACATCAAGGGCCACACGGTCCACAAGGTGATGATCGCCGAGCTGTCCCCGGAGATCGAGGCGGAGTACTACGTCTCGTACCTCCTCGACCGCACCAACCGCACCTTCCTCGCCATGGCGTCGGTGCAGGGCGGCATGGACATCGAGGAGGTCGCGGAGAAGACTCCCGAGGCCCTCGCGAAGGTCCCGGTCAACGCCGTCGACGGCGTGAACATCGAGAAGGCCCGCGAGATCGTGGCCCAGGCGAAGTTCCCGGCCGAGGTGGCCGAGGGTGTCGCCGAGGCGATGGTGACCCTGTGGGACACCTTCGTCGCCGAGGACGCGCTCCTCGTCGAGGTGAACCCCCTCGTCAAGACCAAGGACGGCCGCATCCTGGCCCTGGACGGCAAGGTCTCGCTCGACGAGAACGCCGACTTCCGCCAGGCCGACCACGAGGCCCTCGAGGACAAGGACGCAGCCAACCCGCTCGAGGCTGCCGCCAAGGCCAAGAACCTCAACTACGTCAAGCTCGACGGCGAGGTCGGCATCATCGGCAACGGCGCGGGTCTCGTCATGAGCACCCTCGACGTCGTCGCGTACGCCGGTGAGGCGCACAACAACGTCAAGCCGGCCAACTTCCTCGACATCGGCGGCGGCGCTTCGGCCGAGGTCATGGCGAACGGCCTGGAGATCATCCTCGGCGACCCGGACGTCAAGTCCGTCTTCGTCAACGTCTTCGGTGGCATCACCGCCTGTGACGAGGTCGCCAACGGCATCGTCCAGGCGCTCGAGCTGCTCAAGTCCAAGGGCGAGGAAGTCACCAAGCCCCTGGTCGTGCGCCTCGACGGCAACAACGCGGAGCTGGGTCGCAAGATCCTGAGCGACGCCAACCACCCGCTCGTGCAGCGCGTGGACACCATGGACGGCGCGGCCGACAAGGCCGCCGAGCTCGCGGCCGCGAAGTAAGGGACGAGGGACAGAACAGCCATGGCTATCTTCCTCAACAAGGACAGCAAGGTCATCGTCCAGGGCATGACCGGTGCCACGGGCATGAAGCACACCAAGCTCATGCTGGGTGACGGCACGAACATCGTCGGCGGCGTGAACCCGCGCAAGGCCGGCACCAAGGTCGACTTCGACGGCACCGAGGTACCGGTCTTCGGCTCGGTCAAGGAGGCCATGGAGGCCACGGGCGCCAACGTGTCCGTCCTCTTCGTGCCGCCGGCCTTCTCCAAGGCCGCCGTCGTCGAGGCGATCGACGCAGAGATCCCCCTCGCCGTCGTCATCACCGAGGGCATCGCCGTCCACGACTCCGCCGCCTTCTGGGCGTACGCGAAGTCGAAGGGCAACAAGACCCGCATCATCGGCCCGAACTGCCCCGGTCTCATCACCCCGGGCCAGTCGAACGCCGGCATCATCCCGGGCGACATCACGAAGCCGGGCCGTATCGGCCTGGTCTCGAAGTCCGGCACGCTGACGTACCAGATGATGTACGAGCTCCGCGACATCGGCTTCTCCTCGGCCGTCGGCATCGGTGGCGACCCCGTCATCGGCACGACGCACATCGACGCCCTGGAGGCGTTCGAGGCCGACCCCGACACCGACCTGATCGTCATGATCGGCGAGATCGGCGGCGACGCCGAGGAGCGTGCGGCGGACTACATCAAGGCGAACGTGACGAAGCCGGTCGTCGGCTACGTCGCGGGCTTCACCGCGCCCGAGGGTAAGACCATGGGCCACGCCGGCGCCATCGTCTCCGGCTCCTCCGGTACGGCTGCCGCGAAGAAGGAAGCGCTTGAGGCCGCGGGCGTCAAGGTCGGCAAGACGCCGACCGAGACGGCGAAGCTGGCCCGAGCGATCCTCGCGGGCTGAGGTTGCCTGAACCGTTTTAAAAGTGGGCCCGCATCTCTCTTGTTTGAGATGCGGGCCCACTTTGTTGTGTTCGGCTGCGGGTTGTTGGGTTCGGCTGCGGGGCGGCTGTGGCTGGTCGCGCAGTTCCCCGCGCCCCTTAAAGATGCGCAGTTCCCCGCGCCCCTGAAGGGTGCGCAGTTCCCCGCGCCCCTGAAGGGTGCGCAGTTCCCCGCGCCCCTGAAGGGGCTCCCCTCATCTCGCCATCGGTGTCAGTCTCTCCGGGCCGCTCGACAGGTCCTCGCGGAGTTTCTTGTGGAGGAGCTGGTCCTCGTACGTCATGCTGCCGGGGCCCATTCTCGGAGGGACTCCGCTGATGGCCTTGCCCGGCGCCCGGGGCGGTTCGTAGCGGGTGGGGGCCGTTCGCAGGGTGAGGGCCGTGGCGCCGACGATCAGGGCGGTGAAGGCGATCGCCGCGCGGGTCCAGAAGCGGGCGCGTTGTTCGCTGCCGGTGCGTACCCGGCCCGCGTTCGGGGGCCGCAGTTTCTCCGCGCCGCAGAGTTCGCCGAGGCGCTGGTGCAGGGCGTCGGGCGTCGCCGCCTGTTCGGGGAGCTTCTCGGCGATGACCTCGCGGGCGTGCAGCAGCCGGTTGGCCGTCGCGGGCGTGCTCGCCTCCGTCTCGGCCGCGGTCTCGGGCAGGTCGAGCCCGACGCCGTCGTAGAGCAGCAGGGTGCGGCGCTGCGCGGGCGGCAGGCTCACCAGCACGGCGAGGAAGGCGCGGTCGGCCGCCGAGGCGGGCGGGGCGTCCGGGTGCCGCATGCCGGGGCGGAGGCGGTGCCAGGGGGACATCGCGTACTCGTACGCCGCCGCGCGCACCCAGCTCTCGGGGTCACGGTCGACGGCGACCTCGGGCCAGCGCTGCCAGGCGAGCTGGAAGGCGCGCTCCACTGATTCCTGGGCGAGGGTGCGGCGGCCGGTGAGGAGGTAGGTCTGGCGTACGAGGCCGGGGGCGCAGGTCGAGCAGAGGGCGTCGAAGGCTTCGGCGGGGGTCGTCGCGGTGGCGGTCCCGGAGGCCCCGGGCTCCGGTGCGGTCCGAGTGGCGGCGGTGGCCGATGCCATCGGTTGGGGCCGGGCGGCGGCGGCAGCGGCTGCCGCCGCCGGTTCGGGCCGAGTGGCGGTCGTCGCCGGAGGCACCGGGTCGAGTCGAGCGGTGATCGTGGTCGGTGACGCCGGTTCGGGGCGAGCGGGGGCCGTCGCAGGTGCCGGCGGTTCGGGCCGGGTGAGGCCGTTCGTCGCGGCGCCGGCCGGGATACGGGCGGGAGACTTGCCGCCCTTGGTGTCGAGGGCCGGCGGCAGATCTTCGGTCCAGCTGTCGCGCCGCGTCGAACGCTTGCCCGCGAGGGTCAGCTCGTTCGCGATCTCGGCGAGCAGCTCCGCGTAGGCCGCCCGTCTGCGGCCGCGCGGCGTCGAGCGGCCCGACTCCCAGGAGCGGACCGTTTCCCGTGAGACGCCGACCTTCGCGGCGATCTCGGCCTGGCTGAGGGATTTCGCCGCGCGCAGGCGGCGGCGTTCCTTCGGGGGCGGCAACGGAGGCGGTCCCCCCTGGGCGAGCGTCGTCGAGCGCTTGGGGGCGGCAGGGCTCTGGGTCATGTGGGACTCTCCGCGCCGTGGGCCATGGGCCTTCGTGCGGCGGGCGGCCGGGCGCGGCTGACCCGTCGTACGAAAAAGTACATAAACGTATATTGGGCGACACATCCGATATTCGCCTGTTACGGGGAGAAAGCGCGTGTCGTTGGGAGCATGGCGGCGTGACTCAAATCACCGACCGCAGCTCACCGTTGCCGCCCCTCAGGCCACTGATCGAGCGGGTGCGCGACCGCTCACCCGGATTGGCGACCTGCCTCTTCGGAGGAGCTGTCGCGGCCGGGCTCGGGCTCGGCTCGTGTGCCGTCCTGGTGATGGTCCTCTGGATCAGCTCCCCCTATCCGGACAGCGGGCCCAGCGGGGCGCTGCATGTCGCGGCCGCGGTGTGGCTGCTGGCCCACGGCACGGAGCTGATCAGGACGGACACACTCACGGGGGCGCCTGTGCCGCTCGGCGTCACGCCCATGCTCCTGATGGTCCTTCCGGGCTGGCTGGCGCACCGGGCGGCGCGGGACGCGGCGGACCCGGAGGAGCGGGGGATGGCGCCGCGGACCGCGTGGTGCGGGGTGGTCGGCGGCTATCTGCTCGTGGGCGCCGCCGCGACGCTGTACGCGGCCGGTGGTGAGCTGCGGCCGCTGTGGCCGAGCGTGGTCCT
The DNA here is from genome assembly GCF_053606765.1 of Streptomyces sp. NPDC055189. Lineage (NCBI taxonomy): Bacteria > Bacillati > Actinomycetota > Actinomycetes > Kitasatosporales > Streptomycetaceae > Streptomyces > Streptomyces sp. NPDC055189. The sequence continues at coordinate 138,800 of NZ_JBSGSG010000013.1, forward strand.
GCATCTGCCGCTGCTCGTGGGGGCCGCGGCGGCGGTGGGGGTCTGGACGGCGCTCGGGCGGCCCGGGGGGCCGCTCCCGCTCCTGGCACGGGTGGGGCTTCGCGCGCTGCCCCCGGCGGTACGTCCCTTCTTCGTACGTCGATACGTCCGCGCCGTCACCCGGGCCGGAGCCGCCGGGGCGGTGGTCCTCGTCGGCGGGGGAGCATTGCTGGTCGCGCTCTCCCTGGTGCTGCACGGCGGATTGGTGAGGGCGTCGTTCGCGCAGGTCACGGATGTGTGGTCGGGGCGTTTCGCGGTGCTCCTTCTAGCCATGGCGCTGGTGCCGAACGCGGCGGTGTGGGGCGCGGCGTTCAGCCTCGGCCCCGGTTTCACGCTGGGCGCCGGGAGTGCGGTGGGGCCGCTCGGTGTGACCGCGGGGCCGATGCTGCCTGCGTTTCCGCTGTTCGAGGCGGTTCCGGTTCCGGCGGCTGGGCCGGGGTCGCCGTTCATGTGGGCGGCGGGGGCGGTGCCGCTGGCCGCGGGGGTCGTGGTCGCGTGGTTCACGGCGCGGGCGGCCTCTCCCGCTCTCGGTCAGCGCGACCGGGCGTGGTCGCGGGCGCGTACCTCGCTGGTGGCGTTGGTGGCGGCGGCGCTGTGCGGACTGCTTCTGGCGGTTCTCGCGGCGCTGGCGGGGGGTCCGCTTGGGGTGGCGGCGCTGGCCCGCTTCGGGCCCGCGTGGTGGCTGGTGGGGCCGGCGGCGCTGGGGTGGACGGGGGTGGTGGGGGTGCCGGGCGCGCTCCTCGGCAGGGCCTGGCGTGTGCGGCCCCGCCGGGTGAAGCCGCCTCGGCCGCCCCGCGCGAAGCGGCCTCGTTCTTTGCTGGGGCGGCTGACGCTGCGTAGGGCGGCGGCGGGGAGTTTGCCGCGGGGCGGCGGGGCTGGGGGTGTCTCGCCGGGTGCGGCCTCGCCCGGGGGCGCCTTGCTCGGTGCTGCCGTGCCGGGGGCGGCCTCGCTGGGGGCCGCCGTGCCGGGGGCTGCCTCGCTGGGGGCCTCCTCGCCGGGAGCCGCATCACCCGGGACCGTTCCGCCTGGGGACGCCCCACGTGGGGCGACCCCATCCCGGGCCTCTCGACGCTGGGCCTGGCTCAGGCTGCCGAAGCCGCGCGTCACCCGGCTACGGGTCCTGCGCCCGCGCCGCCAGAGCCCGCCGCCCCCTGTGCCTACGGACTCGGAGCCCTTCGAGCCGTACGACTTCCTGCCGAGTGCACCGGCGGTGGATACGGCGGACTGGGGTGCTGCGGACTGGCACGACGAGGCGTCCCGCGAGGCGCGCTGGGCGGCGCTGCGGGACGCGAGCGCCGAGGAGCGGCCTCCGGGGGCCTGAATCTCTGTACGTCCGTCGGCCCCACCCCCGCCCGGGCCCGGCCAAGGGGTTCGCAGCATTTGCGCCGCCCTCGACAAGCCCGCCGCTTCGCGCCGGATCTTTCCCGCCCACCCACCCGATTACCCGGCGTGGCACTGGGGTGGGCGGGCCTACACCGCAGGGCGATCGGGTGGGTGGGTGGGGGAAAATCCGCCGCGAAGCGGCAAATTGGCGCAGCCAGCCGAGCCGCAAGAGGAGGAGCCGGACCAGGCCCCCGTCGAAGCCAGCATGCGCGGTGAGGCCAGGCCCAGTCAGAACCCCAGAAGCCAGCCCAACCACGCCAAGCCAGCCACGCCACCCAGCCCAAGCCAGCCAGCCAGCCATGCCGACCCAGCCCAACCACGCCAACCCAGCCCCAGCCAGCCCAACACTCCTCCCAGGGCAGCCCTCAGCGAGGTCAGTCTCCTTGGTCAGGGGGGTGACCCTGAGCAAGTCCGAGGCCCAGGGGCCAGGCTCAGTCTTGTTCTGCCAGCAAAGGCCGCAACTGCTTCGGCAGAAGGTCGCTGCATTCCTGCTTCGACTGGCTCGTGAGGGAGTCGCTCACGCAGGTGTAGTAGTCGCGGTACACCAGCTGGGCGGCGAACGTCGCCGCCACCATCGCCAGAGCCAGCGACGCCGTCACCAGGCCGCTGATCGCCGCCGTCCGCTGCGGCCTCGCGCTCGTCGGGTCGGCCGCGGGCTGCTGTGCGGCGGGCGCGGTCGGGTCCGGCTGCTTCGGCTTCGACCGCAGCGAGCTGATGCCCCAGTTCAGCGCGAGCGCGCCCAGGAGCAGGGCGACGTACCGCCAGCCGAAGAGCGCGAAGAAGAAGGCCCACATGCCGGAGAGCAGGGCGTACCGCGCGCGGCGCTGGGCCGGGTCGGTCGGGTCCCAGCGCATGCCGGACCCGGCCCCGGAGCCTGAGCCTGAGCCGGACGGTCCGTCGGGGCCCTGCTGGCCGGGGCGCTCGCCGAAGCCGCCGCCCTGGGAACGCCCGGGCTGCCGGTCGCTCCACTGGCTGCCCCAGGGAGAACTGCCCTGGTCGTTCGAGCCGTCGCCGCCGTTGCCGGGGCGGGGCCGCCACGGCTGGTCCGGCGTCCCCTCCGGCGGCGGCGCGAACGGATTGTCGTCCTTCTTCCCGGAGTTCCCGGAGTTCCCGGAGTCCCCCGAGCTGCCCGAGCCCGAAGAGCCCGAGCCCGAAGAGTCGGAGCTTCCAGAGTCCGAAGAGGAATCCTGCGGCGGGGACGACGGGCGGCCGTCGCGCAGCAGCGTCGAGCCGCGCTCCCCTCCGTGCGTCAACCCGAACGCGAAGGACAGCGGGAGGCGGAGGCTACGGTCCGGCATCAGGTGTGCGTCTTCCCCTTGGTCGAGCGAGCTTCGGAACAGTGCGTCGAGCGAGCTTCTGGACTGTGTGACGTCATGTGACGTCTTGGTGCAGACGCTACCTTCCGGCCGCGCCCCCGTCCCGTGAGGGGCCGCACCGTGTGCCGGTATCGTTGCTGACGGTCGGCCGCTTCGTAGAGTTCCCCGTATCGCGAGGCACGAAGCTTTTGTACGACCGTACAAAGACGCGACCGTACAAAGACGCTCCTCCCGAGAAAGGGCCCCGCTGTGGCCAAGAGCCCTGTGGCCAAGCGCCTCGTCGTGCTGGTCTCCGGATCAGGTACGAATCTGCAGGCTCTGCTCGACAAGATCGCGACGGACGGGGCGGCGGGCTACGGCGCCGAGATCGTCGCGGTCGGCGCCGACCGCGACGGCATCGTCGGGCTCGAGCGCGCCGAGAGTGCCGGGATTCCCACCTTCGTCTGCCGGGTGAAGGACCACGCCACGCGTGACGAGTGGGACGCCGCGCTCGCCGAGGCGACCGCCGCGCACGCCCCCGATCTGGTCGTGTCGGCCGGGTTCATGAAGATCGTGGGGAAGAAATTCCTCGCACTGTTCGGCGGCCGGTTCGTCAATACGCACCCCGCCCTGCTGCCCAGCTTCCCGGGGGCCCACGGTGTGCGCGACGCGCTCGCGTACGGCGCGAAGGTCACGGGATGCACCGTCCACTTCGTCGACGACGGCGTCGACACCGGCCCGATCATCGCCCAGGGCGTGGTCCCGGTCGGGGATGAGGACGACGAGAGCGCTCTGCACGAGCGCATCAAGGAAGTCGAGCGAAGGCTGCTCGTCGATGTCGTGGGGCGTCTGGCCCGCAACGGCTACCGCATTGAGGGACGAAAGGTACTTATCCCGTGACCGCCGAAGGTACGAACGCCTCGCAGCGCCCCATCAAGCGCGCGCTCATCAGCGTCTATGACAAGACCGGGCTCGAGGAGCTCGCGCGCGGGCTGCACGAGGCCGGCGTCGAGCTCGTCTCGACCGGTTCGACCGCCTCGAAGATCGCCGCGGCCGGGGTGCCCGTCACCAAGGTCGAGGAGCTCACCGAGTTCCCCGAGTGTCTGGACGGCCGGGTCAAGACCCTGCACCCGCGCGTGCACGCCGGGATCCTCGCGGACCTGCGCCTGGAGGACCACCAGCGCCAGCTCGCCGACCTCGGGATCGAGCCGTTCCAGCTGGTCGTCGTGAACCTCTACCCCTTCAAGGCGACCGTCGCCTCCGGTGCGACGCCCGACGAGTGTGTGGAGCAGATCGACATCGGCGGCCCCTCGATGGTCCGCGCCGCCGCCAAGAACCACCCCTCGGTGTCGGTCATCACGAGCCCCGAGCGGTACGCCGACGTGCTCGCCGCCGCCCGCACCGGCGGTTTCGACCTGACTGCCCGCAAGCGCCTGGCCGCCGAAGCGTTCCGTCACACCGCCGAGTACGACCTCGCGGTCGCCTCCTGGTTCGCGGACGACTACGCGGCCGACGACAGCTCGGACTTCCCCGAGTTCATCGGCAGCGCGTACGCCCGCAAGAACGTCCTGCGCTACGGCGAGAACCCGCACCAGGGCGCCGCCCTCTACGTCGACGGCAACGGAGGCCTCGCCGAGGCCGAGCAGCTGCACGGCAAGGAGATGTCGTACAACAACTTCACGGACACGGACGCCGCGCGCCGTGCCGCGTACGACCACGACGACCCCTGCGTCGCGATCATCAAGCACGCCAACCCCTGCGGCATCGCGATCGGCGCGAACGTCGCCGAGGCGCACCGCAAGGCGCACGCCTGCGACCCGCTCTCCGCGTTCGGCGGCGTGATCGCCGTCAACCGCCCGGTCTCCAAGGAGATGGCGGAGCAGGTCGCCGACATCTTCACCGAGGTCATCGTCGCGCCGGAGTACGAGGACGGGGCCCTCGAACTCCTCACAAAGAAGAAGAACATCCGCGTCCTGCGCGCCCACCAGGCCCCGTCCAACACGGTGGAGGTCAAGCAGATCGACGGTGGCGCGCTCCTGCAGGTCACCGACCGGCTCCAGGCAGAGGGCGACAACCCCGCCAACTGGACGCTCGCCACGGGCGATGCCCTGAACGCGGGCGAACTCGCCGAGCTGGCCTTCGCCTGGAAGGCGTCCCGCGCGGTCAAGTCCAACGCGATCCTGCTCGCCAAGGACGGCGCGTCGGTCGGCGTCGGCATGGGTCAGGTCAACCGCGTCGACTCCGCGAAGCTCGCCGTCGAGCGGGCCGGTGAGGAGCGCGCGCACGGCGCCTACGCCGCATCGGACGCGTTCTTCCCGTTCCCCGACGGCCTGGAGATCCTGACCGCCGCGGGCGTCAAGGCCGTGGTGCAGCCGGGCGGTTCGGTCCGCGACGAGCTGGTCGTCGAGGCCGCGAAGAAGGCGGGCGTGACGATGTACTTCACGGGCACGCGGCACTTCTTCCACTGAGCGGGTCCCGTAACAGAGCGGTGGCCGCGCCCTTTTCCAAGGGCGCGGCCACCGTTGCTTCGCTCTCGCCTCAGTAGCGAGGCCGGTTGAACCACGCGGTGCCGCTGGGCACGACCGGGGCGATCGTGATGATGACGGCGAAGACGACCCAGATGAGCGGGCCGATGATCGCGCTGGCGAGGCCGGTGTCCAGGCCGACGAAGAGGTAGATCAGGCCGAACACGCCGCCGAGCGCTCCGTACACCACCGTGGTGATCCGCACGCCCTGGCCGCCGCGGCTGAACTTCACGCCGAGCATGATCGACAGGACGGCCAGTGCGGCGAAGACAAGACCGAGAATCACGAGCACGCCGGTGGCCATGTCGCCGAAGTCGCTTGCGTCATTGAAGCCGACGTCCTCGGCGCTGTTGGAGACGTCGCTGGCGATGGCACCGAGGTAGAGGAACCCGATCGTGCCCAGTATCTGAACCGCCGAGATCAGGAACAGGAAGACGCGCGCGGTCATCAGGAGCCCCGGCATCGACTGCGGCATCATGTTGCCGCCCGGGTAGCCGGGGTAGGCCGGCTGCTGCGGGTAGCCGTAGCCCTGCTGCGGCGGGACGCCGGGAGGGGCCTGGGGGTAGCCGTAACCGGGAGCGGCCGGGGGCTGCTGGGGCGGCTGCCCGTAGGGGTTGTTCGGGTCGCCGTAACTCATGGCGGTCTTCCTCCGTCGGGTAATGCGGGGACGACGCGGCACATCACGGAGGAAAGTTCTACAGATGCGGTCCGTCCCCCCGACACTGCCCGCGGCACTGTGTCGCATATCGTTCTTTAGGCCAGGCTTATTTGTCCAGCCGCATTCCCTATGTGTTGTGCAAGTGCAACAGAGCTGGTCAGGTCCCGGGACACAGCTGGGACACAGCAGGGCCGCAGGGCCGCCCTGATTGGTACCGGGCGGGTCTCATCCGGGAAGATGGAGTCATGACCGCCCAGATTCTCGATGGCAAGGCCACCGCAGCCGCGATCAAGTCCGAACTGACCGCCCGCGTGGCGGCCCTGAAGGAGAGGGGCCTGACGCCCGGCCTCGGGACTGTTCTGGTCGGTGACGACCCGGGCAGCCAGAAGTACGTCGCCGGCAAGCACCGCGACTGTGCGCAGGTCGGCATCGCCTCCATCCAGCGCGAACTGCCCGCGACCGCGACGCAGGACGAGATCGAGGCCGTCGTCCGCGAGCTCAACGAGGACCCCGCCTGCACCGGCTACATCGTGCAGCTCCCGCTGCCCAAGGGCATCGACGAGAACCGCGTCCTGGAGCTCATGGACCCGGCCAAGGACGCCGACGGTTTGCATCCGATGAACCTCGGCCGCCTCGTCCTGAACGAGCCCGCGCCGCTGCCCTGCACGCCGTTCGGCATCATCACGCTGCTCCGTCAGTACGGCGTGGAGATCAACGGCGCCGAGGTCGTGGTCGTCGGCCGCGGTGTGACGATCGGCCGCTCGATGCCGCTGCTGCTCACCCGCCGCTCGGAGAACGCGACGGTGACGCAGTGCCACACCGGTACGCGCGACCTCGCCTTCCACCTGCAGAAGGCCGACATCATCGTGGCCGCCGCGGGCGTCCCGCACCTGATCAAGCCCGAGGACGTGAAGCAGGGCGCCGCGGTCCTGGACGTCGGGGTCTCGCGCGACGAGACCGGCAAGATCGTCGGCGACGTGCACCCCGGCGTCCGTGAGGTCGCGGGCTGGATCTCGCCGAACCCCGGCGGCGTCGGCCCGATGACGCGCGCACAGCTGCTCGTCAACGTCGTCGAGGCGGCCGAGCGCGCCGCGTCCGCCGCCGCGAGCTGAAACGGGAAAGGGTGAGCCCATGAGCGCAGAACCTGATCAAGGGGCATCGCCGGCCGACGTGACGGAGACCGAGGCGGCAACGGCCGAGGCGGCAAAGACCGGGGGGACAAAGGCCGAGGTGGCAAAGACCGGGGTGACAGAGGCCGAAGCGGTGGAGGACACCGAGGCCAAGGGCGCCGTCAGCGCCCCCGGCCCCGGTGGGCCGAAGAAGACCACCCGGCGTTTCCCGCTCCTGACCCGGGACACCGCGCGCCCCGAGGGCGGCGGCCGGGCCGCGGGCGGCGACGCCCCCGCACCCGCCCGGCAGTGGCCGCTGCTCAGCGTGCTCTCGACGGTGGGGCTCGGCCTGCTGCTCACGGCCTTCGACGTGTTCCGCGCCGGCACGATCCTGATCGGCCTCGCACTGATCGGCGGCGCCGTCCTGCGCTGGGCGCTGCCCGGCGTCGGCATGCTCGCGGTCCGCTCGCGCTTCACGGACATGGTCACGTACGGCGGCCTCGGGGCCGTCATCGTCCTGCTCGCGCTGATGGCGCAGCCGAACGGGCTGCAGGTCCCGTTCCTGGACGGCATCCTGCACTTCACGATCAGCAGTTAGCGCGGCCCCGGCCCGCGGCGGCCGCTCGTCCTCTCCCCCGCGGGAGGACGAGCGCGCCGGTGCAACAAGCTACGGCGGCGGGGCGGGGGAGTCGTCCCGTGCCGGGTTGAGGTTCGGGTACGTCCCGCGGAGTACGGCCGTGGTTCCTGCAACTTCCGCGGTACCGCGGAAGTTTGACGTGCCGCCCGCCGCACCGGGGCTACGCTGCGGCGATGCGGATCCGCCCCCTCGTCGCCGACACGTCGATCGCGGTCGCCCTGACGACGGTCGCCGTACTCCTCGGGCAGGAGTCGCAGCGGCAGGGGTGGCCCGAACTCGACGCCCGCGGTTACGCGTTGGTGGCGCTCGCCAATGTGCCGGCCGCGTTCCGCTCCAAGGCGCCGCTCGCGGTCCTGCTCGTGGTGCATCTGGTGTGGGCCGCGTATGTCACCGCGGGCTACTGGCCCGTCGTGAACACCTTCGCGCCCATGCTCGCCGTCTACACGGTCACGGCCCTGCGGCCCGCCCGTATCTCCGTTCCCTGCGGCGTCCTGATGAGCGCCGTCTGGATCTACGCGGGCGTGGTGAGCGAAGGGGCGTCGATGGCGTCCGTGGTCGGGCAGGCCATCGGCTTTCCCCTGGTCATCTGGCGGTTCGGGTACGTCGCACGCCGGTCCGCCGAGCTGGCCAGGCAGCTCAAGCGCGAGCAGGACGAGCGGGCGCGGCGCGAGGTGGCCGAGGAACGCGGGCGCATAGCAAGGGAGTTGCACGACGTCGTCGCCCACCACATGTCCGTGATCTCCGTGCAGGCCGGCCTCGCGAAGTTCGTCTTCACCTCGGATCCGGCCACCGCCCACGCCGCGCTCTCCACCATCTCCGGCACCAGCGGCGAGGCTCTTGAGGAGCTGCGCCGCATGCTGCGGGTGCTGCGCGCGCAGGAGGACGGGGACGGCGCGCCCGACGCCCCGATGCCGGGGCTCGCACGGCTCGGCGAGATGGTCGAGCGGGTGCGGTCCGGGGGAGCCGCCGTCGAGCTACGCGTCGAGGGGGCTCCGCGGCAGCTCGCACCCGGTGTCGAGCTCTGCGCGTACCGCGTGGTCCAGGAGGCCCTGACCAACGTACTGAAGCATGCGCGAGGGGCCGACGCGGTGGTCGAACTGCGTTATGAGACACACCACTTGACGGTCTCCGTCACCAATGACGGAGAGGGGGTGATTCCGGACAGAGTGCGTACAGGAAGCGGCCACGGGTTGATTGGGATGCGGGAGCGGGCCAAGCTCTACGGCGGGACGATCAGCATCGGCCCGCTGAGCGAGGGAGGGTTCGCCGTGCGCCTGACCCTGCCGACCTCCGCGCAGGCCGCATCGCAGGGGGACGACGCGACTTAAATGACCAGGGTGCTCGTGGTCGACGACCAGTTCCTGATCCGGGCCGGATTGGTGGGGCTGCTGCGTGCCGCGCCCGGCATCGAGGTCGTCGGTGAGGCGGGCGACGGGGTGGAAGCCGTCGCGCTCGCCGCGTCGACGCGGCCCGACGTGATCCTGATGGACATCCGCATGCCCGGCATGAGCGGCATCGTGGCCACCGAGAAGATCCTCGCCGAGGCCCCCGAACCGCCGCCGCGCGTCCTGGTCCTCACCACGTTCGATCTCGACGAGTACGTGTACGGGGCGCTGCGGGCCGGAGCCTCGGGCTTCCTGCTCAAGGACTCCGGGCCCGAGCGTCTGCTCGCCGCGGTGGCCGCCGTCGGCGGCGGTGACGCGCTCTTCGCGCCCAGCGTGACCTGCCGCCTCGTCGAGGCCTTCGCCCGGCAGGCAGGGCCGGGGACCGGTGGATCCGCTGAACCGCCGCCCGATCTGCGGTCGTTGACCCTGCGCGAGGTCGAGGTCCTGAAACTGATCGCCACGGGCCTGTCGAACGCGGACATCGCGGAGCGGCTCTACATCAGCGAGGCCACCGTCAAGACCCACCTGAACCGCACGATGACCAAACTCGACCTGGACAGCAGGGCCCAGGCGGTGGTGGTGGCGTACGAGACGGGCCTCGTGACGCCGGGCGGCGGCGGCCGCTGAACGCGACGCGCTGCCCGGCGGAACGGAGACGGCGCCCGTCCTCTCCCCCGTGGGAGGACGAGCGCCGCCGGTTGGTGGGGAGGCCGTTCCAACGAGATTCAGCGTCACGCCCTTACTAATTCCATACAAGGGCTGCCTTGCTCCTGTGGCACGGAGGTGACCATTCCGCCACGGTGTGCCCGGGCCGCTACACGCGGTGGTCCGCGCGGAGGGAACCACTTCGGGTCGGCCCGCCGTCATGGGGTCAAACTGGGCACATGCTGGGGGTGAAGCATGAGTGCTGCCTGGCAGCCGCTTCCGGAGGCACTTCCGCCGGAAGTACGGCATTTCGTCGAACAGCTGCGGCTGCTCAAGGACCGCACCGGCCTGAGCCTGATCGCACTCGGCAAGGAGACGTCCTACAGCAAGTCCTCCTGGCAGCGTTACCTCAACGCACAGCAGCCGCCGCCCCGGCAGGCGGTCGCGGCGCTGTGCCGGGTGGCGGGAGCGGACCCGGAGAGGTTCGGGGCGCGCTGGGAGTTGGCGGTGCGGGTGTGGCCGCGGGGAGAGGTGGTCGAGGAGGTCGCCGTCGTACGGAGCGGGAGCGGGAGCGGGGTGCGGTCCGGGGGCGAGCCCTTTCGGGCCGAACTGTCCCGTGCCGAACTCTCCCGTGCCGAGTTCTCCGATGCCGAGTTCCCCGGTGACGAGGAGACCCTCCCCTGGTGGGAACTGCCCGCTCCCGCGCCGCCCTGGCGGTTCGTCGCCTGCTCCGCGCTCGTCGTCGTCGTACTGCTGCTCGCGGTGCTGCTGTGGGTCCTGGCCCGGTAGCGCCGCGCGCACGGAGCGGGGGCCGCCACCAAGTGACGGCCCCCGCGTGCGGGAGAGGCTGCCGGAGTCGGCTGTCAGCCGCGCCAGTTGTACGCGGCCTTCTTCCACTTTCCGTCGATCTTCACGTAGTACGTGCCGGAGAGGCGCTTGAAGCCGGCGTCGTGCTTGTAGCCGCTGTAAGTGATGTGTCCGCCGCCGCCGGGCCCGTTCAGGAAGTCGTCGGCGACGCCGAACGTCTCCTTGCCGACGATGCCGTCGACGTCCTCCAGGTCCTCGTGCTGCTGCCACCACTTCGTGGCCGACTCGGTCTTGCGGCCGAAGCTGCCGTCGATGTCCGACTTCTTGAAGATGTGCCGGTTGCCGTTGCCGTCCTTCCACTTGGCCCCGTCCGCGTACAGGACGGTCTGCCAGAGGCGCGTGGCGTTGCTGTTCGCGTGGCTGTGCCGGGACAGGGTGCCCTCGTCGCCCCAGTCGTTGTACGCGGCGCCCTTGCCGTCGACGACGTGCGGCCCACTGGCCTGTGCGAGCGACGCGGTGCCGCCGAGCGCGATGGCCGCCCCCGCCGTCACGGCGACCGCCGAGGCGAGCAGCCGCTTCCGCTTGGCCATACTGGTGTGCATGTGATCCCCCTAGGTGCTGCGTTGACGTCTCCGATGCTTCCGCCCGGCGGCAATTCGCAAAAGGGTGAACCCGTGCAATCGGGACGCCATGGGACGTCCCGGGCCGCTACCTGGGGTTCCGCATCGTGGACCGGGACGGCGGTGGGACACTGGACGCCGGACCGCAAGGAGTGCGACGGTGCACGCCAGTGGCCCGAACGCTCCCGTGCGCCCCCGGTCCGGGAACTGACATCCTGACTTCCGGCATCCCTCTGGGTAGCCCATGACAGGGAGCAGCGGGGGCTGCCTCATGGGCAGAGCGGGGGGAACCACGCGCGGGGGCAAGTTGGCACGTACGGGGGGAATAGGGGGAGTAATGCCTCGTTGGAAGGCGCTACCGGATGAGCTCGACCCGCAGGTCAGGGAGTTCGCCAGTCAGTTGCGAAGGCTCGTCGACCGCAGTGGCCTGAGCATCGCCGCGGTGTCCGACCGCACCGGGTACAGCAAGACGTCGTGGGAGCGCTATCTGAACGGGCGGCTGCTCGCTCCGAAGGGTGCGATCGTCGCGCTTGCCGAGGTGACGGGCACCAACCCCGTTCACCTCATCACCATGTGGGAGCTCGCCGAGCGCGCGTGGAGCCGCTCCGAGATGCGGCACGACATGACCATGCAGGCGATCCGGATCTCCCAGGCGCGGGCCGCGCTCGGGGAGCTGGGGCCGAACCCGCCCAAGACCAAGGGCAAGGAGAACGGCGGCACGGCACGCAACGGCGCGCCGGGTGCGGGCGCAGGTGGGGGAGTCGGTTCCGGTTCCGGTTCCGGTGTGGATTCCGCCGAGCGCCCCGACCGCCCCGGCCGTGCGGGCGGGGGCGCCCCCGGGGTCGCGGGCCCCGCGCCCACGGTCCCGCCGCAGACACCTTCGTACGGACCCGCGGGCGCGGGCGGAGGCGACCTGGGTGTCGTCGCGGCGCCGCCCGGCGCGCAGGGGCCGGGCCGCGGCGCGGACTCTCCCGACCGGCAGCGGCGGCGCAGGAAGCTGACGATGTTCCTCGCGGGTGTCGTCGGCGCGCTCGTCGTCATAGCCGCCGCCGTCTTCCTGACGGACCTCGGCAAGGACGACAAGGGCGACGAGAGCGCCAAGCCGTCGGCGTCCCCGAGCGCCAGCGACAAGGACCTGCCCGCGGGCGTCGAGTGCAGCGGCAAGAGCTGCACCGGCAAGGACCCGGAGACCATGGGCTGCGGCGGCGAGCTGGCCAGCACGACGACCCGCGCCACGGTCGGCAAGGCGCTGGTCGAGGTCCGCTACAGCAAGACGTGCGGGGCGGCCTGGGCGCGCATCACGCAGGCGGCGCCGGGCGACAAGGTCACCATCACCGGCGAGGGCGCCGCCAAGCAGAACGGGACCGTGAACGCGGACTTGGACGCCTACACCCCGATGGTGGCCGTCAAGGACGGTGCGTCGGCGGAGGCCTGCGCGACGCTCAAGGCCGGCCAGACGGGCTGCACGCAGTAGGCGTCGCCCGGACCGGGCTTCGAGGGGGTGGCCCCATCGGCGGGAGGTGGCGGCCACCACAGGGGGGGGGAGCGTGGTGGCCGCCCGGGGGTGTGACCACTCCCGTGGGGGTACTGCTCCGTGTGCCCGCACTTGTCGAAGCCATGCCTGTCTGTTTCGCAGATTTTTCGCGGGGGCCGAACGGGGTCCGCGGAGCCCCTCCGGACAGCGCGGATGGATCTCTGTGGGGTGGGCCACACCCTCCCGGGGTTCGGGGGTCGGCGGGGCGCGATAGCCTGACGGCGGATCTCTCTTGATGCCAAGAGATCGATCATCGAGAGGCGATCGACGAGGGCGTCGGCAGGGGATCCAGCACAAGGGGCAGGGACCCCCACCGCCAGCTTTCTTACGGAGATCGCCATGACCCGCACTCCCGTGAACGTCACCGTCACCGGCGCGGCCGGCCAGATCGGCTACGCGCTGCTCTTCCGCATCGCCTCCGGCCACCTGCTCGGCGCGGACGTGCCGGTCAACCTGCGACTGCTCGAGATCACGCCGGCCCTGAAGGCCGCCGAGGGCACCGCCATGGAGCTCGACGACTGTGCCTTCCCGCTGCTGAACTCGATCGAGATCAGCGACGACCCGAACGTCGCCTTCGACGGCGCGAACGTCGCCCTCCTCGTCGGTGCCCGCCCCCGCACCAAGGGCATGGAGCGCGGCGACCTGCTCTCCGCCAACGGCGGCATCTTCAAGCCGCAGGGCAAGGCCATCAACGACAACGCCGCGGACGACATCAAGGTCCTCGTCGTGGGCAACCCGGCCAACACCAACGCGCTCATCGCGCAGGCCGCCGCCCCGGACGTGCCGGCCGAGCGCTTCACCGCGATGACCCGCCTGGACCACAACCGCGCGCTCTCGCAGCTCGCGAAGAAGACCGGCTCCTCGGTCGCCGACATCAAGCGCCTCACCATCTGGGGCAACCACTCGGCCACCCAGTACCCCGACATCTTCCACGCGGAGATCGCCGGCAAGAACGCCGCGGACGTCGTGAGCGACCAGTCCTGGCTCGCCGACGACTTCATCCCGACCGTCGCCAAGCGCGGCGCCGCGATCATCGAGGCCCGTGGCGCGTCCTCGGCCGCGTCCGCCGCCAACGCCGCCATCGACCACGTCCACACGTGGGTGAACGGCACGGCCGCCGGTGACTGGACCTCCATGGGTATCCCGTCGGACGGCTCGTACGGCGTTCCGGAGGGCCTCATCTCCTCCTTCCCCGTCACCACCAATGACGGCAAGTACGAGATCGTCCAGGGCCTGGAGATCAACGAGTTCTCGCGCACGCGCATCGACGCGTCCGTGCAGGAGCTCACCGAGGAGCGCGAGGCGGTCCGCGGCCTCGGCCTCATCTAGTACGGCCTCACGTACGGCTCCGCCCGTACGCGCGTTCGCCCACCTCGCCCCCGGCAGCCGCTCGATCGGCAGCCGGGGGCGAGGTGCGTTCCTTCACTTATCCGAGGGGTAAAAACGCCTTTCTGTGGCCATGGTGTACACGCTCAGTTACTCTCCAATTCCGCTTTATCCTGACGGAGTTGGCCATGGCAGGTAGTACCGAGGCCACCAGACTGCTCTGCGCCGGCGTCCATCTGGACGCGGTGTTTCGCAGGAAGGTCGTCTCAGAACTCGTCGGCCACGCGGAGCGCCCCGTGGCGCCGCCGCTCGGTGCCGACGTCCTTCCGGTGCTCGCGCACGCGCTGCGCGCCCGGCGCGACGAACTGTTCACCGCGCTGCTCCTGGCCGCCGTGTGGATCGGGTTCCTCGCCACCGACGCGGTGATGACCTGGGACGCCCTCGAGGACTCGCGGGACGGAGATTCGGGTGTCTCCGGGGCGGACCTGGCGCTGCTCGCCTTCGACCCGGATGACCTCGTCGACTCGGGCCCCGGCGGCACGTTCGGCGCGTTCGTGCCGGGCGGCTGGGCGATCGCGTACGCCGTGGTGGTCCTGCTCCTGTGGCTCGCCAGGGCCGTCTCGGGCCGGGGTACGGACGCTGGGACCCTGCGGCAGCTGGAGCTGCCCGCACCGCTGGCCTGGCTGCGGCGCAGGATCGGCTGGCTGGTGACGGCGTTCGCGTGGTGGTGCGCCGCTTCGTACGCGGTCTCCGCGATCGCCGTGGTCAGGGACACCCCGTACCCCTTGATCTTCCCGCTGCTCGTCGCGGCCGTGGTGTGGCGCCACCAGTTCCTGCGCAAGCGGACCCTGCGCACGCAGCTGGCCCGCCAGACCTTCGCCGAGACCGAACAGCCCGGCATCCCGAAACGGTTCTCCCGCATCGTCGACTGCATCCACCGCGAGCAGAACGCGCCGGTCACCCTCTACGACGCCAACCGCCCCTTCGTCGGCGCGGGAAAGCCCCGCAAGCCGTGGTCGGTCGTGCTCGAACTGCGGCGCGCCGAGACGGAGAAGGACGGCGGGATCGGCGTGGTGCCCTCTGCGCGCGCGTATGAACCGCTCGCCGCGCGTGAGGTCATCAAGATGATCGAGCCGCGCCTGAAGGATCTGCGCCGGTCCGCCGCCGCCACCAGTGTGGACCGCCTGCGGGACCTGGAGATCGAGGAGTTCGTCTATCTCCCCGCGGGCGCGGGCCGCGACGAGCAGCTCTACACCGGACACGGCTTCGATACCGCGGGGGTCTACGACTCCGGGCAGGCCGCCCGGCATCTCGAACGGGCGGCGGGCGAGGGCGGCGAGGCGCGGCGGCACTTCCTGCGGATCCGGGTCGGCGCGTGGAACGAACAGGTCGTCGTCTCGCTCCTGGTCCGGGTGCACACGCAGGGCGGCATGCTGGTCCTCGAAGTGGTGCCGCACGTGCTCGGGCCGATCGTCCCCGCGTTCCGCGAGGTCGACGCGATCGTGGCCGGAGAGCCGGAAGGCCCGGTCCGCGACGCCGTGCGGGCCTGCGTCGACGGTCCCGCGGTGGGCGTGGCGGTCGGCATCGCGGCCCTGCGCGCACTGCCCTCGCTCATCCCCTCGTTCCGGCTCTGGCTGGCCCAGCCCGAAGCCGCGTCCGAGCCCGCCGCGGCACCCGCACGCGCCCTGCGGTCCCTGCGGTCCTTGTGCGTCCGGCTCGGCATCGGCCGCCCCGTGCAGCCGCCGCCGGACGCCCCGCTGGTCAGCCTGCGGCAACTGGCGAGCACCGACGACCTCTCGCTCTTCCAGGAGATGGACGTCGCCCGCTACATCCGTACCCTCCAGGACCGCATCGGCGAGGGCGTGCGCGACGCGCTGCGGGCCGGTGGCTTCCGCACGGACCGGCTCGAACAGCACATCACGCAGATCAACAACAGCGGGGTCTACATCTCGGAGATGTCCGGCGGCGCTCTCGCCACCGGCTCCCACGGCCAGGCCACGCACACCACCGAGAGGAGCACGGCATGAGCGGCGACGGGGACACCGGCGGGGGAGCGCACGTCCAGATCGGTTCGATCACCGGCGGCTCGCAGGCCTTCGGTTCGCACGGCAAGGCGGAGTCCACCAACCACACGGTGGTGGTGTCGGACCCGAGGCAGCAGCACCTGCTCACGCAGGTCCGGGCACTTCGGGGGGAGTTGAGCCGGGCGTCCGAACTCACTGCCGACGACCAGGCACTCGACACCGAACTGGACGAGGTGGAGCGGGAGATCGGCCGCGCGGGACACAGTGGCAGCGGGCTGCTCGGCAGGCTCCGTACGCGCCTGGAGCAGTACGGCGCCGCCGCCGCGACAGCCGCGTCCGTCACGGCGGTCCTCCAGGCGATCGCCCAGATCACGGGCTGAGTGACGAGCGGTGC
This sequence comes from Streptomyces sp. NPDC055189, assembly GCF_053606765.1. NCBI lineage: Bacteria > Bacillati > Actinomycetota > Actinomycetes > Kitasatosporales > Streptomycetaceae > Streptomyces > Streptomyces sp. NPDC055189. Next base: position 155,181 of record NZ_JBSGSG010000013.1, read on the forward strand.
GCATCTTCGACGACGACCGCCAGGAATGGGTCGGCCACGAGCAGGAACAGCGGATCGCCGAGCTCCACGACCGCGACGCGGTGCGCCAGGGCAAGGCGCAGCGCGGCGCCGTGGCGCTCCTCGCGGTGTGCGGTCTGGTCTTCGGGGCATGGGCGCTCGGCTGGAAGGACGAGCCGGAGCCGAAGGGGTATCTGACGGCACACGAGCCCGTGCGGAGCGCCGACGCCGGCACGGACGGTGAGGGCGGGGACACCGCGGCCCCCTCCCCGGAGGGCGTGCCGCCGGCCCCGTACGAAGAGGTGACCGACCAGGAGGGCTACCGGCTCGCGGTGCCGAGGGGCTGGATTCGCGACGCGGACCCCGGCCAGGACTCCACCATCGTCAACTACCGCAGTCCGGAGGGAAACCGGCGGCTGCAGGTGTACCGGGTGGCGGAGCCGTCACCGTACGAATCGCTGCGGATGTGGCTGGACGCGGAAGGCAAGCCCGGCGGCTTCGACCAACTCGCGCCTCTGGAGCGCACGGACGACGGGGGCCGTCCCGCGGCACGGCTCGAATACACGGCCGACCGGTTCAAGGGCGAGCCGGACATCGGCACCTGGCACGTCGTCGACCACCGCTTCGAGGCAGTGGACGGCGAGCTGTACGCCCTCGCGGTGTACGGCTCCGACACGGACGGCAGGGCCGACGAGGAGGACTTCATGACCGTCGCGCTCACGTGGTTCTGCCCGCCGGACGAGATCTGCCCCGAGCCCGGCTCGGACTGACACGGCTGTACGCACCCTCCCGTTGCGCACCTGCTCAGCAATGTAGTACTTCTTATACATGAGCGAGCAAGTGCACAACAGGTTGGCGATGGTGCGCGCGGAGCGGAAGGTGTCGCGCCAGAGCCTGGCCGAGGCGGTGGGAGTCCACTACCAGACCATCGGCTACATCGAGCGCGGGCAGTACAACCCCAGCCTCGACCTGGCGCTGAAGATCGCGGGGTTCTTCGGGCTGCCGGTGGAGGCGCTGTTCTCCCTCGAGCCGTTCCGCCCGCTCACGGACGAGGTCTACGGGAGGAGCAAGGGATGACGGACCAGCAGCGGGTGCGGGGAACGCGGGCGCAGGGGATACGGACGCGGGAGATGACCGGGTACGACCGGCGGATGGTCGCGCTCATGAACCGGCGCGAGGCGGCGCCCATGTACGCCACCGTCACACGCAGGCGCATCGCGGTCGGCGCCCACATCGCGCTGACCGTGGCGAGCGTCGCGGCCTGGCTGCTCACGGTCGTCGGCGATCAGCGCTGGGCGATGTGGACGATGCTCGGGCTCCTGCTGCCGTGGTGCGTCGCCACCGGCGTCATCAACGCCGCCACGCGCGGCCTCCTGGACCTGCGCGAACGCGCCCTCGACGAGCGGCAGCGCGCGGAGCGGCTCCGCGTCGAGGCACGCGCCCGGCAGATCATGCTGTGGCTGCTCCTGGCCGCCGCGGTCGGCGCGGGGGTCGTCGCGAACCGGGGATGGGGCGCCGAGGGGCTGCTCTTCCCCGTGCTCTTCACCGCGTTCGTCGTGCACTGGCTGATGCCGCTGTGGGTGGCCGGACTCGCCGTGCAGGACGAGCCCGAGGACCTCGATTTCGAGGGGGACGACATCCGGGACCGCAGCTAAATCGGCAACTTGGCCGCACAAACCCGTCTTTCCGCGTACCTTTCGCCCCAAGTGCCCGCACACGCAGTGACACAGAGCACTTTCAGTTATGTAATGCGCATGGTTTCTCTGCCTTAGGGCAGATGGACCCGGCTACCGCGAGTGACAGGCGGGGCGTATGACAGGAACGGAAGGCAAACGGGACGTGTCCGCACAACAGACCATCCATGTGGGCGGAGAGTGGCGAAACGCCCTCTCCGGCGCCACGCGCGAGATCCTCGACCCGGCTGATGCCAAGCCGTTCGCACTGATCGCCGAGGGCGGCACCGAGGACACCGACGCGGCCATCGCCGCCGCACGTGAGGCGTTCGACCACGGACCGTGGCCGGCCACGCCCGTCGCCGAACGGGCCGCGCTGCTGCGCCGCGTGGCCGACCTCCTCGTACGGGACCGCGAGAAGATCGGGCTCCTGGAGAGCCGCGACGCCGGAAAGACCGTCGAAGAGGGCCGCGTCGACGTCGACTGCGTCGCCGACGCCTTCCGGTACTTCGCCGACCTGGTGATCGGCGAGGGCGCGGGCCGTGTGGTCGACGCCGGGTCCGACGACATCCACAGCGTCGTCGTGCACGAGCCGATCGGCGTCTGCACGATGATCACGCCCTGGAACTACCCGCTCCTGCAGGCCAGCTGGAAGATCGCCCCCGCGCTCGCCGCGGGCAACACCTTCGTCATCAAGCCGAGTGAGGTCACTCCGCTGACGACGGTCGCGCTGATCGAGCTGCTCGTCGAGGCGGGCCTCCCGGCCGGTGTCGCGAACATCGTGACCGGCCCCGGCCACACCGTCGGCGCGCGCCTGTCCGACCACCCCGACGTCGACCTGGTCTCCTTCACCGGCGGCCTCGTCTCCGGCACCAAGGTCGCGCAGGCCGCGGCCCTTGGCGTCAAGAAGGTCGCCCTGGAACTCGGCGGCAAGAACCCGAACGTCGTCTTCGCCGACGCCTGCGCCACCGAGGAGGGCTTCGACACCGCCGTCGACCAGGCGCTGAACGCCGCCTTCATCCACAGCGGGCAGGTCTGCTCCGCCGGTGGCCGCCTCATCATCGAGGAGTCGGTGCGCGAGCGCTTCGTCGCCGAACTCGCCCGCCGCGCGAGCCGCATCAGGCTCGGCCGCGGCACCGAGGACGGCGTGGAGTGCGGCCCGCTCGTCTCGCAGCAGCAGCGCGAGAAGACCGAGTCGTACGTCGCCTCCGCCCTTGAGGAAGGCGCGGTCCTGCGCTCCGGCGGCAAGCGCCCCGAGCCCAGCGAAGTGCGACCCGCGACCGGCTACTTCTACGAGCCGACCGTGCTCGACCAGTGCCACCGCGAGATGCGCGTCGTACGCGAAGAGGTCTTCGGCCCGGTCCTCACCGTCGAGACCTTCCGTACCGAGGACGAGGCCGTGGCGCTCGCCAACGACACCGAATACGGTCTCGCGGGCGCCGTCTGGACCAACGACGCGGGCCTGGGCCGCCGCATGGCCCGGCGCCTGCGCCACGGCACGGTCTGGATCAACGACTTCCACCCCTACCTGCCGCAGGCGGAGTGGGGCGGCTTCGGCAAGAGCGGCGTCGGGCGCGAGCTCGGACCCGCCGGGCTCGCCGAGTACCGCGAGTCCAAGCACATCTACCAGAACCTCGCACCGCAGCCAGTCCGCTGGTTCGCGGGCTGAGGCCCGACTCGTAGAGGCGTGCGCGAGGGCGGCAGTCCCGCCCCCGCGCACGTATGTATGTCCGTACGTCCGAGCACCCCCCGCTCTATACGCGCAAGCACCTTGCACCACACCTCGCAGGAAGAGGAGCAGCACGCATGGCTGAGACCACCGAGTACGACTACGTCATCGTCGGCGGCGGTACCGCAGGGTCGGTGATCGCCTCCCGCCTCACCGAGGACCCCGGCGTCACCGTCGCCGTCATCGAGGGCGGCCCCAGCGACATCGACCGCGAGGACGTCCTGACGCTGCGCCGCTGGCTCGGCCTCCTCGGCGGCGACCTCGACTACGGGTACACGACCACCGAGCAGCCGCGCGGCAACTCGCACATCCTGCACAGCCGCGCCAAGGTCCTCGGCGGCTGTTCGTCGCACAACACCCTGATCTCCTTCAAGCCGCTGCCCTCCGACTGGGACGAGTGGGAAGAGGCGGGCGCCACCGGCTGGGGCTCAGCGGCGATGGACCCCTTCTTCGGCAAGCTGCGCAACAACATCGTGCGCGTCGCCAAGAAGGACCAGAACCAGATCGCCACCGACTGGGTCGAGGCGACGAAGAGCGCGCTCGGCGTCCCCGAGGTCGTCGGCTTCAACGACAAGCCCTTCGACGAGGGCGTCGGCTTCTTCGACCTCTCGTACCACCCGGAGAACAACAAGCGTTCCTCCGCGTCCGTCGCCTACCTCCACCCCCACATGGAGGCCGGTGACCGCCCCAACCTGCGGCTGTACCTGGAGACCTGGGCCACCAAGCTGGAGCTGGAGGGCACCACCGCGCGCGGTGTCCGCATCCGTACGAAGGAGGGCGCGGAGCAACTGCTCACCGCCCGCCGCGAGGTGCTCGTCTGCGCGGGCGCCGTCGACACCCCGCGTCTGCTCATGCACTCCGGCATCGGCCGCGCCAAGGACCTCGAAGCCCTCGGCATCCCCGTCGTGCACGACCTGCCGGGCGTCGGCGAGAACCTCCTGGACCACCCCGAGTCGGTCATCGTCTGGGAGACCAACGGGCCGCTGCCCGACAACTCCGCGATGGACTCCGACGCGGGCCTGTTCGTGAAGCGGGACCCGGACCACAAGGGTCCGGACCTGATGTTCCACTTCTACCAGATCCCGTTCACGGACAATCCGGAGCGCATGGGCTACGAACGCCCGGAGCACGGCGTCTCGATGACCCCGAACATTCCCAAGTCCAGGGCACGAGGACGTATCTATCTGACATCGGCTGACCCGGAAGCAAAGCCTGCTCTCGACTTCAAGTACTTCGAGGACGAAAGTGACTACGACGGGCAGACGCTCGTCGACGGCATCAAACTGGCCCGCAAGGTCGCGCAGGCCGAGCCGTTCGCCAAGTGGCTCAAGCGTGAGGTCTTCCCCGGTCCCGACGTCACCGACGACGCCGAGATCAGCGAGCTGGTGCGCAAGGCCGCCCACACCGTGTACCACCCGGCAGGAACCTGCCGAATGGGTGCTTCCACTGATGAACTTGCCGTAGTCGACCCGGAGCTGAGGATTCGGGGCCTCGAGGGAATCCGAATCGCGGACGCATCCGTCTTCCCGACGATGCCTGCCGTGAACCCGATGATCGGAGTACTCATGGTCGGGGAAAAGTGCGCTGAACTGCTGACCAGGAGTGATGTCCGATGACCACCACCACTGACAAGACGCCCGCCCCCGAGCCGACGGCGCCCGAGCCCGCGGCGCCCGTCTTCGCCGTCCGGGACCTGTGGAAGGTCTTCGGACCCAAGGCGCAGCGCATCCCGGGCAACGAGGAGTACGCGGCACTCTCCGCCACCGAGCTGCGCGAGCGCACCGGTTGCACCGCGGCCGTGCGGGACGTCAGCTTCGACGTCAAGCGCGGCGAGGTCTTCGTCGTCATGGGCCTCTCCGGGTCGGGCAAGTCCACGCTGGTGCGGACCCTGACCCGGCTCATAGAGCCGACCAGCGGGTCCATATCCATGGACGGCAAGGACGTCCTCGCCATGGACAAGAACCAGCTGCGCGAGCTGCGCCGCCACAAGGCCGCGATGGTCTTCCAGAACTTCGGCCTCCTTCCGCACCGTTCGGTCCTGGACAACGTCGGCTACGGCCTGGAGATCCAGGGCGTCAGCAAGGCGGAGCGCCGCGCCAAGGCCATGGAGGTCGTCGCCAAGGTCGGCCTCGAAGGCCTCGAAGAGCGCCGCCCCACCCAGCTCTCCGGCGGCCAGCAGCAGCGCGTCGGCCTGGCCCGCGCCCTTGCCGTCGACCCCGAAGTGCTGCTCTTCGACGAGCCGTTCAGCGCGCTCGACCCGCTGATCAGGCGGGACATGCAGGAAGAGGTCATCCGCCTGCACCGCGAAGAGGGCCGCACGATGGTCTTCATCACCCACGACCTGAGCGAGGCGCTGCGCCTGGGCGACCGCATCATGCTGATGCGGGACGGCGCCATCGTGCAGCTCGGCACCCCCGAGGAGATCGTCGCCAACCCGGCCGACGACTACGTCCGCGACTTCGTCCAGGACGTCTCGCGCGAACAGGTCATCTCCGTACGCCGCGCCATGCGCCCCGCGATGGGCGACGAGGCCGAGTCCGGTGCCGCGATCGGCCCGGACACGCTGGTCGTCGACGCCATCGAGGCCGTCGCGCGCAGCGGCGAGCACTGCCGCGTCGTGGACGGCGGCCGCACCCTCGGCGTCGTCGACCACGAGCAGCTCCTCGCGGTGGTCGCGGGTCTCGACACAGATCCGCAGGACAAGGCGGTGGCAGCCGTATGAGTGCCGCCCCCGCCTCCGTACTGGAGAAGAAGGACGGCGTGTCCCCGCCGGGCCCGCCCTCCGGCGCCCCCGGGCCGCTGGCCGCTCTCCTGCGCAACCCCAAGGCGATCCTGCTGGTCAGCGCCCTCCTGGTCGCGGTCGTCTCGGCGCTCGTCACCGCGAACGGCGTCTGGCCCGCCGACCTGACCTTCGACGTGCGCTCGCCGCTCGACGACATCAACACCTGGATGGCGCAGAACCGCGACACCCACCCGATCTTTCTGTACTTCCTGCTGCACATCAGCAACACCTCGGAGTCCGCGGTCGACGGTGTGCTCAGCGGTCTGGAGAGCCTCGGCTTCATCGGGGTGACCGTCGCCGCCGTGCTCATCTCCTGGTACGCGGGCGGCGCGAATCTGCGCAAGCGCTCACTGACCCTCGCGGGCATCGCCTTCGGCACCTTCGCGGTGATCGGCGTGCTCGACGTGTGGGAAGAGGCGATGGAGACCCTCGCCCTGATGGTCGTCTGTGTGGCCGTCGCGGCGCTTGTCGGTGTGCTTCTTGGCCTCGCCGCCGGGCTCTCGGACCGTGCCGAGCGCATCCTGCGGCCGGTCTTCGACACCATGCAGGTGCTTCCGGCCTTCTCGTACCTGCTGCCGTTCGTCCTGATGTTCGACGTCGGCACTCCGGCCGTCTTCATGGCGACCGTCATCTACGCCGCCCCGCCGATGGCCCGGCTCACCTCGCTCGGCCTGCGCGGCGCCGACGCGGCGGCACTCGAAGCCTCCCAGTCGCTCGGCGCCAGCGCCTGGCAGCGGCTGTGGACGGCGCGGCTTCCGCTGGCCCGCAAGCCGATGCTGCTCGGCCTCAACCAGACGATCATGATGTGTCTCTCGATGGTCGTCCTGGCCACGGTGGTCGGCGCCGGCGGTCTGGGTGACCCGATCTTCACGGCGATCTCCACCCTCGACGTGGGCCTCGCGGCGCCGGCCGGCATCGCGATCGTGCTCATCGCCGTCTGGCTCGACCGTACGACCGCGGGATTCGGTGAACGCGTCGACGACGCGGTACCCGCGCGCAGCGCCTTCGCCACGCGCATCCTGTGGGCCGTCATGGCCGCGGTCGTCGCGGGCGCCGTCGTGCTCGGCCAGGCGCTCGGCCGCACCGAGTGGCCGGAGAACTGGGTCGTCGACATCTCCCAGCCGATCAACGAGGTCGTCGGCTGGATCGAGCGCGAGCTCGGCTCCGGCATCCCGGTCATCGGCGGCACGCTCACCTGGGCGAACGGCTTCATCGACTATGGCATCAACCCGCTGTTCGACGCCTTGCTCGCCACCCCGTGGTGGGCGGTGCTCCTGGTGGCCGGAGTCCTCGGCTATCTCGCCGGGCGCTGGCGTGCGGCGGTCACCGTCGTGCTCGCGCTCGCCGCGATCGGCGCGATGGGGCTGTGGAGCCGCTCGATGGACACGCTCTCGCAGGTGATCGCCGCGCTGGTGGTCACGCTGATCCTGGGCTTCGCCATCGGTGTGCTCGCGGCCCGCGTGCCCTGGGTGGAGCGCGGCATCCGACCGGTGCTCGACACCATGCAGACCCTGCCGGCGTTCATCTATCTCATCCCGATGATCGCGCTGTTCGGCTCCAACCCCGCGGCCGCCGCGGTGGCCTCGATCATCTACGCGCTGCCCGCCGTCATCCGCATCACGGCCCAGGGCATCCGCCAGATCGACCCCTCGGCCCTGGAGGCGGCCCGCTCGCTCGGCGCCTCCACCGGCCAGCAGCTCCGGCAGGTCCAGCTGCCGCTGGCCAGGCCCGCGCTGCTCGTCGCCCTCAACCAGGGCGTCGTCCTCGTCCTGTCCATGGTCGTCATCGGCGGCATGATCGGCGGCGGCGCGCTCGGCGTGGACGTGGTCAGGGGCCTCACCAAGGGCGACCTCGGTCTCGGTCTGACGGCCGGTATCGCGATCGTCTGCCTCGGTCTGCTGCTCGACCGCATCTCCCAGCCCGGCGCCGACGTCAAGGAACGCGCACTGCGCTGACGTACGTCCGCCCCGCGGAACTTCGCTCTTCAGCTGCTCTCCTGCTACGTAAGGGAACAATCTCGTGAACTACAACAAGCGGATACGCACAGCCGTCGTCGCCGGTCTCGGCGCCGCGTCCATGGTGGCGCTCAGCGCCTGCGGCGCCGCCGACACGAAGTCCTCCGGCAGCGCCGACGAGGTCACCATCACGGTCCCCTCGTGGGTCGGCGCGCGCGCCAACGCCGAGGTCGCCAAGAAGCTCCTCGAGGACGAGGTCGGCGTCAAGAAGGTCGAACTGCAGCAGCTCGACGAGCCGATCGCCTGGGACGCGCTGAACAACGGCAAGGCCGACGCGATCCTGGAGGACTGGGACGGCCAGCCCAAGAAGCAGAAGCTCTACATCGACCAGAAGAAGACGGTCGTCAAGGGCGGCGACCTGGGCGTCACCGGGCACATCGGCTGGTACGTGCCGAAGTACTACGCGGACAAGCACCCGGAGATCCTTGACTACAAGAACCTCAACAAGTTCGCCAAGGACTTCAAGAGCAACCGCAGCGGCGGCAAGGGCGAGTTCATCGGCGCGGCCCCCTCGTACACCACGTACGACGAGTTCCTGATCAAGAACCACAAGCTGAACTTCAAGATCAAGGACACCGGCAACGAGGCCGCGCAGATCAAGGAGATCCAGCGCAAGTACGACGCCAAGGAGCCCTTCATCAGCTACTGGTGGGAGCCCCTGTGGGCGAACGCCGACATGGACCTGGTCGAGGTGAAGCTGCCGGAGTTCAAGGAGGGCTGCAACGAGCCCGAGGCCAAGACCGAGTGCGGCTACGCCAACACCCCGCTGCAGAAGTACTTCAACGCCGACTTCGCCAAGGACGGCGGCGACGCCGCGAAGTTCCTGAAGAACTTCAAGTGGACGACCGAGGAGCAGAACGAGGTCGCCATGTCGATCGCCAAGGACAAGATGTCCGGCGAGGCCGCGGCCGAGAAGTGGATCAAGGAGAACAAGGCGACGTGGGAGAAGTGGGTCCCGAAGAAGTGACGTCGCGGACGGCCGTCAGCGGCTGATCCTTTGGTGTGACGGTGCCGGGTGTCCCGCGCGAATCGCGCGGGAC